>DATCJY010000030.1:0-38753 GCA_036562565.1 Flavobacteriales bacterium | reverse complement strand
ATCAGAGCATTCTCATTTGTGCGTGAAAACAATGGCGAATTTCTATTTGCGTTTGCAGTAAACAACAATACAGATGCTTCACAAAATGGTGTTTATGTAAGAAGAACAGATGCCAACGGCCAACCTTTGTGGGAGGAAGATATAAAAGTCTTCGACCCTACAAGTTATCCTAACTCGTTGGCAACAGCATTTATAGTCAAATCACAGAATTATTATTATGTGTCTACCTCGGGAACATTGATTGGTGGTTCAAATACATGTCGAATAATTAAAATAGATGCAAATGGCAATCTTCTTTGGCCTTTTAACGGTAGCACAATTCCCGGACTCATTGGTTTCGGCAGTTATGGAATTAGCTCGGATCAAAGTGGAGGCCTCTACGTTTATGCATCCTCGGGAAATGGCTCCGGTGCTATTCTGCGTTGTATGCGGGTAATAGGGGTTGACAACCTCAGCAACGCTTGGCCTGATTGGGTGAATGTCACAGCAGGTTATAACGGTCTCAGCTATCAATACAGCGCCATTGGTGACGCTCAAGGAATTACACTACTGTGGGAAGGTTATGGACCCGAGGCCAATGGCACCAACATTTATGCAAGAAGACTTCTTGCTTCTAACGGGCTTTTGGACTGGAATGAAAACACCAAAATCATTTGTGCGGCACCCGATAATCAGAGCAGATTCTATTGGAAAAAATCCGGCAACGAATATTGCATCGTCTGGTCAGATTCTCGCTCAGGCATCTTGAACAACAACGCGATCTATGCCCAAAAACTCACCACTAACGGTGTCCTTCTTTGGCAAGAAAACGGTGTACAAGTTGCCAATCTTACTGCTAATGGCACCTATCCCAAATTTGACCTAGATGCTAATAACAACATATATGTAACCCACAGAACAAACACTGGTTTTGTTGCACACAAGGTAAACAGCGATGGAGTAGTAGCAACAGAGCCCAGTGGTATCTTGGTATTGAACAATAGTTTCTCACCCTCTGGTAAAGACTATGAAATAGTATCCTCTCAGAACAAGTTCATCGCTGTCGGGTCCAATAACAACGATATCTTCTTGAATCGGATTCATCCAAACGTAGTACAAGTCTCACAAACTGTTACCGCTTGCAATGAATACACCATCTATGGCGAAACATTTAATGAAACAGGAGTGTACACTATCGCGTATGACCCGGACACGACATTGATTCTAACGCTCACCATCATCCAAAACGTTGCAGAATTTGTTGTGAATGGATGGACATTGACTGCCGTTAACGATGGCGAATTCCAGTGGTACAACTGTGAATTAGAAGCACCAATACAAGGTGCAACCGGACCGGTTTACAACGTAACCCAAAGTGGATTTTACACACTTCGACTCACCAATGGCGACTGCGAGGACTTTGCAGAATGTGTGGAAATCATTGTTACTTCAATCGATGAACATTCTCTTGCCGAGTCCATAACTGTTTACCCTAACCCATCATCTCACTTGCTCAACATTGATATGAGCATGCTTCAGGAACAACCACAAAACATTGATTTGTTTACGACAAGTGGTCAACTCGTTTGGCAACAAAAAGCCGGTTCATCACAACTCGTATCCATCCCGGTAAATGAACTTGCTGAAGGATTTTACATCGTGCAGATAAGCGGTAATAACTTCTCTATTCGTAAACGATGGGTGAAGAACTAACCTACTCTCAATTCCCCTCCCAATCACTCTCAAAAGTCCGACTTGTCAAATAGGCAAGTCGGATTTTTTTAGCGTACAATCATGCGCACGGTGGCTCTGCTGCGTTGCTCCAACAAGATTTGACGACCTTCCGCCAATTTCTGAATCGTCTTATCATCGTAGTGACGAATTGTAATAAGCGTTAGATTCTCGTTGTACTTGATGGTGTAGTTGTTCTTCAACTTTTCAAACAATTGTTCTTGTTTGTACTCATCCTTATCAATGCAAAACGAAAAACTGATGGCCGAGTTTTCCATGAGATTGATGCGCACTCCAAGTGATGAAAGCGTTTCAAAAATTTCTTTGAGATTGTCCTCTGCCACGAAGCTGAAATCCTTTGGTATCACCGACACCAAAACTTGATTTCCTTTGAAGATATAACTAGGCACTGCCCCATCAAACTCCTCGCTTTCCTGAATTACACTTCCCTCTTCCAGTGGATGAATGAAGGATTTGATGTAAAGCGGAATGCCTTTGTTCTGCAAGGGTTTAATAGTCTTTGGGTGAATGACACTTGCTCCGTAATAGGCTAACTCAATGGCTTCTTTAAACGAAATCTTATCGAGCTTCACAGTATCCTTAAACCACTTCGGATCGGCATTGAGCATACCGGGAACATCTTTCCAGATGGTTACACTCTCTGCATCCAGCAAGAAGGCCATAATGGATGCCGTGAAATCAGAACCTTCTCGGCCAAGTGTTGTGGTGTAGCCACGCAGTGATTTACCAATAAAACCTTGAAGAACGAGCACATCGTTTTTCTCGAATTCCGATAGGATATCATTCACCTTCTGCTTGCATGTATCCCAAAGAATACGTGCATTGCGATAACAATCATCGGTGATGATGATTTCGCGTGCATCCAACCAACGCGAGGCAATGTTGCGGACACGTAAATATGCTTCCACCAACGTGGTTGAAACAATCTCTCCATACGACACCACCTGATCATATTCCCTATCGAATTCATTGCTGCACGGCTCCTTGAGGTAATCTTCCAACTCATCAAGTCGCTTTATCAGCAGTTCCATCGCCTCGGCATGTTCACCAAACAACTCTGCGGCAATGGTGATATGATAATCTTTCATGCGTTGCAACGCATCGGAATAATCCAATTGATGAAAGCGTAATCGGTGTACTTCTTCCAGCAAGTTGGTGGTTTTGCCCATGGCGCTCACCACCACGATGAGTTTTTCACCGGAGTAGCGTTCCAATATATCGGCTACGTTTTTCACCGCAGCCGCGTCTTTTACAGATGCTCCGCCAAACTTGAATACTTTCATCTCCTTGCTAAAGCCTTATCTATTTGTGCACGCGAAATTCGTCCATTGATCCATTCGCCATCCAATTCCGCATCATATTTTTTGTAGAAGTTGATAGCCGGCTCGTTCCAGTCCAACACCTGCCAAACCAACCCGGCATAATCCTTCTCTTTTACCAGTTGTAAGCAGGCCTCAAACAACTTGGCACCGATGCGCTGACCGCGCATGGATTCCTTCACAACTATGTCCTCGAGATAAAGCATCTTGCCCTTCCAGGTAGAATAGCGGATATAATGCAGTGCAATACCCACAATTTTGCCGTCCATTTCCGCCACAAACAGGCCATATGCCGGCTGATCGCCAAAACCGTCCTCGAGCATTTGCTCCGCGGTGTTGGTCACCTCATGCAAGGCGCGCTCATATTCAGCCAATTCCTTTATCAAATCCAAAACCTGCGGGATATCCCCTGGTTGTCCTTTCCTAATGAATACTTCTGATGGAGTCATGGAGCAAATATGCGCTGTGTCAGTCGGTCATCGTACATTCGCGCCTTATGGCAGGAATTCGTTTAGAAAAAGTAGGTTCATTAATTAAGAGAGAGCTATCTATCATCTTTCAGCAGAACACCAATACGCTGTTTGATGGGATGATGATTACCGTTACTCAAGTGCGTGTATCTCCGGACTTGAGCATTGCGAAGGTCTATCTCAGCTTCTTTCCTTCAGAGAAAAAAGAAGCCGGTCTTGAACTGGTTAAAGGGAAGGATTTTCAAATTAAGAAATTATTGACGGCTGAGGTCGGAAAGCAATTGCGCAAAGTGCCGGTACTGCACTACTACATTGATGACTCGTTGGATTATTATGAAGAAATTGAACGTCTTCTGAAAAAATAACAAGTTGTCATCGGCAGAGTGAACCCGTCATTCTTCATAGCACGCAGACACCTCTTCGCGAAAAAATCGCGGGGAATCATCAACCTCATCTCTATGATATCGATGATGGTGGTGGCATTTATTGCCGCTGCTATGATAACTGTGATGAGCGCCTTCAACGGCATTGACGATTTGGTAAAAAAGCTGTTTGCCAATTTCGATGCGCCTTTGACCATCATGGCTGTCGAAGGAAAAATGTTTCCCGACTCGCTCGTTACGGACAAGCAAATCCTGCTAATAGAGGGCGTCAAGGGATTGAGCCGCACCATTGAAGAAGAAGCATGGCTCAGTCATCAAAACCACAATGCCGTGGCTACTATCAAAGGAGTGGACCGCTCTTTTGCTCAGCTCTCCCCCATTGACAGCATGATTTACGATGGGGAGTTTTTGCTGGAGGACGACAAATTCTCTTATGCCGTAGTGGGACTTGGGGTGCGAAGCGAGCTCTTTATGCCGCTCTATGGCTATGCTCCTACTGTGATGCAAATCAACGCACCCATTCGCGGAAAGAAACTCTCGCGACACAAGGAGAATGCGTTCAACCGCGAAGCTATCAATGTGAGCGGGATCTTCTCAGTAAATGCCGAACTCGATGCGAAGTATGTGATTGTTCCGCTCAAGTTCGCTCGCTCGCTTTTTGGGATGGAAAACGAGATCTCTTCCATTGAGGTATTCGTTCATAACGACAAAGACATCTTCCGCATACAGAAAGCTTTGGAAGCTGTACTGCCTGACAATTTGAAAGTCCAGACACGCTACGATAAGAATGCCATCATATACAAGACCAACGCTTCAGAGAAATGGGCAACATTTCTCATCCTGCTTTTCATTCTCGTCATTGCTTGCTTCAACATCATTGCCTCTTTGACCATGCTCATCATCGAGAAGAAAAAAGACATTTTCACCTTGAGCAGCATGGGCGCCACCACCCGAAGCATTGAGAGCATATTCGTCTATGAAGGCATATTGATTAATCTCATTGGAGCTGTTATTGGAACAATTATCGGATTGCTGCTCTGCTACCTACAGCAGAAATACGGACTCATCACGATGGAAGGCGCAATGGTGGATGCATATCCCATCAGCATTAAGTGGTGGGATGTGGTCGGCATCTTCCTCACAGTGATAACCGTGGGCTCACTCTTCACCTTGCTGCTGGTGAGACGCCTGGTTCGCAGATTTGCTCACAACACCATGATGCGTGTTGAGTAATCACGTTTCACAAGAGCCGTTATTCATATTTAACAGCTCTTTGACGAATCCAAATCACATTTTCAAACACATTTGTCAAAACCAAATCGTAAAATTCATACAACTCATGAAGAAAATATTTTCATTTTTCGCAGTAGCAGCATTGGCTACCACCTTTTTTGCCTTCACCGCCAATGCCCCAGAAACGCTAGCCATTGGCGCGAAAGCACCTAAAGCCGATTTGAAGATGGAGGACATCTCCGGCAAAAAATATTCCCTCAACGATTTGAAAAAAGAAAATGGATTGCTCGTGATTTTCACCTGCAATACGTGTCCTTTCGTTGTGGGTAATGAAGAGCGCAAGAGTGAAGGGTGGGATCGTAGATATCCTGAATTGCAGAAGTACGCTGACGAACACAAAATCGGGATGGTACTTGTAAACAGCAATGAAGCCAAACGCAAAGATGGAGACAGCATGGCTGACATGAAATCTCATGCGAAGGAAAGAGGCTATGACCATTCCAAATATTTGTTGGACAAAAACTCTGAGCTTGCCAATGCATTCTTTGCACGCACCACTCCACATGTTTACTTATTTGACAAAGACATGAAGCTCGTTTACAAAGGAGCTATCGATGACAATGTAGGCAACTCGAAAGAAGTGAAAGAGGCTTATCTCAAAAACGCAATAAGCGAAGTAGCGCAAGGCAAGAAAGTTTCCAATCCGGAAACGAAGCCTGTAGGCTGCAGTATCAAGCGCGTTTCATAAGAACATTTTTTAATTAAAAGATAAGGGAGCATCGCTGCTCCCTTTTTTGTTTAAGTACGCATTGAAGTATCACGGATTCACCAACTTCACAACATGCGATGAACCTCCTGTGTCCATGCGCCACAGACAAAGCCACCCTAAACACCTTGTTTATTAAAGTCTAGATTAGACAAAAAGAAAAAAGTCAAACCTCACATCCCACGTGAAGTTTGACTTTCATGATTCAACAAAACAATATTACAACGGCTGTTTCGAAAAAGCTTGCTCCAATTCAGTGATACTAAAAGGCCGATAGGAATTTAATTCCGCAACTTCATCTTGTGTTCTCGCTTCCACCATACACATCACAGGCGCATCGCCACGCACATCCAATCCCACCAAGCGCACGCGTTGATTAGCCGGAATTCCTCTGAACACAATTTGATTATCCTCATAAATACCTTTTACGATGCTATTGATATCGTCAAAAATCATACTCACACTGCCTTGGGACGAAGGAGGATTGAGAACATAAAAATCTACGAGTGGATTCTCATCCTCGTAAAACCGGTCGCAATTGATCCATCCCAATTCCGTAGCAGAATAGACGAAATAATCAAGTGCTGCTGCATCCACTTTTTGCAGAGGACTTTCCATCGCATCGCGATGCTTTGATTTGAATTGCTGCACGAAGTTTTGCTGATGATTGCCCTTCATACTGCTAAAAGTCAAGATGCATGAATGGTCATAGGTGTATTCCGGCATTAGCTGGTCTAACACAAGTGGCGGCATGTTCTTGAGGAAGTTGGCAATCACGCGGTCATAATCGCGCGTGGCGCTGGAGTTCCACACATAATAAGACTTGAACGCACCGCTTCTGTCCACTTTGAAATGTATCTCCGAACGCAAGCCATTGTTGCAAAAAGCTTCCACCATTTCTAGGTCTGGATTAAAATTAGATACAAACCACTGATTCAAAGTCTGACCATTTTGTAACCGCCAATTGAAATAGTCCATGTTATTGATTTTATAACCGCGTCTCAAGTGACTTTTCTCTATTTGAATAAAACATGCTTCTCCTTCTGAAAGCAATGATTGCCTTGGCTGAGTTCTCGCAAGCTCATCACCTTCATCCCACCAGGCTTCATCATCCCACAGCATCACTTCATCATTCACTACTTCCTCAATCGGTTCATCATTGGTTGCTAGCTTCCAATCAATGATTCCATCATCGGTCCAAGCCCCGTAGAACAATCGGAAATCATCTTTCTCATTGCCATTCTTAGGAAAATAAATATTGTAAGCTGCTCCTTCTCTTAAAAATACAGGTTGCCCATCTGCAGTAGCTTTGATGTTGACCATGCCGGCTGTCTCCAGCAGTCTGTCACCACTGGTAGTTGATAGCTTGGCGTTCAGCATATCCACTATCCCATAGCATTCATCGAGTTCAATGTTTACATAACCATCAATGCTTTTTCCCATTGCATCAACAAAACAATATGCTGGGAAGTAAAGCAGAGTGCCTTCTTTACCCTCTAGCTTATTCACTCTTGTGTTATCAATCGTGAAAAGCGTTCTTTTTGTAGCAGCTTCTTTTCGTGATTTCGCTTTCGGGTTCAGTGACACATCCATCTCCGGAAAGTTAGACCACAAAGGCATTGCAGATGTAGTAGTCGCTACAGAAACAGGCTCTTTCTCTATGGATACTGTAACGGGTTTTACAGCTTTAGAGAAATTCTCAGCGCTATTGTTCAATTGCACGAGATAGATACATCCAATTACAGAGAGGGTAACAGCAGCAAGGAAGGGATTTGGTTTCATTATCTCACTTAATTTGGTTTGAATGAGTTAACTTGAATCATCTAAAAAATATTGTATTTGACTCCGGTGCATGCTTATCAACATCGTTGTTGCTATCTTTTAATGGATAGCGCTGTGAGAACATGAGCTTGAAGTAACAAATTTGTCTTGGTTAATACAGGTAATTATTTCAATCGTTCAAAGCAAGTCGAACATCGTTTGAGCGATACATATAGAATTAAAAAATCGGAATGAGCAATAACGCACTGCTAACAGTAGATGACCTTGGAATTTCCTTTCGCACCGAAAGAGGAATCAACCGAGCTGTCGAACACATTTCGTTTGATGTGTATGCGGGTAAAACGGTTGCAATAGTTGGTGAATCTGGAAGCGGAAAATCCGTGTCATCGCTCAGTGTGATGCAATTGCTCAATAAGAACAGAGCCATCTTTGATAGCGGTAGATTTCTTTTCGATACAAGCATTACTCCCATCGAGGAGCTACAACCTACCGATGAAGTCCTCTCTGAACTTCGCGGCAAGCACATTGCTATGATTTTTCAGGAGCCGATGACTTCCCTCAATCCGGTGATGACGTGTGGTGAGCAAGTTGCAGAAATGTTGCGCCAACACAAGTCCATCTCATATGTGGAAGCGCGGCAACGCACCATTGAACTTTTCAATGAAGTAAAACTGCCACGCGCTGAGGAAATGTTTGACCAATACCCACATCAACTCAGCGGGGGACAACGACAGCGTGTGATGATAGCGATGGCCATTAGTTGCGAGCCAAAGATTCTGATTGCAGATGAACCCACAACAGCATTGGATGTAACGGTGCAAAGCAGTATTCTCGAATTGCTTCGTTCATTGCAATCGAAATACAACATGGGCATGATTTTCATTACGCACGACTTGGGCGTGGTGGCAGACATTGCTGATGATATTGTGGTGATGCAACGTGGTAAAATCGTAGAGAAAGGAAATGCGAAAGATGTATTGACCAATCCGCAACATCCTTACACAAAAGGCCTGCTTGCTTGTCGACCGGTGATGGGACAAAAAGTAGCCCGACTCAAAACTGTAAGTGATTTTCTTGAAACGAATGCAGCGACTGAGCTTGATACGTTTCCTGCTGCTCCTTCAAACTTCATTCATGATGAAGTCATTCTTGATGTAAAAAATCTGTTCAAAATTTACGAATCGTCACAAGGAATCTTCTCCAAGAAAAAGAGCGTTGTGAAAGCAGTCAACGATGTCTCTTTACAAATACACAAAGGAGAAACATTGGGCTTAGTAGGAGAAAGCGGTTGTGGCAAGACTACACTGAGCCGTATGTTACTCGGACTTATTCCGGCCAGCGAAGGACAAATCATTTTTAATGGAAAAGACCTCTGCTCTCTTTCGAAAAGCGAATTGCGCGAAATGCGCAAAGAGATGCAAATCATTTTTCAGGATCCATATTCATCATTGAATCCAAAGCACACCATTGGTGACAGCATCATGGAACCGATGATGACATTCGGACTTTTTGACTCTTACAAAAAGCGCGAACAAAAAGCTATTGAACTTCTTGAAAAAACCGGATTAGGTGCTGAACACCTGAAGCGATATCCACATGAATTCAGTGGTGGGCAGCGCCAGCGCATCGTGATTGCACGCGCACTTGCATGCGAGCCATCATTTGTGGTGTGTGATGAGGCTGTATCCGCACTGGATGTATCTGTGCAAGCACAAGTGCTCAACTTACTCAATGATTTGAAACGCGACTTCGCATTGACTTATCTCTTCATATCCCATGACCTCAGCGTGGTGTATCACATCAGTGACCGCATTATGGTCATGAACAAAGGAGCTGTGGAAGAGATAGGAACTTATGACGAGGTGTTTCTTTCACCTAAGAGTGAGTATACGAAACGCTTGCTAAAGGCCGTACCCGGAAGCTCGCTGAACAGGACATAATTACACCCTTTGATACGGGAACTTTATTAAAACTTGTGGGCTCCTTTATAATAACTTATTCCTTATCTCTTTCCGCACCCTCTGCAGGAATCGTAGAATAGTCCTTATAATTGGTAGCCACCTTCATCGCCATTCTGAAATCCTGATCCGTTTCAAGTAGCACTTCATACATCGCAGTGTCTCCATAGAGATTGCGTGCCAATTGTGCTTTCATGCGTGTCTTCAGTTGTGGCGTAATCTTTTTTATGACTGCTTTATTGACTTGTATTTTTTGTTTTTCAGCAACCTCAAGCAAGCCATTGAACATGGCATCCGATACAGTGAATTTGGAAATAAATTCTTCCGCTGACTCGTATTTGTTCAACTCTTTCCGGTTTTTGTCCATGTAGTTGAAGCAGTAATCACGAATGACACCACTGTATGCTATCTCGGAAAGAAGCCCGGAGAAATAAACGCTGTCCATTGGCACAAACACATCCGGCATGATACCTCCACCGCCATACACAATGCGACCTCCGGGAGTTTTGTATTTGAGTGAATCCGGGAAGTGGATACTATCGGCATTGGTCAACTCTCCACTTACAAATCGCTTGTGAAAATCGGCAGCATAATCAATGGTATCACCGTATGGTTTTTGAATGCAGCGGCCGGTTGGTGTGTAATAGCGTGCAACCGTCAAACGCAAGGCGCTTTGGTCAGCCAAGCTGATTTCATGCTGCACGAGTCCTTTACCGAATGAGCGCCTGCCTACGGTAACAGAACGATCCCAATCTTGCAATGCACCGGCAACAATCTCACTCGCAGATGCGGAGCTTTGATCAATCAATACCACTACATTCATATCACGGTAGCGACCGTTGCGAGATGACTTCTCAATTTTCTTTCCCGTATGAAGTCCTTCGGTATAGACAATGGTCTTTCCTTCATCAAGAAACTCTTCTACCATCTTAGTGGCTGCACTCATGAGCCCACCTCCATTGCCTCGCATATCGATGATGAGAGAGGTGCACCCTTTTTTGCGCAATTGATCCACTGCATATGAAAACTCATTATAGGTCTTCTCGGCAAAGCGCTCCACTTTCACATAACCCACAGAATCATTGGCCATGAAAGATGCGGTCACACTTTCAATCGGGATATTGCCTCTTGTGATGACATACTCCATTGTATCGTTGGTAGTTGGGCGGTAGATGGATACCTTTACCTCCGTTCCGCGCTCACCTTTGAGTAGTTTCTGTGCTTTATCGCTGTTGAGTGTTTCACCGGTAATATTCTCTCCGTTCACGGAAATGATGCGGTCACCGGACTTAATGCCTACTCTGGATGATGGGCCACCTTCAATGGTGCGCACAACCATTAACGTATCTCGCAGGATGAGAAACTCAATCCCAATGCCGCTGAAGGCGCCTTTCATCTTCTCATGCTCAAACTGCATGTCTTCGGCTTTCATGTAATAGCTGTGAGGATCCAGATTGGCTAGCAAACTCTTGATAGCATCATCAATAAGTTTGCTCTTGTCCACGCTGTCCACGTAGTTGTCCTCAATGAAATTGATAAGACTCACCAGCTTATTGGGATTCTCCTCCACGGAAGGTTTTACCTTCAATGGGTTCTTGTCACCAAGATTGGTGCCTATGAACATACCAGCGATGATGAGCCCCGCGAACAAGAACGGCTGTGCTGCTGAACGCTTGGAATTTTGAGGAGTTTGGTCAGTAGTGTATTTATCGAGTCGTTCGTTGTTCATCCGGTGTGTTGTCTCTAACGCTTCCTATTTATTTATTAAGCCTCGCAAAGTAAATGTGGTGCACTCCATTTAGCAAATCCCTTCAAAATGGATTGCAATTGGCTAACTCGGTGATGCTATGATTTTTTTATTGATAAAATTTCAGACATCCATGATTTGCACCACTTCCAAACCGGCTTCTTTGAGAAACTCCACACCGGCAGGGTCTTTATACTCATTGATATAAACCACTCTTTTGATACCGGCTTGAAGAATCAGCTTGCAACACTCCTTGCATGGCGAAAGTGTGATATATAAAGTACTTCCTTGCGAGTTATTCGTAGAGCGCGCTACTTTCATAATAGCATTGGCTTCGGCATGCAATACATACCAGAGTGTTTCCCCCTCATCATTTTCGCACACATTTGGAAAACCACTAGGCGTACCATTGTAACCATCACTGATAATCATTCCATCCTTCACCAGAATAGCGCCTACCTGTTTGCGCACGCAGTGTGAAAGCTTTGCCCACTCCAGAGCCATTTTCAGATAAGCCTTATCGTATCGTTCCTGCTTTGCCTTGTCCTTTTCGGATATCTCCTTCATACGAAATATTTGAGAGGCGCAAAAATAACCGCACAATGGACCATTCTCAGGTGAGTTATTGTGTACATCGGCCAAACCAGTATTTTTAGCCAATCCATAATTTTTGTCATTATGAAAGTATATACCAAGAAAGGCGATGGAGGGACTACCGGATTACTCGGTGGTACGCGCGTTCCCAAACACCACATCCGGATTGAGTCCTACGGCAATGTGGACGAGCTCAACTCCTACATCGGCCTGATTAGGGATTTGCTGCGAGGTACCGAACATGCCCCCATGCTCATGACCATTCAAGACCGGCTGTTCACACTGGGTAGTCACTTGGCTCTTGACCCCGGCCATGTGGGCAAAATGTCACTACCTGAAGTGGTGGATACCGATGTGGAGGAATTGGAAAAAAACATTGACGCAATGGAAGAAGCCCTGCCTCCTATGCGCAACTTC
Source organism: Flavobacteriales bacterium (assembly GCA_036562565.1). Taxonomy (GTDB): domain Bacteria; phylum Bacteroidota; class Bacteroidia; order Flavobacteriales_D; family Sanyastnellaceae; genus DATCJY01. The sequence continues at coordinate 26,353 of DATCJY010000030.1, read as the reverse complement.
GTTTTGCCGGGCGGCCATCCCACTGTTTCGCATATTCATATTGCACGATGCATTTGCCGCAGGGCTGAAAGAGCTGTTTCGCTGCTCGATCATGAGAGCAAGCAACCTGAAATTATTCTTCGCTATCTCAACCGTCTGAGTGATTACCTTTTTGTGCTTTCTCGCAAGGTGAGCCATGAACTTGGAGCCGCAGAAACACCCTGGCAACCTCGCAAATAACTGATTTAAAATATTTTAAAAAACACAATTTTGTTTTTATGATACATGTTGACCGTGACGCGGAAAATATTACTTTCGCGAAACTTAAAAAAATTGAATTAACGCATTAAATAATAACTGGATCAATATGTATTGGACACTAGAATTGGCCTCCTACTTGGAAGATGCTCCATGGCCGGCAACAAAAGACGAATTGATTGACTTCGCTATGCGTGCAGGTGCACCTCTAGAGGTGGTAGAAAACCTTCAGCAGATCGAAGATGATGAAGAAGTATTCGATACAATCGAAGACATTTGGCCAGATTATCCTACGAAGGAAGACTTTTTCTTCAACGAGGATGAGTACTGAGCTAATTTGAATTTGACTTGATAAAAAAGCCGCAAATCAACCAATTGCGGCTTTTTTATTACCCCTTTTAGACGGTCATGGAGATTGTTGGCTATCAGAGCCAAACACAACAAAGGGAGGAGATTTTAAATCCTCATGGAACCTCCAATTGGCACCACCGGCCTCCGTTGTATTGCGCATTGAAAGAAATGGCAAGAAAAGTTGTCCTGAGCGATTAATTATTTACTAACCACAGAAACGGTTTTTGCCCATAAGTTTCCCGCTAAAGAGTTGCCCCGAGGCTATTTTGTGACTACTGTTGCAACCGTTTTCACAAAAATTGTTTTTCAGTCGGTTTGGGTCCCTCAGCTTGCGAAAAACAACACATTGTGAGAACGCTGCTTTAACGTATGCTTCACTACTTAAAAGGAAAACTAATAGAGAAGAGTCCAACCCATGCCGTCATTGACTGCAACGGGGTGGCCTATTTCCTACACATATCACTGGGCACTTTCGGTAAAATTCCGGACCGAGAGGACGTGAAATTGTTTACCCACTTCACCATCAATGGGAATGACTTTTCCACTCACCTTTTTGGGTTTTATGATGAAGAGGAACGCAACCTCTTTCGCCAACTCATCTCAGTGAGCGGAGTAGGCCCTAACACTGCCCGCATGGTACTCAGCGGCATGAGCACCGAAGAAGTGAAGCAAATGATCGCCCAACGCGACATCAATGGCTTCAAGCGTATTAAGGGAATTGGTGCGAAAACAGCCGAACGCATCATCGTTGACCTACATGATAAAATCACCAAAGACCCTGAGGTTTTAACACAAAAAATTGCCCAGCCACACAATATGGTAAGACAGGAGGCGTTAGCCGCGCTGGCTTCATTGGGCCTTGAACGAAACAAGACCGAAAAACTGATGGATAAAATCATGTTAGTGCATCCTGGAATTGCGCTGGAAGACCTGATTAAACAAGTTTTAAAACAACTCTGACGCAAGACTGAAAGGTGAATAACACGAATTGGACAACTATTGCTGCCCGCCTAAGCTTCTTTATTGTACTCACTTGTGCGGTTTGGCTCGGGTTTGCAAATTCTGAAGCGCTTCCGTTGTACTATCAAGCTCCCGTAATCCAGGTTCAGGTTGCTGATACTACCACTCCTCCTCCTCCGCCACTTATTTGGCCCAATGAGGATGACCCCAACCCGAATGCCGATCCGGGAGGCATCTCCATTCCCCTTCCCGACAACATCAAATACCGCGTAGAATACAACCCGCTCACCGGCCAATACGAGTTGGTCCAAACCGTTGGCGATTTGTTCGATTTCCGTCCGCGCACTTCCATGACGCTGGAGGAATACATGAACTACAAGATGAATCAAAACGTAAGCGAATACTGGCGCGAGATTCAAAAAGAAGAAGACGAGGCAAGCAAGGAATTTTCAAAAATCATCAAAGTGGGCGGAGAAGGTTTCCGCAACATCTTCGGTTCAGATGAAATCGAAATACGCCCACAAGGTTCTGCCGAACTCATCTTTGGGGTGAACTCATCCAAAACCAACAACCCTCGCATTCCGGAACGTCAGCGCAGAATCACCACCTTCAATTTCGACCAAAAAATTCAGCTCAATGTAGTAGGTAACATCGGTACCCGTTTGAAACTGAACGTGAACTACAACACCGAGAGCACATTCGACTTCGAAAACCAGATGAAGTTGGAATACACCGGTGATGAAGACCAAATCATCCAAAAAATAGAGCTTGGTAACGTAAGCATGCCGGTGCAAGGCTCTTTGATTCAAGGTAGCAGCAGTCTCTTTGGTGCCAAGCTAGCTACCAAGTGGGGAAGATTGCGCAACACCACTGTGTTCTCTCAACAAAAAGGTGAACGCAAGGAAATCACCGTACAAGGTGGTGCTCAAACACAGACCTTCGATATTCCTGCCGATAACTACGAGGCCAACCGTCACTACTTCCTCTCCGGTTGGTTCCGCCAGGAGTATGACCGGGCAATGTCTTCACTTCCTGTAGTGAGCAGTGGTGTGAACATTACCCGTATCGAGGTGTGGTTGGTGAACACTCAGGCCAATACACAAGATGTCCGCAACGTGGTAGCATTTGCCGACCTCGGTGAAGCGCCCGAGTTCATGTCAGGAGACTTGGTGGACAACGGTGATGCCGACCTTTATAACCGGGGCGACATCGCCATCACACCCGGTGGCAACCCCAACAACCTCAACAACGACATCTACCTTGATGCTACCGAAGGCGGCACGCCATTCTCTGAAGCCATCTTGGATGGAGGGCAAGCCATTCAGGCCATTGCCAATAACCCGGAATACAATGAAATGGAAAACGGTACTCACTTTGAGCGTGTGAACAACATGCGCAAATTGACTCCGTCAGAATTTACATATAACGCTCGTCTCGGATTCATCTCCTTGCGCCAAGCCCTCAATAATGCAGAAGTATTGGCGGTAGCCTATGAATACACGCTTAATGGCCAAACCTATCAAGTAGGTACTATTTCTCAAGATGGTATCGCTGCTCCGAAATCATTGGTGTTGAAGCTCATCAAGCCTTCCATCACCAAGGTAAAACTCAGCAACAACGACCCCAACCCCCTTTGGGCCAACATGATGAAAAACGTCTACAACCTCGGAGCTTTCGGTATTTCTCCTGAAAACTTCCGCTTAGACGTTTGGTACAACAACCCCGCAACAGGCATCTATCAGAACTACATTCCTCGTGAGCCATTGAACGGTACAATCCTGCTTCAGATAATGAACATGGATAAAATCGATGCGCAACAGATGCCTTATCCAGATGGCTTTTTCGATTTCATACCTGATGCCGCCACCATGGGTGGTCTCATCGATGCACAAAATGGTCGGATATTCTTCCCAGTCATAGAGCCGTTTGGTAGCCACCTGAAACGAAAAATCGAAGAGATGGCCGGAGGACCTTCCCCCGAAACGGAAGCCCTCGTAAAACAGGTGGTCTTCCAACAACTCTATGACTCTACCAAAACCGCGGCTCAAATACAATTTCCAAACCTCAACCGCTATCGCATACGTGGTCAATATCAATCGGCTTCGGGCTCTGATATTTCGCTCAATGCGATGAACATTCCACAAGGATCGGTAATTGTAACGGCAGGCGGAATCAAACTTACTGAAGGGGTGGACTATACCGTTGACTACAACCTCGGCCGAGTAAAAATCCTCAATGAAGGCGTGATGAACAGTGGTCAGCCCATCAAGGTTTCGGTGGAGAGCAACTCGCTCTTCAACTTGCAGTTCAAAACCATGATTGGTAGCCGCTTTGATTACACCTTCAATGACAACCTCGTTTTGGGAGGTACCATCATCAACTTACGCGAGCGGCCGATTACGCAAAAAGTAAACATGGGTGACGAGCCTGTAAACAACACCGTCATCGGTTTGGACCTCAACTATCAAAAAGAAGCGCCTTGGCTCACCGCACTAGCCGACCGTATTCCGCTTATCAATACGAAAGAACCTTCCCGCATCACCTTCTCGGCTGAGGCGGCAAAAATGTTCCCCGGTCACAGCCGTGCCATCTCCAAGGACGGTAACTCGTACCTCGATGACTTTGAAGGAAGCCAAAGCGTGATTGACTTGCGCAGCCTCAACCAATGGTTCTTGGCCAGTACTCCAAAACTTCAGACACAACCTTCCATGTTCCCTGAAGGAGCCTTGGAAAACAACCTCGCATATAACTACAACCGCGCACGGTTGAGCTGGTACATCATTGACCCATTGTTCTTCCGCCCTTCTGGAGGATTGACACCGAGAAACATCATCGAAGATGAGTGGCACAGCGATCACCGCATGCGTGAAATCTTGGAAGCAGAAGTATTCCCGAACCGTCAGTTGCCAACCGGTACACCACCTAACATCGCAACACTTGACTTGACCTTCTATCCAAGTGAGCGCGGTATGTACAACTATGATTTACCTAACGGACTTCCGGGTATATCTGCCGGTATTGATCCGGATGGTTCATTGGCTGACCCTGAATCGCGCTGGGGCGGTATCCAACGTGCTCTCACCACCACCGATTTTGAAGCGAGCAATATTCAGTTCATCCAGTTCTGGGTGATGGACCCATTCAACGAAGACTCTGAAAACATCGATGGTGGTGACCTCTACTTCAACCTCGGTAATGTATCAGAAGACGTACTGAACGACTCTCAATGGAGCTATGAGAATGGTTATCCGAGTCAGAGTAACAACCTGCAAACCGAGCAATCCGTTTGGGGTTTTTATCCGAGTCCTAACAACTTCAACGTTGTAAATGCATTTGACAACTCATCGGGCAGCTATGCCATGCAAGATATCGGTATCGATGGTATGAACAGTGAAGTGGAGCGCTCATTCCATGCTGATTGGCTGGCACAATTGCAAGGTCACTTGACCCCTGAAGCCTTCCAGCGCTACTACAATGACCCATCTGCCGATGACTTCCGCTACTTCCGCAGTTCTCAAAGCGACAATGAACGACTCAATACTTTGGAGCGCTATAAATTCTACAACGGTTATGAAGGCAACTCCAATACTTCTACTCCCGATGGTTACCCTATAGCTGCTACTACCGTTCCGAACACCGAAGACATCAACCAAGACTTGACACTGAATACCATTGAAAGTTATTTCCAATATAAAGTGAGCTTGCGCAAGAGCGACCTTGGTGAGCACAACATTGGCAGCAACTACATCACAGATACTTTTGAAACCACTCGTACTGTGGCCAACGGAGAAGAACGCAAGATTCGCTGGTATCAATTCAAAATTCCAATCAATGAATTCCAGCAACGCGTAGGTGGTATTTCCGATTTCCGCTCTATTCGTTACATCAGAATGTTCCTCAAAGGTTGGAAACAACCTGTGACATTGCGTTTTGCACGTCTTGAGTTGGTGCGTGGTGAATGGCGCAAATACACCGACAACCTCAATACTCCGGGCGAGGTAGAACCCAACGATGACCCGGCAACCGTGTTCAACATTGCCGCAGTGAACATCGAAGAGAACGGTAACCGTGAGCCGGTTCCTTACATGGTTCCACCCGGCATCATCCGTGAGCAAGACGTTGCCAGTGCCAACTTGCGCAGCTTGAACGAGCAATCGCTTTCTTTCCAAGTGTGCAACCTCGCTGATGGTAGCGCACGTGCAGCTTACCGCATGGTGAACTACGACCTTCGTCAATACAAACGCTTGCGCATGTTTGCTCACATTGAAGCAATGGGCATCGAAAGTGAGCTGAAGGACAACGACCTCACTGTCTTCATCCGTTTGGGTTCCGACTTTAATGAAAACTATTACGAATACGAATTGCCAATGAAGGTCACTCCTTGGTACACCACCGATGATGAACAAATCTGGCCCGAGGCAAACAACTTCGACATCGTATTGAAAGACTTGCAAAACCTCAAAGCCAATCGCGCACAAGACACACCGATGGGTGAAGAAACGGTGATTCGAAAAGGCGAAGCACGCATAGCCGTAAAAGGTAATCCGAACCTCGCCAACATTACCACCTTGATGATTGGTGTGCGCAACAACAAACGAGACAAGAATGTATTCCAAAGCAACGATGACGGTAGGCCGAAGTGTGCCGTTGTTTGGGTGAACGAATTGCGCTTGTCCGAATTTGATGAAACAGGCGGCTGGGCTGCCGTAGCACGCTTGGAAGCTAAAGTGGCCGACTTCATGACACTCAATGCTGCCGGTAATATCTCTACTCCGGGTTGGGGTTCCATTGAGCAATCGGTAATGGAGCGTCAGCAAAAAACCGTGATGGGCTTTGATGCCAACTCACAAGTGCAACTCGGCAAATTCTTCCCTGAAAACTGGGGCGTGCAATTGCCGATGTACCTTGGTTACTCTGAGTCCGTGAGCAGCCCTCGCTACAGTCCGTTGCAACCTGACCTTGAGATGAGCGATTTGCCTAACACCAGCCGTGAACTCAAGAAGAAATCACAGGAGTTTATAAAACGCAGAAGCATTAACTTCTCTAACGTGAAAATTGCTCCTAAGCCCGCGGTGGTTACCGGTGCTGACCCTAAAGGTGGTGGCGCTTCTCCTGCTTTGCCTGGAGCTGGTGGAGCCGGTGGTGGAGGTCAAAAGAAAGAACGATTCTATGACATCCAAAACTTCAGCGTATCCTATTCTTATAACGAGGAGTACTTCTCCTCTATCGACTTCGATTGGCGTTCTAAAAAACGCTATGTAGGAGCATTCGATTATCAGTTCCAAAACAAGCCCAAAGAGATTAAGCCTTTTGCGAAGCTTCCTGTCATCAGCACATCGAAGTATTTAAAATGGGTAAAAGAATTCCACTTCTTCCCAAGCTATAAGATGATTGGTTTCCACACGGACATGAACCGCACTTATGAAACCAGTCGCGTGCGCAACAACACCTTAGAGTTGACAGGTGTATACAGCGATATCCTTATCAATACGCAGGTGCAAAAAACCTGGAGCTGGACACGTAAATACGACTTCAAATACGACCTTACTAAGAGTCTGAAGTTTGACTTCATGGCCAATAACCTGGGTATCGTGGGAGAACCACATGGCATCATTGATAAGGAAAACCATGATTGGTACCAAGCTTATAAAGACACGGTGTGGCAAAACATCCGCAATGGAGGTACCACCACGCAGTACACCCATAACTCTAGCTTGTCATACAAACTACCTTTCGACAAATTCCCGCTCATTGACTTCATGAGTGCCGATGCACGTTATGCTGCAACATTCAACTGGCAACGTGCTCCATTCTCGCAAGACTCGTTGGGCAATACCATCAGCAACACGCGTCAGCTACAACTGAACGCACAAGCCAATTTTGAAACCTTGTATAACAAGGTGCCATTGCTGAAGGAAATTAACACCGGCAAGAAGCCGAAACCGACTCCGCCCAAAGGCAAAGACGATCCTTCGAAGAAGGATGGATTTGGAAAAGATCAAAACCCGAAAGAAGAAAAAGTGCAAATCAACCCGTTGCATCTCGGACTGCGGTTCTTGATGATGGTGCGCGGTGCAAGCGGAACATACACGCGCAATGAAGGCATGCAATTGCCGGGCTATAACCGCCAGACACGCATCCTGGGATTTGATGAAAACTTTGACGGACCGGGAATCGGATTTCTTCTAGGACAACAAAACACCGATGTGTGGGGCAACCCTATCGGTACCAACTACGCAGAAGATGCAGCGCGCAACGGATGGTTAGTGGCTTTGCCTACCATGAACCAATACTATGCTGAAACATATTCTGAAACTTGGAATTATAAAATCAACCTGGAGCCGGCTAAGAGCTTCAAGATTGAATTGATTGCAAACAGAACCGAAGGCAGAAACCACCAAAGTTTCTTCCGTTACAATGATACATTGGGAGAATTCGTATATGATTCACCACGTGAGACAGGTAACCTCAGTGCTTCCATCATTAGCTGGAAGACTGCCTTCTTGCGCGATGACCCCAACAATGCATGGATGAACGATGCATTTGCGAACTTCCTCAACGCACGCCCAACGGTATCTGCTCAGCTGAACGATGAAACGTACCGTGAATCGGCTCCGAACTCTATGGGCTATTACAACGGATGGGGACCTACCTCACAAAGTGTTGTAATACCAGCGTTCATCGCTGCTTATACCGGACGGGATGTGAACAAGGTAGGTACCAATCCATTCAAGACGCGCGTGATGCCTAACTGGACGGCTTCCTACGATGGTTTGTCCAAGCTTGCATCCGTGAAGAAATACTTCAAGCAGTTCAACGTGAAGCACTCTTACCGCTCCACACTTACTACAAGTTATGTCACCGACCTCAACTACACAGAGAATGAAGCAGGTCTGCCTACATCGCTTGATAAGAGTGAGATTCCGAACTACATCGTTCAACGCCAAATCAGCGTTGTGACCATCAATGAACAAATCACTCCAATTGGTTTGGATATGACGTTGAGAACCCGGAAGGCTAAGAATGCTGAAAAAACCAATGAACCTCAAGTGAAATTGGAATACAAGCGCGATCGCACCGTAGCTCTTGGTTTGACCAACTACCAGATTACCGAAACCAAGAGCAATGCCATCACCGTTGGTTTGGGATACAAAATCAATGAAGTGCCAAACCCAATTGGTCGCAAGAAAGGAAGCCGCTTGCCTATCCAAATCATGAAGAACACGACCATTAACTTGCGTGCTGACTTCACCATGCGCGATAACGTAACGCTTATCCGCAAAATGGTGGAAAACCAAAGTCAGCCAACAGCCGGTCAACGCTTGTACAGCTTGAAGACAAGTGCAGACATGGCCGTGAATGAGAAGTTGACTATCCGCATGTTCTACGACCATCAGTTCAACCAACCGAAAATTTCGACTTCGTTCCCGACTTCGAATATTTCAGCCGGTCTTGCATTACGTTTCAGCTTGAACTAATAAAATACCTTGATAAACAAGAGGCCGATGAATTGATTCATCGGCCTTTTTTAATTTATGGATAGTGTGTTCAGTTCGTTTCTTTTAGCTCCGCGGCCTATTGGTGCGCAAAATTTACATACGACAAGGATTGTTTGCCTTGTAATCCTCCTGTATGAAGGACGAGGATTTTAGCATTTTCCTCAAACACTTTGCGCTTCATCATATCCAATACTCCGTACATCACCTTTCCTGTATAGACCTGATCAAGCGGAATAAAATGGTTCACTTCAAAGGAATTGATGAATGAAATCAGCTCGTTGTTCCATTTGGCATAACCACCAAAATCGTAATCCGTTACCATCACTAATTGCTCAGCCATTTCATAAGCAAGTTCTTCGTTCATGAGGAAAAAGCGCAAATGCTTGATGATTTCATCCCTCAAAAAAGAGCCGTTATTGAGCACAGAAATGGCAATCACTTTTTGATGTGGCTTCGCTGAAAGCAAGAGACCTGCAACCGTAGCTCCTGTACCACAAGCGCAACAGATGTAATCGTATGACGCATCGCTTTCATCGAGTATCTCCATGCAACCGTTGATGCCTAAAAAATTGGAACCTCCTTCGGGAACAAGATGAAAATTACCATGACGACTATGGAGCCATTCTTTGAAATCATCGGTATCCTTTTCGGCATAAGCCAGCCGTGTAACAAACTCTAGCTCCATGCCACAATCCAATGCATGGCGCAGCGTATCACTCAGTTCCTTGGGCTCTTCACCCCTGATGACTCCGATGGTCTTTATACCAAATAGTTTTCCTGCACTTGCAGTAGCATGAATATGATTGCTCCATGCTCCCCCGAAAGTGAGTAGCGTTTTGTGTTCGCTCTGAAGTGTTTTTTCCAGATTGTATTTCAACTTGAACCATTTGTTCCCGCTTATTTCGGGATGCAACCGGTCCAATCGCTTCACTGTTATGGCGCCAAAATCGGTATCTACCTGTTGACTGCGAATTGATGAAACATCCAACATGCCCGATTTAGATGCTTAAAATTTGATGATTCCGGTAATCTGTATTTCATCGCCTGAGCGCAACATCAAGGAATAAACTCCCGGTTGCAATGACTCGATTGATACACTATTGCCGGTGACATTATCTTGTTGCAATACCAAACGCCCTTGTTGGTCATAAATGATTACCTGTTGAACTGCCCCACCTGATTGCTCTATATATACCATATCATGCGCAGGGTTGGGATAAACCCTCCATGTTTTCATGGCGGACTCATTCACGCCCACAATTGGAGCAACAAGTGTCACACAATAATCTTCCACTTCTCCATAGGTCCATGTACCACAGGGATTGGGCTCAGTATTTGTGAACTGGGCATAGCGCATGGCCACACGCATGCGCACCGTGCCTTCCGTTGCAGTAAATGGGATTGTAATCGTTCCGGAAGCCATCGAGTTGGTAGGAGCTGCAGCATCAAAAGCCATTTCATCGGGATGCTGGAACTCACCATCTCCATTGTAATCTATCCACACACGGAAGTTCTGATTGTAGGGTTGTTGGGGGAATCCCGCATAGCATTGAATGGTATAAGAGCCTCCTATTTCGAGCTCGGTAGTGGCATCGGTGATAAAATTATAACCGGTCCCGGCACCTGATACATGGTCAATATCTCCCAGCACCACACGTTGGATGAACTCCGTGTTGTTACCGCCAGCCGCATAGCAGTATTCCAAGTCGGTGCACGGGCCGCATCCGGTGGTGATAAATGACTTCAAAATCGGCTCCGGCATATCGCCTTCACAGTTACTCAAAACGATAACTTCATAATGGGTACATGGCTCCAAAAAGTCCATATACAATACAGGATCGACACTATTAAAAGTGTTTACCACTCCTGATTCACTGGTAACTATCACGGTATATCCGTTAGCTGCCATAACCGGCAACCATACAACGAATGCCGATGTGTCTTCAATGGATGAAATCAATACATAATCCGGGTGCATGCAACAGCCGTCCGTTTCAAATGAAAATACTTCTGTCCACTCGCTTTCTTCACCCGCACACAAACTGCGCAATTGATACTCGTATGTGCTGCATGCTGCAAGGCTCGACAGCACATAAGTATTTCCTTCAATGTTCGTTACCTCAGTCCAAACACTTTCACCTTGGATGCGGTAACGAAGCTCCACCTCCTCCACAGAGGACATCGAAGCCCATTGGAGGGTATAGTTCAAGGTGTTCGGCTCTTGCGTTACAAAGGGCGACATCGGACTCATGCAGCTGCCACATTGCTCCAACATTTGCAACAGACCATTATATACATTCAATCTTCCACCTGAAAGGGTTTGCGTTTGCAGCAGCTCCGTTTGGTCTACTCCATTGAGGATATAGGACTTCATCTGCAATGCAGCTACTGCCGGATCGCTGTTTACCAAACCCATAAAGCTTGTGCATGGAGCAGAGTACAACAATGCAATTGCTCCGGAAACGCAAGGTGTAGAAAACGATGTTCCCGTGGCATTTCCATATCCATTGTTATTCGCCAAGTAAACTTGATTGCCCGGAGCTCCTAGGTCGATGGTGGCAAGCCCGTACCCAGAAGATGATACTTTTACATCACTGCTATTGGTGTTGGTAACTGTTACCAGATAATCACTCGGACAAGCCGTTGGCAAATCTCCCATCTCATCCACATTCACGTTGATATTGGCAGTGGCTCCTGCACTCAATATTCCATATACTCCGAGTGAATCATACATGGCACACCACAGTGGAGCATCTGCCGGCTGACCATAATTGGTTCCCCATGAACTGTTGGTCACAACCACAAAAGCTCCCCGTTCTCCACCGGTTTCATTGTAGAGCTTGCGCATGATCAACGGATAGGTATATGCGGCAATCACATTTGCTTCCGAAACTCCTCCCATGCGCACTTGCATGAGTTTTACATTCCAGTTCACACCGGTAACACCGGTAGCATTGTTACCTGTGGAACCAACCATACTGCTTACCTGTGTTCCATGAGAGCTTGTTCCGATGACTTGGTCGTTTTGCCCTACAATGTTCCACCCGTGGTAGTCATCGATGTAGCCGTTGCCGTCATCATCAATTCCGTTGCCGGGAATCTCATGAATGTTCACCCAGTGGTTATCAATGAGATCGGGAACATCCCATTTGGCACCACCGGTCTCTACAATGCAAACAACTATTGTATCACCACTTGCCGTCACTCCGCCAGTGGTAATTTCCCATGCAAGGTCACTATCAATATCGTGGTCATTGGCTTGGAAGTGGTGCCATTGCTGACCGAAGAACGGATCATCGGGCACAATCCTGTCCTCAATGATGTGGTTGGCTTGCGCAATGGAAACACCGCTGATGGTTGAAAGCGTGCGCAGCATGTCTGCTTTTGAAATGGCATGCTCATCAAATGAGAACAACCATACACCCATGTAGTCGCTCACGGAAGAGGTCAACTTGAATGAAGGAAGAATTCCCAACTCCTCTTCCACGGCTTTTTCAATTTGGTTCGGAGTTACTCCGGGTTTCAGCTGTACCAAAACCTCTCCAAATACAGTAGCCGGCTTCTGTGCCAACCCGAATTGTACAACAAATAAAAAAGCTGCGATTGCTAAGATTTTATTCATGGTCTATTTATTAGGCGCTTTCTACGGTGTATGCGCTGTATGGTTAATACTTTGAGTGGCCAATTTACCCTAATACCTGTTTACTCCTGAAGATAAATGCGTTTAACCCGCTCACTGATAGAGGCTATAACCTCATAAGGAATGGTATTGCCCCACTCAGCCAATTTCTGGATGGGTAGATGCGGTCCAAAAATTTCCACTCTGTCTCCCTCGGCACATGGGATATCGGTGACATCCACCATGATCATATCCATACACACATTGCCTACAAGCGGAGCCTTTTGTCCGCGAATGAGCACATATCCTTTGCCATTTCCCAACGACCTCCGCAATCCATCGGCATATCCCATCGGAATGGTAGCAGTGCGCATATCCTTCGGTGCGATGAACTTGCGTGAATAACCCACACTTTCCCCTGCCAGAATGTTTTTGATTTGAGAAATCACAGTGCGCAATGTACTCACCGGTTGCAATGCCGATGCCTCCTCGGGCAATGGAGATATTCCATAAAGGCCAATGCCCAAGCGCACCATGTCCATCTGCCACTCGGGGAAGCGCATTATACCAGCTGTATTGAGTGCATGTCGCAAGAAGCTTTTCTGCAACCCTTTTTCCAATGCCTCACATGCCGTATGGAATTTGTGCAACTGCTCTTTGGTATAAATATCCATGGATGGGTCATCGGCCGTGGCTAGGTGCGTGAAGACCGAAGCCACACGCAGTTTATCCGTTTGATTCAATGCCTGCACAAGCTGTTCCGTTTCTTCAGGAAGAAAACCAAGGCGGTGCATTCCCGTATCCACTTTGAGGTGCACAGGATAGGACTTGGTACCTTCAGGCAATTCCTTTATAAAATTCTCGAGTGTTCTGAAACTATATATCTCCGGTTCCAGTTTGTAACGGATCAACGTGTGCAAACTGCTGCGCTCCGGATTCATCACCATTATCGGGATGGAAATGCCGGCTTTGCGCAAGGCCACACCTTCATCGGTATAAGCTACTGTGAGATAATCGACCTTATTGAACTCCAACAGGGAAGCTATCTCATACGAACCACTGCCATAACCCGAGGCCTTGATCATCACCATGAGTTTGGTGCTCGGCTTGATTTTGCTGCGGTAGTAATGCAGGTTATGCGCAAGTGCGTTGAGGTTAATCTCCATCACCGTATCGTGTGTGCGCTCCTGCAACCACTCGGTGATTTGCTCGAAACGAAACTCACGCGCGCCTTTGATGAGCACAATGCAATCGCGAAAAGACTCGATGTTGTGATTGCGTATAAACGCATCGGTGGAAGCATAAAACTCATGTGACACCGTCATCTCTGATTCGGCTGATGCGATGTTGCTGCCTATGCCGATGAGATGGTCCACACCATTGGACACCAACAATGCATTCACTTTTTTATAAAGCTCCACCGGTACCAATCCCGTTTGCAGCATATCCGATAGAATCACCACTTTCCTTCTGTGCTGACTGTTCATCTGCATAAAGTCAAGGGCAATCTCCAGCGAATGCATATCGCTGCTGTACACATCATTAATGAGTGTTGATTGATGAATGCCGTGCAACAACTCCAAGCGCATGGCCAATGGTGCCAAGCGCTCCAGCCGCTGTTGTATCACTTCTTCTGTATAATCCAACTCCAACATGGTGATGATGCAATGCAATGCATTCTCCACGGATGCATCATCTGTCATGGCAATGTTGAAGTGATATGTTTTATCGGCTGCTTGCACATCCAGCGCTGTCATCTTGCGCGACAACGTTTTGCGCTCTATGCGATAATCGGCTTCATTTCCATTCAACGACCAAGAGATAAGACGCTGACCTTGTTCTCGCCTCATGTGAAGTGCGCTGTGCACCTCTTTATAATCTGCACAATAGACAACGGATTTGGCACATTCAAACAAGTAAGCCTTTTCTTCAGCAAGTTCCTCACGGGAAGAAAAATTCTCCATGTGAGCCGAGCCAACATTGGTCATGATGCCCATTGTAGGTTGCACAATGGTGGAGAGCCGCTGCATCTCTCCCGGTTTGGAAATACCTGCTTCAAAAATTCCGAGTGTGTGATGCGGTTCCATATGGAGCACACTCAGTGGTACACCTACTTGCGAGTTATAACTGCGCGGACTACGCACAATGGTAAAATCATCCGCTAGCAATGTATTGAGCCATTCCTTTACAATGGTCTTACCGTTGCTTCCTGTAATTCCTATCACAGGAATATCAAACTGCTCCCGGTGATAAGCCGCCAACTGTTGCAACGCTTTTACACTATTGTCTACACGAACAACGGAAGCCTCAGGCAATTGCTGAAGGTCTATGGATTGCTCTACAATGAATGCGCGCACACCGCTGTCATAAGCTATTTGGAGATAGTGGTGGCTGTCATGGCGCTCACCCGCCATGGCAATGAACACACCGTCATGCGGCTGTACCAGCCTGCGCGTATCGAGCAGCACTTTGGTGAGCACATGTGCTTCTTTGATTTGAAGTATTTCGCCTTGTAGGACTGACGCCAGTTGCGCTATGGTATACTGCATGACATTCTTTAATTCTCAGTTGAACGATTATTTCCGTTCTTTCATTTTCTTGTAATACGCCTCGCGTGACAGCGGCACATAACTCTCTTTTTCTCCAAGTTGTACCAGTGAATCACCACCTTCATAGCGATAGGAATAATGCGCCAGATTTCCGGTTTCCACACAGATAGCATGAACCTTGGTAACAAACTCCGCAATGGCCAGCAAATGCGGCATCGGCCCGAAAGGGCGTCCCATGAAGTCCATATCAAGCCCGGCACAGATGACACGAATTCCTTGATTGGCCAATTCATTGCACACATCGGGCAAGCCGTCATCAAAGAATTGCGCTTCATCAATTCCTACAACTTCCACATCTGAAGTGAGCAAGAGCAATTGAGACGAATGCTCAACAGCTGTACTGCGGATAGAATTGGCATCGTGGCTCACCACATCTTCGTCATGGTAGCGATTGTCCACTTTGGGTTTGAAAATCTCCACCTTCATTTTGGCAAACTCCGCACGCCTCATTCTGCGAATGAGCTCCTCGGTTTTGCCTGAAAACATAGAACCGCAAATGACTTCTATCCAGCCTTGTCTGCGACCGCGATTGACTGTATTCTCTAAAAACATAACGATGCCGTAAAACTAAGGACGGAAGCGCGTCCTTACGCCCATTTTTCACACTGCAGTATTTATGTAATAAGCCCATTTTTACGGGCATCCCTGAACTAAATTCGCGCCTCAGATTTTAAAGGCCTTATAGAGGATGGATTACGATTTTCAGGAAATAGAAAAGAAATGGCAACAGCGCTGGCGCGATAGCAAAGCATATAAAGTTACCGAGGATAGCTCCAAGCAAAAATTCTATGTATTGGACATGTTTCCCTACCCCAGCGGTGCGGGACTGCACGTTGGGCACCCCCTGGGCTACATCGCAAGTGATGTGATGGCACGCTACAAGCGCCATCAGGGATTCAACGTATTGCACCCGATGGGTTATGACTCCTTCGGTTTGCCTGCTGAACAATATGCCATCCAAACCGGTCAACATCCGGCTATCACAACAGAGAAAAACATCGCTCGCTACCGTGAGCAACTCGATAAAATCGGTTTTGCCTACGACTGGGACCGCGAAGTGCGCACCAGCGATCCGGAATACTACCGCTGGACGCAATGGATTTTCGGTTTGATTTTCGAATCATGGTACAACAAAGACACCGACAAAGCTGAACCCATCAGCACACTCATCCAAAAGTTTGAGGAGAATGGTACCTATGGCGTAAACGCGCACATCGATGAAGATTGGTACAAAGAATTGGACATGTCCAAGTTCCCTTTCTTCGGTGAGCACTTTGCAGGGGATTTCACTGCCACCGATTGGAAGAGCATGAACGAAGAGCAACAACAGCTCATTCTGATGCACTTCCGCTTGGCGTATATCGCAGACAGTGTAGTGAACTGGTGTCCTGCGCTTGGAACTGTGCTTGCCAATGACGAAATCAAAGACGGTAAGAGTGAGCGCGGTGGTCACCCGGTGGTGCAGAAGAAAATGCGCCAATGGAGCATGCGCATCACAGCTTATGCACAACGATTGCTCGATGGGCTTGAAAAGGTGGACTGGACAGATAACATCAAAGACATTCAACGCAACTGGATTGGCCGCAGCGAGGGTGCCAGTGTGTTCTTCCAAGTGGATGGCCACAATGCACAGATAGAAGTCTTCACCACGCGCCCTGACACCATTTTCGGTGTATCGTTTATGACCCTGGCTCCGGAGCATGAGTTGGTGAAACAAATCACGACCGATGAATACCGCGAAGCCGTAGAACAATACATTACCAGCGCGCAACTCAAAACCGAGCGCGACCGCCAAGCCGATGTAAAAAATGTGACCGGACAATTCACCGGTGCTTATGTATTGCATCCTTTCACCGGAGAAAAAATTCCGGTGTGGATTGGTGAATATGTATTGGCAGGATATGGAACAGGTGCTGTCATGGCCGTTCCGGCAGGTGACCAACGCGACTGGGACTTTGCCAAGAAATTCAACTTGCCCATTCCAAACATCTTCGAAGGTGTGGACATCAGCGAAAAAGCGGAACCCAGCAAAGACGTTAAGCTTGCAAACTCCGACTTCCTCAATGGCATGAAGTGCAAGCAAGCTACTGCTAAGGTCATTGCTGAGCTTGAAGCACGAGGCATCGGTAGAGGTAAAATCAACTACCGCATGCGCGATGCAGTATTCAGCCGTCAGCGCTATTGGGGTGAGCCATTCCCTATTTACTACAAAGGAGATATCCCTTATTTACTCCACCCTGATGACGGTCAAGTAACCCTTCCGAAGATAGATAAATTCCTGCCGACTGAAGATGGGGAACCGCCATTGGCACGTGCGAAAAAAGAAGACTGGAGTGTATGGAAAGGCGACCGTATGGAATACAACACCATGCCGGGTTGGGCAGGCAGCTCTTGGTACTTCTTGCGCTACATGGATCCTAAAAACGAAAAGGAATTTGCATCGCGCGAGAAGGTGGATTATTGGAATCAAGTTGACTTGTACATTGGCGGTGCCGAGCACGCCACAGGTCACTTGCTCTATTCCCGATTCTGGACCAAAGTACTCTTCGACCTCGGTTACATCGGATTTGATGAGCCTTTCAAAAAGATGATCAACCAAGGGATGATCTTGGGAAGAAGCAACCACGTGTACCGCATTGAAGGCACTAACACCTTCGTGACCGCTGAAAAGAAGGATGAATACAAAACACAACAACTGTATGTAGACATCAATCTTGTAGATAACGACATTCTCGATACAGAAGCGTTCAAGAAATGGTTGCCGGAATATGCCGATGCAGAATTCATCCTCAACGATAAAGGACAGTACACTTGTACGTTCGCCATTGACAAGATGTCGAAGCGTTGGTACAATGTAGCCAACCCGGATGACCTCTGCGAAAAATTCGGAGCCGACACGTTGCGCTTATATGAAATGTTCCTTGGTCCTGTGGAACAACACAAGCCCTGGGACACCAAAGGCATCAACGGTGTACACAACTTCTTGCGCAAGTATTGGAGATTGTCACATGATAAAGGAAACAAGTTTGTGGTGAATGACAATGCTCCTACTCCTGCTGAATTGAAGTCATTGCATACCGCTATCAAAAAAGTAACGGAAGACTTGAACCGTTTCAGCTGGAACACCGTTGTGAGCACGATGATGATTTGCGTGAATGAACTCACTGAACTGAAGTGCAACAACCGCGAAGTGCTCAAGCAATTGACCATCTTGCTTTCGCCTTATGCACCACACATTGCGGAAGAACTTTGGGAAAAATTAACCGAAGGCAAGGAAGGTTCCGTTTTGAATGCTCCATGGCCAGCGTTCAATGAGAGCTACCTCGTTGAATCCGACTTTGAATATCCCATTTCATTCAACGGCAAGACGCGCTTCTTCCTCACTTTGCCGGTGGCAATGACTCCTGCAGAAGTGGAAGCAGCTGTACGCGCGAATGAAAACACTGCAAAATACTTAGATGGAAAAGAAATCAAGAAAGTGATTGTCGTTCCAAAACGCATTGTAAACGTGGTGATATGAGATGACAAAACATTGTAAACAAAAAACGCAAGCTCTTGGGGCTTGCGTTTTTTGTTTATTGCTCATATCATCCTGCCTTACTGTAATTCATGTTGCTTGATAAACTGCCCCGGAGTAATTCCCTCATGCTTTTTGAATAAACGAATGAAATAATTCGGATCAGCAAATCCTACCGCATAACACACATCCTTCACATTCGTACCCTCCAACAACATCATTGCCTTGCTCATGCGCAAGCGTTCGCGAATGATGAGCTGGTTGGGCGAAATACCGAACTCATTGGTAAATGCACGGTAAAAGCTCGACTTGCTCATGTACGCAACCTTACACAGTTCCGCTATCTCAAGAGTAGATGTGATATTGCTACGGATATAATTGAGTATGGCTTTGAAAGGCGAACCTTCATAGTGACCATTGTGTTGCAATGCGCTTAAATTCTGACTGCGTATGAGAGAAAGAATCAATTCCTTCATCAATACATCGGCCTGTGCATCTTTCAATACATCATCGGAACTCAAGGTGCGATAAACGCGATGGATGATAGTTGTGAGCTCCTCGGCATTGCGAATCAGGAGGTGTTTCAAATCCACTTTCAAAACCGTACCATTGGTCGCAGCAGCCGATTGCTCATTGATATAATCGATTTGCTTTTGAAAATATTCATTTTCCAATACAAGTGCCGTGCATTGCGTAGGTGACATGCGTGCAGCTTCAGGAAAGTCAATGTTCAGTTCAGTGCCCGATGGAACGATTACCGTTTCCCCGGGTAAATAATCGAACTCCTCGTGATGGGGAATGCGCATCACCTTTTTGCCCCTGAGCATGGAGGTAATTGTGATTCCCTCAAATGCCAACCTAAAATCGCTGGCCTTTTGATGGGTTTCATATACGTTGAGCTGACAATTATTGAGACTATAAGAAGTCTTGTGCTCCACCAAGGTGCGCATCTTATCAATATCCGTCAGACGGAAAGGTTGCGGTTGGATATCAGACATAATAGTTTGCGTGTGTAGTGCGTATTTCACTGGGGGCGAGCACTAAAGTAGAAGACAACTCTGTTAACAAACCCTACATGGGAAAAATGTGCTACTCAAAAATAGTGTGGTGCTATCCGTTGCATCAGTGTTCATGGACCTTAGCTATCTGAATTTACTAAATATTAAAAAAACGTAAAGTCATGACTACAGCAACTAAAACGGCACCCTTCCCCGGTACCACGATAACGTTCAAGGAGCGTTATGAAAATTTTATTGGAGGTAAATGGGTGGCTCCGATCAACGGAGAATACTTTGATAATATATCTCCCATCAACGGTCAGGTATTTACTCAAGCTGCACGCTCTACCAAAGATGACGTAGAGCTGGCCCTCGATGCTGCTCACAAAGCATTTGCAACTTGGAGCAAAACCTCTCCTGCAGAACGCAGCAATGTATTGCTCAAGATTGCACAGATCATGGAGGACAACCTCGATTATCTCGCAACAATTGAAACCATCGATAACGGGAAAGCAATTCGTGAAACACGTGCTGCCGACCTTCCGCTTTGTATTGATCACTTCCGCTATTTCGCTGGTGTGATACGCGGTGAAGAAGGCGCCTTGGCTGAGCACGATGAGCATACCGTGAGCTTGATTGTGCACGAACCCATTGGGGTTGTGGGACAAATCATCCCTTGGAACTTTCCATTGCTCATGGCAACATGGAAGATTGCTCCGGCCATTGCAGCAGGCTGTTGTACCGTAGTAAAACCCGCAGAACAAACTCCAACATCTATTATGGTGTTGATGGATCTTATCAAAGATGTAGTGCCTGCTGGTGTGATTAACGTAGTAACCGGATTCGGACTTGAAACAGGTAAGCCACTGGCGCAATCACCACGCATTGCGAAAGTTTCCTTCACCGGTGAAACCACAACAGGTCGTTTGATTTTGCAATACGCATCAGAGAACATCATTCCTGCAACAATGGAACTCGGAGGTAAATCACCCAACATTTTCTTCCCTTCTGTAGCCGATGCTGATGATGCTTTCTTCGACAAAGCAGTAGAAGGTGCCGTGATGTTTGCATTGAACCAAGGGGAGATTTGTACCTGTCCATCACGGATGCTCGTGCATGAAAGCATCTATGACAAATTCATGGAGCGTGTAGTGGCCCGAACAAAAGCGATACGCACAGGTAACCCATTGGATGGTTCGGTAATGATGGGTGCCCAAGCTTCCAATGACCAATATGAAAAGATTCAATCGTATTTGAAAATCGGTAAAGAAGAAGGCGCTGAAGTACTCACCGGTGGAGACGTAAACAAACTTGAGGGCGATCTCGCAAACGGTTATTACATCCAACCCACCATCTTCAAAGGACATAACAAGATGCGCATCTTCCAGGAAGAAATCTTTGGACCTGTCGTATGCGTGACAACTTTCAAAACAACCGAAGAAGCGATTGAAATCGCTAACGATACGCTCTATGGTCTTGGTGCAGGTGTGTGGACAAGAGACGCACACGAGTTGTATCAAGTGCCACGTGCCATCAAAGCTGGACGTGTGTGGGTAAACAACTACCACGCTTATCCGGCACACGCACCATTCGGTGGTTATAAGAAATCAGGTTTTGGTAGAGAGAATCATAAAATGATGTTAGAACATTATCGTCAAACGAAGAACATGCTTATTTCTTACAACAAGAATAAGCTTGGTTTTTTCTGATAGACGATGATTAGTGGTTAAGTGTAGTGTGATAGTGTTAAGAGAGCATCCTTCGGGGTGCTCTTTTACTTTATGAGAGATAATGGGTGTTGGGTATTGGATAAGAAAAATTCTGGTATCATTTCGTAATAAACAAAAGCCCTTGCGGGGCGAACTTAATATATGATATGTAGAGAATATCTCAGTAGAAAATCACTGCGGCTATGCTCCTGTTTTAGACATAAAAATTGAATTGATGAAGAACTATATTCATTCACATAAAGGGCCATATGAATCATGCACATACGGAACCATTGTCTTTCTTAGGCTTCCATCAGGTTGTTGAATTGGATCAATCCCTCGTAGCCACTTGAAATTAGAATTCAAAGGTCCCAGATCGGTTGCTACTAGTTCAGACGTAAGAGCTATCCCTATTTCACTATCATCTCTATACATTTTAAAAAGCTCCACTTTTTTTAGCTCTAGGCATTCTTCAACATCAATTGGATTAAGAGCTACATTTATTCCTTTGAACTCTGCCCTAACACTAGGATAAACAATTCCCGCAACTGGAATTTTCTTTTTAAATAATTCCGTTATTGAAAAATTGGTGTAGGCTGAAGAAACTTTGTAGGCATCATCAGAGGGACAATTTTCTTTTGCAAACTCGTCAGAAATGCACTCAAGGATTTTTAAAATGCACTCTGTTCTTTCTTTAGCATCTTGACGAATGGCTCTTTCATATTCATTGTGAGATTCACTGATAATAGGGTTGGCGTCTTTGGCCTTTTGATTGAAACAGATATTTACAAATCTAACTGGTTTAACACTAATCCAACTTCCTACAGTCATCCAAGTGATTCGATTTATTTGATCCAAGTTTTTTTTATTCCTTAAATCAGGACTGCATTCATGTAATAACGTCACAATTCCATCATTAATCCATTGTTCATTGCAATCTTTCATTTGACGAGCTAAAGAGCCGTAAAACATGGATTGCTTAATATCGTTTGCCCGTTGCATTCTGATATTCTCATAGTCCGTTCTATAACTGATCTCACTTTCGGAAAAGAACAATCCCTTACTTTGATGAACTCGACCTCTGCATATTTCCGTCCCTATCGGGAACTCAGCGGTGCAGATTGGTATGTTCGCTAAAAGAGTGTCAAGAACCTTATAAATTCTTTCATAAGAAACCTTTGAAAGATTAACGGTCTTGAGTTCGGTCAACACCTTCTCAATTTCATCTTTCGATGGAAGCCTTTCTAGGATTATTTTATCACTAATCATAACAGCGTATTTTTTTTTACGTTAATGGTCCAAACAAAAAAGCCACCTTTCGGTGGCCTTTTCTCTTTATCACAATCCTGCTCCGTGGCAGGCTTTGTATTTCTTACCGCTGCCGCAAGGACAAGGGTCGTTGCGACCGATTTTGTTTTCCACTCTCACAGGTTCTTGTTTTGATGGAGGACTTTGTGGTGGCATTCCCGTTGCACCCGGTGCTGCTGCCGGTGCGCCTGAGCTCACGGCATTCACACGCTGGTTGAGGTTCATGCTTTCGGCCTTGGTGGTGTTCACTCGGGATGTATCCACAGGCTTCGGTGCTTGCGCTTGGCGCACGGGTGGCTGTTGACCTTGTGGCAATTGCGCATGCATCAAGAACGATGTGAGCTCACCGTTGATTTTTGCAATCAATGCTTTGAACAGGTTATAACTCTCAAACTTATAAATCAACAATGGGTCTTTCTGCTCATGTGATGCAAACTGTACGTTGCTGCGCAAATCATCCATCGCACGCAAGTGCTCTTTCCAGTGTTGGTCAATCATCGCAAGGGTGATACCTTTTTCCAAAGCATCTACGATTTCCTGACCTTGTGTCTGATAAGCGCGTTCCAAGCTCACTGCAATCTGAATGGTCTTGCGTCCATCGCTAAATGGAATAGCAATGTTGGTAAAACCTTGCGTATTGTTTTCATATACATTCTTGATTACAGGATAAGCTTCTTCTTTGATGCTCTCCTTGCGCTGGTGGTATTTGCGTTCCACAGCACTGTATGTCTCATTGACAATATCATCCGCTTTAGCTGAGTTGAAACGCTCTTCCGATACCGGTGGTTCAATACCGAAATTCATGAGCAATTCCATTTTGTATGATTCATAATCCTTGTTGGGATGATGTGTATCTACAATGGTTGCTGCGGTATCAAACAACATGTTGTCGATGTCGAGTTTGAGGCGCTCACCAAACAATGCGTGTCTTCTGCGTTTGTAGATAACGGTACGCTGTGAATTCATCACGTCATCGTACTCAAGCAAACGCTTGCGAATACCGAAGTTGTTTTCTTCTACTTTCTTTTGAGCACGTTCGATGCTGGAAGTAATCATGCTGTGTTGAATCACCTCGCCTTCTTTGAGGCCGAGGCGGTCCATCATCTTCGCGATTCGGTCGCTACCGAAGAGGCGCATCAAATCGTCTTCAAGCGATACATAAAACTGAGATGAACCCGGGTCACCCTGACGACCGGCACGACCGCGCAGCTGGCGGTCTACGCGTCTGGAGTCGTGACGCTCCGTACCGATGATGGCAAGACCACCGGCTTCTTTCACTCCCGGGCCAAGCTTGATGTCGGTACCACGACCCGCCATGTTAGTGGCGATAGTTACTGTTCCTGCACGGCCGGCAAGGGCTACAATCTCTGCTTCCTTTTGGTGAAGTTTCGCGTTCAACACTTGGTGATCAATGCCGCGCAAGCGCAACATCTTTGAGAGCAACTCGGATACTTCCACGGTGGTAGTACCCACCAATACCGGACGGCCTGCATTGCGCAATTCAACAATCTCTTCAATTACGGCATTGTATTTCTCGCGCTTGGTCTTATAGACTTTGTCTTCCATGTCCTTGCGCGCAATCGGACGGTTGGTAGGTATCACCATCACATCCAATTTATAGATATCCCACAATTCGCCTGCTTCGGTTTCCGCTGTACCGGTCATACCGGCCAACTTGTGGTACATACGGAAGTAGTTCTGCAGCGTGATGGTCGCATAGGTTTGCGTTGCTGCTTCTACTCTTACGTTTTCTTTGGCTTCTATCGCTTGGTGCAAACCATCGGAATACCTGCGGCCTTCCATGATACGACCGGTTTGCTCATCTACAATTTTCACTTTGTTGTCGATGACAACATAGTCCACTTCTTTCTCAAACAATGCATATGCCTTGAGCAACTGATGGATGGTGTGTATGCGCTCGCTCTTCACGGCATAATCGCGCATCAATTCTTCTTTCATCTTCAGCTTCTCTTCGGCTGATTTGCCGCTGTTCTCAATTTCAGCCAACTCGGTGCCCAAGTCAGGCATTACGAAGAATTTCTCATCCTCCATGTTTTTGGAGATGAGTTGGATTCCTTTCTCAGCGAGTTCTACCTGATTGTGTTTCTCATCAATCACGAAATACAATGCCTCATCCACCTTGTGCATATTGCGCTGGTTGTCTTGGAGGTACTGTCCTTCGGTTTTGAGCAAGATGGCTTTCATACCTTCTTCGCTCAAGAATTTGATCAAGGCCTTGTTCTTAGGCAATGCGCGGTGTGCACGATAAAGAGCCAGACCACCTTCTTCGAGGTCTTCTTTGGAAGGTTTGCTGCCATCGGCCGGCATCAATTTTTTCTTGGCAATGGTGAGGCATTCTTGTGCAACGGCTTTCTGTGCCTGCATCAAGAGCTGCACTTTTGGTTTCAGGTTGTCATATTCCTGCTCGTCACCCTTTGGTGTCGGGCCGGAGATAATCAACGGTGTACGCGCTTCGTCAATCAATACGCTATCCACCTCGTCCACGATAGCAAAATGGTGTTTGCGCTGAACAAGATGTGACGCATCTACCGCCATGTTGTCACGCAAGTAGTCGAAACCGAATTCGTTGTTTGTACCAAAGGTGATATCTGCGCGATAGGCATTTCTGCGGGCCTCGCTGTTGGGCTGGTGGCGATCAATACAATCTACGCTCAAGCCATGGAATTCATACAAAGGTCCCATCCACTCGGAGTCCCTGCGGGCCAGGTAATCATTCACCGTTACAACGTGTACACCTTTACCGGCCAAGGCATTGAGAAATACTGGTAGAGTGGCCACGAGTGTTTTACCCTCACCCGTTGCCATCTCTGCTACTTTGCCTCTGTGCAGGGCAATACCACCGATGAGCTGTACATCATAGTGCACCATATCCCAGGTCACGCGGTTGCCGGCAGCTGTCCAGCTGTTCTTCCAGACAACCGTATCACCTTCTATAGTTACATAATCTTTGGAACCCACGGTGGCGAGCTGACGGTCGAAATCCGTAGCACGCATGCGCAATTCAGGATTCTCCTTCAGCCTGCGGGCAGTTTCCTTGATGATGGCAAATGCCTCCGGCAAGATTTCATCAAGTACCTTTTCAATGTCCGCATCTATTTCTTTGGTGAGTTTGTCTACGCGGTTATAGAGCTCTTCTTTTTGCTCCAGTTCAGTACCCGGTAATTCTTCCGCTTTCTTCTTCAACGCTTCTACCTCGTCTTCCTTGGCTTGGATGCGTTCGCGGATTTTTGCTTTCAGCTCAGCAGAACGCTGACGTAATTCGTCATGACTGATGTGCTGGAGGGTGGTACCAATCTCATTGATTTTTGTGACAATCGGATTGATTTCCTGCAGGTCTTTCTTGGCTTTATCCCCTATAAAACGCTTGAGGATACTGTTTATCGTTTTGATCATATTATTCTCTGTATTGAAAATCAGCGGTTTTGGATAAAACCGAATTTTGCGACCGCAAATTTAACTCCGGCAGCTTGGCGCAAGAAGGTAAAAATGATGCCACGCACAAAAATGCTGACACTCTGACATCCT
>DATCJY010000029.1:0-3773 GCA_036562565.1 Flavobacteriales bacterium | reverse complement strand
TTCATAAACTCCTCTATCTCGTCTGCCTCGATTAAGAAGTCTTTGAACAAATCATCATTACCCTTCTTGGTAATGACAATGTTGTTCTCGATACGAATACCGATGCTTTCCTCGCGGATATAAATGCCGGGTTCTACGGTGAAGATATTACCTACTTCAATTGGTTTTGACCAGTCACCTACATCGTGTACATCCAAACCAAGGAAGTGCGATGTGCCATGCATGAAGTATTTCTTATAAGCAGGCCATGCGGGATTTTCATTTTTCACATCTTTCATTGTGATGAGCTTGAGGTCCACCAATTCTTTGGTCATTACCTCGCCCACAGTTTTGTGGTATTCGTGCAAATACACACCGGGCTTGAGCATTTTGGTAGCCGCTTTCATCACGCGCAACACGGCATTGTAAACTTTCTTCTGACGAGGCGTGAACTTGCCGTTTACCGGTATGGTGCGAGTCATATCCGCATTGTAATTGCCATACTCGGCTCCCACATCCATGAGCAACAGATCGCCATCCTTACAGGGCTTGTCATTATCAACATAATGCAATACGCAGGCATTGTAGCCCGAAGCAACAATAGGCGGATAAGCAAAACCACGCGAACCATTGCGCAAAAACTCATGCATGTATTCGGCCTCCACTTCGTATTCCATCACACCGGGCTTCACAAACTTCATCACTCGCTCAAAACCTTGGCGGGTGATGTCTATTGCACGTTGTGTTTGAGCAATCTCTTCGGCATCCTTCACTGCACGCAACTTGTGCATGATGGGCGCACTGCGCTCAATGCTATAGTGAGGATATTTTTCTCTGAACCATTTGGAGAAACGCATCTCGCGTGTTTCCACTTCCACAACGGCACGTGTGTGCTCATTGCTGTTGAGATAGACACATTGGGCATCGCGCAAAACCACACGCAACACACTCTCGAACTCGCTGAGCCAAAAGACCGATTGAATACCGGTTTGCTCACGAGCTTCTTCCTTGGTCAGTTTAGCACCTTCCCAGATGGCAATGGTTTCGCTGGTCTCTTTGAGAAAAAGCATTTCGCGATGCATCTCATGAAAAGCATCCGGGAAAATGACCAA
Source organism: Flavobacteriales bacterium (assembly GCA_036562565.1). Taxonomy (GTDB): domain Bacteria; phylum Bacteroidota; class Bacteroidia; order Flavobacteriales_D; family Sanyastnellaceae; genus DATCJY01. The sequence continues at coordinate 2,682 of DATCJY010000029.1, read as the reverse complement.
GATGGTTTCCTCTTGATCCACACCGCTCAGATAAAAGATATCCGATGCTTGCTTGAAAGGCATGTGACCATCCGCGCTGGTGGGATAGATGTCATTGCTGCAGAAGATGGCAAGACCACCCGGCTTCAGCTCCTTTGCAAAGCGTTTGCGGTTATTGATATAGTGTTTCGAGGAAAGTTGTTTGTAACGCATTTGTGTGTTGTCTTAACAGAAAATATCAATGAATTAAATTCCACTTCATTACTTCGTCTTCAGCGATGTCGCGTACGGCAACTTTGCCGATAACGAATTCAATGTCTTTCGGTGAAATACCGCTGGCAGGACGCTTCCAGGTGAGGTCGCTCATCTCGATGGTTTTGCCGGCCGGAATGTCTTTGGCGGCAACAAGACTTCTGCGTGCATTGGCGCGTGCAGGGGCTTCGCTCTCCAAAGCTTTCATCTCAAATGTGCCCATGAGCTCAAATGTTCTGTCCATACGCTTCCAGAAATGCTTGAGGTCTTCTTTGTCCATCGCATGGTAGTGGTCGTTGCCGGGCAATGTCTTATCGTGTGTGAAGTGCTTTTCCAATACGGCCGCACCCAGCAATGTCGCTACTTCCAACGTGTGCATGTCCTTAGGTAGGGTATGGTCGCTATAACCCGGAACCACATCCGGGAACAAGCGAATCATGTCTTTGATCATTCCGAGGTTGGCGTTCTCATCCATCGTTGGATAGTTGAGCACGCAGTGCATCAGGCAGAGTTTGTTGCCGTGCTTCTCGATGGTTTCAACCGCTTGCATCACTTCCCATTTGTATGCAGCACCCGTAGATAGAATAATTGGCTTACCGAAGCTGCACTGGTATTCAATGAATGGCAAGTTGGTGATATCACTGCTGCTGATTTTGAACACCGGCATCAAATCATTGAGGAAGGCTGCGCTCTCCACATCAAATGGTGTGGACATGAACTCAATGCCCGCTGTCTCGCAATAACGCGCAAGTTCTTCGTATTCCTTCTTCCAGAATTTGTCGTACTTCTTGAAGAGCTCATACTGTGAACGGGTGGGCTCTTTGGTAATGTCCCAGTAGTAAGGCGAGTCCTTGCTTGCGATGGTTTCTGCTTTGTAAGTCTGAAACTTGATGGCTTGTGCACCACCCTCAGCAGCTTCATCGATGAGGCGCTTTGCAAGCTCCATGGAACCTTCGTGGTTCACTCCTGCTTCAGCTATGACGTATGGACGCGTAAGAACACGCGGATTGTATGCATTTAAAAATTCTACCAATTTCATGGGGGCAAATTACGTGGATTGTCCATTGCTTCGAGTAGGTAGAAAAACATAGTTTCTCTACTTCCCTGTGGAGCAATAAAATGCTCAAACCAGACTAATACTAAACATTGTTAAACATTGCTTTAATTTTATTTATTTCTATCTTTGCATAATCAAACAAAAACTCATGAAACCGAAACTCCCGATTCATTGTCCGAGTTGTGCTGAAACGCTCAATGTATCGCAGCTCAGTTGCAGCCATTGTGGCACTGCCGTGGCCGGGAACTATACGTTACCGGTGCTGTTGCGCCTTTCAGAGGATGAACAGCAATTCATGCTCGACTTCTTTTTGTGCAGTGGCAGCCTAAAAGAGTTGGCTGTGAAAATGGGCAACAGCTATCCCACCGTGCGCAACCGCTTGGACGATATCATCGCGAAAATCAAGGCAATGAATGAAGCCAACAACAAATAACCCCTTGATATGTTTGGACCGAAAACATTATTAAATCCTTTTGAACGATATACCGAAGGTCAGTTGCTAACCGTAGGCATTTCAGCCGGTATTGCCGGTTCGTTGTTAGCCTATGTTTTCAATGGCCGATTCGATGGTGTGGTTGATTTGCACTTCCTGCACCAAGTTGCATGGCACGAGCCTTTCACCGATAACCTCATCGTTTTGATTTGCTTGCTTGCTCCATTACTTCTATTGGGCAAATACATCAACAGCAAGACACGCATCATCGATATCACCACAGCCATCCTCATTGCACGCATCCCCTTCTTGGTATTGCCGCTGTTCAACATCAATGGCTATATGCAACGCCTTGCCGAAGAGATAACCCGTTCTGTTGGTGAAGGGGCTATGAATGGATCAACCACATTAGAATTCACCTTAGGTGGAATGGAAATGGTTGGGCTTATCGTGTTTGCGGGAGTTTCCATCTTAGCCGTTGTCTGGTCCATCACCCTGCTCTACAATGGATTCAAAACAGCTTCGAATGCAAAGACCATTTCGCACAAAGTGCTTTTTGCCCTGGCCATCATCGCGGCTGAAATGCTCTCGAAAATTGTAATTCTTAAAATGATTACTCACTCCTAAATACAACCGGTATCATGTACTTCGAAGAAAAACAACGCTTGCGCCAATGGTGGATATTCATCGGACTCATCCCGATGGTCGCTATTCTGCTTGTAGAGTACAATCGGAACGGCTGGGACTGGATGGATATCTCCTTTGGGGTATTGCCCATTCTTTTAACGCTTGTGCTCTTATATAGCATCCAACTCAAGACTTATATCTCACTGGAAGGCGTTGCAATAACACTGTTTCCGTTCATTGTGCGCAAGCGTGTGTTCTCATGGGAGGAGATAGAAAGAGCGTATGTGCGCAGCTATAAACCACTCAAAGAATATGGAGGTTGGGGGCTGAAAGG
>DATCJY010000001.1:0-7595 GCA_036562565.1 Flavobacteriales bacterium | reverse complement strand
AAGACAGCAGACCCTAACGCTACTAAAGAGCTTTGGCGGAGATGATTTTCGAAATCACATCATCCACCCAAGGCTCAAACAACCCATGCGAATCATTGACTTGATGTATTTCGTTGCCGAACACGATGACCATCACCTTCGAGCTATAACTAGAATAAAGCAACAATTATAATGTGTTGACATTTATGCAAAACAATATTTTAGCTTATGTAGCCCTTATAATTGTCTGCATTGTTTGGGGGACTACTTATTTTTTTATGCGAATAGGCGTTGAAACGTTTCCTCCATTCTTGTTTTCGGCATTGCGGCAAGTGATTGCCGGGGGCTTGATATTGACTTTCTTAAAACTGCTAGGAAAGTTGAGGTTATCGAAAAAAACGCTGCTGACACAAACCATATTGGGCATTCTACTAATTTCTTTAGGTTCAGGAGTAATAGGATGGACGGAACGATTTATTCCTAGTGGACTGGCAGCCCTTATTGTATCCACTCTTCCGATGTATGTAATATTTATTAATTATGTAGCCGGTTTAGAAAATCACAAACCCAATAGTTATATTTTAATTGGATTATTATTGGGGTCTTTGGGGATTTTTTTAATCTTCAGAGATAATCTAATGGATTTTATCAATCCGGATTATCTCGTTGGTACCTTAATTGCATTTGGAGCTAGCTTTTGTTGGGCAGCGGGGAGTGTATTTTCTAAATCTCAATCCTCACGGAATGATGTGATGACAAATGCGGCTTTACAAATGTTGTTAGGGGGTGTTGTGCTTTTTATCATGAGTTATTTCCTTGACGACTATACAGAGATTAACGGTGTTACGTCTCAAAGCCTTTATGCGTTGGGTTATCTCACTGTAATTGGTTCAACCATTGCTTATCCATGTTATATATACGCATTAAATAAACTGCCTATCGGGATTGTTTCGCTTTATGCCTATATCAATCCGTTTATAGCCTTGATATTGGGATATTTTGTCCTAAATGAAAGAATCACTTGGATAACGACAGGGGCTTTTATGACTGTTTTGTTAGCTATCTATTGCATTAACAAGGGGTATAAAATGAAAGTAGAGAAAATAAATATTCGTGCATTAAAAAATAAATAGCGAATAATTTAACTACATCTTTTTTTTGAAAACTCTGATATGATGAAACACCTTCGGGATTAAGTTCTCCTCCTCACGCGAGATGGCATCTTGTGCGCGCTATGAAATAAACTGCTCTACCCCTTGCGCTACCCACTCATCCCCAACCGATACCATGTGCATAGCCTATACTATATAGTAGGAAAATGAGGAATTAAATGGTGGGAATATCATTAAACGCGCGGATGAGCGCAATCAACCCACTGGCTACAACCTCCCCCAAAGTAAAAGTTTATTCAAAAAAAAATCCCCACACCGGGGCGCAGGGATTTTCAGAAAACAATCATCAGGGGAGAGCGGTACCTATGCGGCTGCATTGTTGTGCTGGGTGGAACCATAGACCATAAAGGTTACCGTTTCACTCCATTCTCCTGCGCCATTTCCGTTGACGCCTCGCACGCATGCTTTCAGTTCTACTCCCACAGGAAGGTCGCTGACCTTCACCTTGGTTTTGGTGCTGGAGTAAACTTTACAGAATCCATCAGGACCGTCAATCTCAAGCTCTATGAAATTGGAGTTCACAATTCCATGAGCATGAAACTCTGCACACTTAGGAGCAATCAATTTCACTTCCAAGGCGGTTCCCTTAGAAGGAACAGGACGCTTCTCACGCACTTTGTTGAGTTGGAAACCTGATTTGTTCAGGATTTCTAGCTCACCGTTGGCAAGCTGATTCACCGCGAAACACTGCTTTTCCAGCATATCGGTAATCTGTCTGCGCAGGTTGTTGCGGTCAGGAATCAAGGCGAAGTTTGCCAAGACCGGTTTGTGTTAACAACATGGCGAAGTTATCGATGTACGGCATCACATCGCTTGGAGTGGGTTGGATGGATGAGAACATCGGTTGGCTCAATGCCTCTTGGATTTTGCGAGCAGTGGCCAGAAAGTTGGGGTTGCTCAATCCGTTAAAGGATTTAAGTACGAATCTTTTAAACATGATTTATGGGTAGCAGGTTTTAGTTAGCGGCTGCTACGGGGCGCTTGTACTGTGGTGGTTGTCAACGGGTTACAGATAATAACATTTACTTAGCGTACAAAACACATTAGAATACAGTAAAATACGCAATTGGAGCGGATTTCAGAGGAAATGTTAAAGTGGAAAAAATTTTAAATCAACTACTTAGTTCCAAGAAAAGGATAGGGATTTGTCGGGTTTCTGACCCCCATCTTTTCGGAAAAGATAGGTCTCTTTTGAGAAAAGATGGGTCTCTTTTGAGAAAAGATGGGTCTCTTTTCCTAAATGATAGGTCTCTTTTCGGAAATGAAGGCGCGTTTTTTCAATTGAAGTGGATGATTTTTGGTGGTGGTGGGGGTAATCCTATGAACCTTTTACGTCTTTGTGGTGAATAATGAACCTCGCATTCAATTTTCCATATTAATTAGCTTTGGCATTCACCAAACGAAATATCACTATTAAATACATGCAAGAAATAGACCTAGAAAACGAAGGGAAGTGGGCTATGTGGTACTAGACGACACAGGTGGCCAACTCAAAGACATCACCGAATCATACAAGCGCCCCATCCTAGAGGATGATGATGACAGCCAAGCATTAAAAAGTTTCGCAACGTAATTTTCTTATCATCTAAGAAGAATTGATGATGAAAATCAAATTGAGTATTATAAAGAATTAAAATTATTCTATGAAATGAGTATTCATTTTTAATTCCGGAAGAAGTTCGAATTTCATAATAATATCATCTTATGAAAGCTCTATTAGATACGAATATAATCATTCACAGAGAAGCTGGAAGGGTCACAAATCAGGACATTGGAATTTTGTTCAAATGGCTCGACAAGGTTAATTATCAAAAGTGTATTCATCCTATTACAATACGGGAAATTGAAAAGAATTCGAATCGCATGACCGTTGAAACATTCAGAATAAAATTAGAAAGCTATGAGCAATTGCTTACAATAGCTCCAATGTCTGAAGAAGTTAAACGAGTTTCAGCTAATTATGACAACAATGAGAATGATAGAAACGATACTCAACTTTTAAATGAAGTTTATGTTGGAAGAGTTGATTTGCTCATTTCTGAGGATAGGAAAATACATACTAAGGCTGCAGCCCTTAATATTACAGACCGAGTATTTACAATAAACACGTTCCTTGAGAAAGTCTATGCTGAGAACCCGGGATTAGTTAAATATCAGGTATTAGGTGTTCAGCAAAAATTATTCGGAGAACTGGATTTAAACGATCCTTTCTTTGATACACTTAAGGAGGATTACCCAGGTTTTGATATATGGTTTCATAGGAAAGCTAACGATAAGGTTTATGTTACATTGAACAGTGAAAACGGCAAATTGCTGTCTTTTCTTTATCTGAAAATAGAAGATAAAGACGAACCTTATTCGGACATAACTCCTTCATTCAAACCTAAAAAAAGATTGAAGGTTGGAACATTTAAAGTAGTAAGCAATGGTGTAAGGTTGGGCGAGCGGTTTATGAAAATAATTTTTGACAATGCTATTGCACAAAGAGTTGAGGAAATCTATGTAACCATTTTTGATAAACGAGATGAACAAAAACGCTTGATAGCATTAATGGAAGATTGGGGGTTTGTGTATTATGGGACTAAAGGGATTGACGGTGAAATGGTTTATGTGCGTGATTTTAAACCATCTTTTAGTATTGAAAATCCCAAACTGACTTTTCCATTTATTGGCATCAACGATAACAATATTTTCCTTGTACCAATATATCCTGATTATCACACAGAATTGCTGCCTGATTCGTATTTGAGAACTGAATCACCTCAAGACTTCATTGAACACGAGCCACACAGAAACGCATTAAGCAAGGTTTATATTTGCCGCTCCATTGAAAGAGGAGTTAAGCGAGGAGACATTATTGTGTTTTACAGAACAGCTGAAAAAGGTAAGAGCGCTTATTATAGTAGTGTTATTACAACTATAGGAATTGTTGAGGATAAGATTGTTAATATTAAAGATGAAGACGACTTTATTTCTAAGTGTAGAAAAAGAAGTGTTTTTAGTAATGAAGAGTTGAAAAAGTATTGGAATTGGAATCCTCATTTTCGCCCTTTTATCATAAATTTCCTTTACGTTTACTCGTTTCAATTGGGCAAACGATTGAATAGACAAACATTATTAGATCTTGGAATAATTTCTGGGGTTGATAATGAACTAAGAGGGTTGAAACAAATTACGAAGCAACAGTTTCTAACCATTTTAAAAGAAACAGCAACGAATGAAAGTCTTATTGTCAATAAAACCTGAATTTGCTGAAAGAATTTTTGACGGGAGTAAAAAGTTTGAGTTCCGAAAAGCTATTTTCAAAAAGCCAGATATTAAAACGGTAGTGGTATATGCATCCTCTCCTATGCAGAAGGTAATTGGAGAGTTTGAAATAGACTCTATTATAAACGACTCATTGGCAGATTTGTGGAAAAAGACCAAGCGTTTTGCTGGCATTGATGAAGACTACTTTTATCAATATTTTGCCGATAATGAGAATGGTTATGCGATAAAAATAAAGAAAGTCAAAAAATATAGCAAACCACTTTGTTTGAAAGCGGATTTCAACCTATCTCCTCCTCAATCCTTCTTATATTTAGAGGAATAATTAACTAGTGATAAATGATAAATCACAAAAAGCGGGCTAGTGAGGTAGTCATCTCCCGCGATTCCATCCCATGCTTTCCATGCACCAAGTAGGTGACAACCCCCATTGCACGCACCAGCGAGCAATAGGATAGCGGACGGGTGATGAAATACGTATTTCATGTGATGGTATGGAAGGATGGTCGGCCATAGCATTGCGGTGGCAATCATTTACAACGAACCATTCAATCAAACCAACATGAAAAAAGCATTTATCCTAATGGCCTTCTTGGGTTTGCTGGCCATGCCCGCGTGCAAAAAGGAGGAGAGTGAACCCAACAACAACAACACCCCCGGCACACCGGTTCCCAATCCGCCATCCACCCTGCAAGACAACACCTTTAAAGTCCTCCTGCCCGATGGCACTGAGCAGGTCATTGAGATGACCGAGGTGTGGATTAACAATGACAATGGCGCCTATGCGTATATAGGTCGTTTCAGCGGAGGAGCTGCCGGCATGTATGACCGTGTGGCCATTGGCTTCAACTCCCCACCGCAAAATGGCGTGTACGGCATCATGAACGGCAACTCGGCCGATTTGCCCGATGGCAAGGCACAGCACAATACCACCTTTGATGGCATCAACTACCTCACCAATACCGATGACAGCGTATCGGTAACCATCAGCACCGTGGCGGGCAAGCGCAAAGTGACTTTTGAAAACCTGCCCATGCACCCAGGCGGTACCGTGATTGGCGGTGGCACGCCACTGCCGGAGGGCAGCAAGATTTCGGGTAACATGGTGGAACCATAAGCATCACAACCTTCCGTTTATATCACATCATGATGTGAGGTCATAGCACATCGTGTGTTCAATCTGAAAATGATCCCCTATCGAAGCGAACCCCAATTCCTGTGGGTTCGCTTCGTTTTTTTTTTGTAGTCTTGTAGTGGCATACTCAACCGCCCACAACCCACCGAGGCCTTGCATTGAATCAACTTAAAACTACCTATATCATGTCCAAATTCATCATTTCACGCAGAAAAAACGGAGAGTACCAATTCAACCTCCAAGCCGGCAATGGCGAAGTCATCTTGACCAGCGAAGGATATACCACACGCGCAGCTTGTGAGAACGGTATCGATTCCGTAAGAACCAACTCGCAAATAGATGCTCGGTATGAAAAAAAGGAATCCACCAACGGCAAGTATTATTTCAACCTAAAAGCATCCAACGGCCAAGTAATAGGCACCAGCGAGATGTATGAAAGCCCAACAGGTCGCGACAACGGCATAGCCTCCGTTAAGCGCAATGCACAGGATGCGAAATTAGTTCTGCACCTACCTATATGATTATTGGCCGCCAAGGCGAAATAATAGCAACCCGCGTCAAACATGCTTATATGAACACCGAGCAGATGGATGCGTTGTTGGGGGAGTAGTTCTCCGCTCTGTCCCTGGCGAGCGTTTAGCGATAGCACACCCCGTGCTATTCAGCTTGGCTTGCAGCCCAACAAAAGCCCAAGGGAGATAGGGTGTGTGGTTGGGTCGATAGTCAAAAGGCCAACAGCCATTGGCTAGCGCAATACTCAAGACCCTGAACCCACAGCTTCCACCTTCACGGTTTCCATCACTTTGCGCGCGGTGGCTTTTGCTTCTTCGAGCTGGTGGCAGCACACCGTTACGTGTCCCATCTTTCTGAAAGGCTTGGTATCTGCCTTGCCGTAGAGGTGTACATAAACTCCCGGCCATTTCATTACCTCTTCAAGACCGCGGTAATGTACAGGGCCGCTGAATCCTTTTTCACCCAGCAGGTTGATCATCACTGCCGGCCGAACCAACGTGGTATCACCAAGCGGTAAATTCAAGATGGCGCGCATCATCTGTTCGTATTGGGATGTGACACACGCTTCAATGGTATGGTGGCCGCTGTTGTGCGGACGAGGTGCTATTTCATTCACAAGGAGGTTGCCCTTCTTGTCTAGGAACATTTCCACCGCCAGCAATCCCACAAAGTCCATGCTCTCTACCAAGCGGTGCGCAAGGGCGCATGCGCGATGCTCCGTGTCATAGTCCACTGCAGCGGGGGAGAACAAAAACTCCACAAGGTTGGCCTCCGGATTGAACTCCATCTCCACCAGCGGGAAGGATTTGATCTGCCCACTCTCGTTGCGCGCTATGATGACGGATAGTTCTTTTTCAAAGTCTATCATCTCCTCCAACACCGATGGAACATCAAAAGCATTGTCTAAGTCGGCTTCTGATTTGAGGACAGTCACACCTTTGCCATCGTAACCACCCGTGCGCATCTTTTGCACTATCGGAAGCTGCGATGCACTTATCTCGCTCTTGTTTTCGATGAGCTTAAAAGGAGCAGTGGCAATATCGTTGTCTTTGTAAAACTGTTTCTGAAGACCTTTGTCCTTCACGATGCGCAGGATGCGCGGAGAGGGATACACTTTCTTGCCTTCTCTCTCCAAGGCTTCCAAGGCCTCCACATTCACGTGCTCAATCTCGATGGTGAGCACATCCACCGTTTGCCCGAAGCGATAGACCGTGTCATAATCGGCAAAATCACCCACCGTGAAGTCATGCGCCAGCTTGTTGCAAGGAGCTTCCGGTGAGGGGTCCAGCACGGAGATGCGCACATCGTAATTGGTTGCAACTTGGATGAGCATGCGGCCCAATTGACCACCGCCAAGAATACCTAATCGGAAGTTTTTTGAATAGAAAGATTTCACGCGGCAAAGGTAGTTTGTCATTCGGCTTTTTTTGCGTGCACTCCACTTTCTCCAATACCTTGCACCGCAAATGCAGGAGAGAATTTTAAAGAAGAATCAGGATATTGAGATTGAGATTGTCGATATGGCTTTT
>DATCJY010000013.1:0-28311 GCA_036562565.1 Flavobacteriales bacterium | reverse complement strand
TTTTTCACGAAATTGAACTTCCTGAATCCACTGATTACGCTTTTCACTTCGTCAGCAGAGATTCCGTTTTCATTGCTTTGAGCAGTGAACCCGGCCGCTTGTTGAGATTGGACATCAATGGGAGATTACAGCAAACCTATGATTTCCGTAAACAAAGTGATTCTCCCCTTTTTATCGGAAATGCGATACAAGTTCATAATAACTCATGCGTTACTGCATTGGACGGACCTAGTGCAATGATTGGCACGTCAAAATTCATGCGTTCCATTCCTCCTTCCATTGCAATGATGGACTTAAAACGAGAATCCATCACTCCTTCCCAAGCCTTGAGCTATCCGGAGATTACTCTGGGCGATTTTTATCCGAGTGATCTTCCGATTTTGTATCACTGCATTGGAGCCAATGGCAATACCATGGTTCGCTATTTCTATTCCCATAACGTGTATGAATGGAACAGTGCCGGTGATCGTTATGTAAAACATGAACTGCCTTCTCAGTTGATTAATGATGTGCCCTCCTACGCAGAACCTGTTCAACAAGCGGAATTTACCCTACCTTATTATTATGGCTCTATCACCTGCAACAAGGCACAGGGGCTCTATTATTCCACTCTGAAATTTAATGCCAACTTCTATGGCGACAATGTGTGGTCATTGATTGTCGCTGATAAAGACTTCAATATTCTGTGCGAAAAGCTCAATCCTCCTTTTTCAGAAAAACTTCACTTCAGTGAAGAATACCTTATCTCGCTCAACAACCAAGGAGACGGATTCATTGAATATGGCTTTTATAAATTGACTCTATCCGATATTTCTTTCACTGAAGAAATTGAAAAATCGAAAATGGAATTGTCGAAACTGAAAAAAGACTTACCCGCAACAAACAGTATGGAATCCAAACCGGAAAAAGATTGAATTCTTAGGCTGATTTTTCTGCCAAGCGTTTAGTTGTATACCAAAAGCCAATAGCACCAACGATGAGCAAACAGCCAATGAAATACCACAATGCGTTATAATCAAAACGATCTGCAATGGCTGTTCCAATCAATGGAGCGATGATAAACCCAATGGCAACGGCCAAACCCTGCATGCCCATGTATGCCCCGCGATTGTGTTCACCGGAACGCATGGCCGTAACCGTGGACATAAACGGGAACACCAATATTTCGCCCACACTCAAAAGCGTGAGTGAGATATAAGCAATTGCCAGTGATGGGCTGATATTATAAACCAGATAACTCAAGGCAGAAAGCAATGTGCCAGTCATAAGGATACGGGCGATGCTCCACTTGCGCTCCACTATTCCTACCAAAGGCATTTCAAGCAAGACGATGATCAATCCGCTGTAAGCAAGCACAAAACCAATGGCCTCGTCACTGAATCCAACACTTTTATAATACACCGGAATGGTGTTGAGGAGTTGTAGAAAACCAATACAAAACACCATTCCTATCAAGGTAAACAAAATGAACGGTCCATCGGTATATGGACTTCTGTAGCCTTTCGTTTGAGCGGCTGTTTGGCCACCGGCTGTCGGCAAATCATTGCGTGTCTTGCGCCCTCTGAAAAATAGGATGAATACAATACCCGCAATCAAGTTGCTGATAGCATTCATATAGAAAAGCAAGTCAAAAGAAATAGCCATTAAGAATCCCCCTATTCCAGGGCCGACAGAGAACCCAAGGTTCATTGCAAGCCGATTGAGAGAGAACGCGCGGGTAAGGTTTTCTTTTTTCGCATACAACTGTATTGCCACCGAGTTAGCCGGGCGCAAACATTCCGTCACAATGCTCAACATCAACAACGCAATGCAGATAGCTTCCAAACTTCTGAAATGCGGCATGATGCAATAAATAGGTACACTCAGCAACAAACTCAACCATTGTACACGGTAGCTTCCTACCCTATCGGTCAGCCATCCGCCCAGCCAGGAACCAATAAGCGATCCTATTCCGAAACAACTCATGACATAGCCTGCTTCCTTGAGCGTATATCCCAACCCGGAGGTGATAAACATGGTCATAAATGGCACTACCATAGCACCGGAGCGGTTGATGAACATCACCACCGACAACATCCACGATTCGCGAGAAAGACCGCGAAACGAATCGATGTACCGCACCAATACAGTTGATAATACTGACATAATTTGGAAATGTGCGGCAAAAGTAGGTGGCACTCCTAGGTGGTCTTTTATCCGCTCATCACTTCACCTTGCTCGTTTAACGAGCATTAAGAATTACGAACGCGTGAGATAGGTGGTCACCACCAATACAACGGCCGAGAGGCAATAGAGATAAAAAACAACGGGTGCAATGAGGGAATAACGGTAATTGCTGAACCAATAACCCGCTATAAACGTGAGGGGCACCACAGCGGTGAGCAATACCCATTTGAATAAGAGCAAATAACCCACAATGAGCGAAGCAATGATGGAAAGGACAATGATGAGCAAGACATGTTTCACATTCTTTGCCTTGTTGGTGCCTCGTTCAGAGAGGATGAGGTAGCGCGGCAAGGCTGCCACAAACACCAAAAAAGAAGCAATCACAAAGAGCTTTTGCGACCAGCTCAACAATGAAAAGTACTGGATGTTATCCCATGAAACGGTCTTGTGAAAGAGGATGATATGGTCTTTATAGTCAAACACATACATCCACGCCACCCAATAGAGAAATGGTACACCAAACGCCAGAATCGGAATCAACATCTCGCGCCAGTGGAACGCTCTAGCAATGAGCACCGCCACAATCATTCCAGCCAACAACACGATATAAGGCGGAAATACCACCGCGGCCATACCGTACCAAAAAGCACTCTCGAAACAATATGTCAAAACACGCGGCTGACGATGAATTGTGAGGTGCTTTTGCAACCCGAGCAAAATGAAAATATTCGCGAGAAGGGCCGGTATCGACATCTGAATCAGACACAAAGCCGATGCAGACATCACATAGACAGTTGCCGGTACAAACACCGGCACATTGAGAAACTCGTGCTTATTGAACACACGATTGGCAAGCATGGCACCACCGAGTATGAGCACAAACACAATAGTGAGAATGATCGCGGGCGAGGAATAGTACGGAAATAAAATGCTTTCAATCGGGAACTTGGTGTCCACTACATTCCAGGCAGAGTCCCGAAACAACGGGAACATCAAACCTGCCGTCACCAGAGGCAAGGAAAGGAGGGTGTAAGGCTGGTTGGATGCTAATGCGCGCAGGATCATCTCTAATGGAATACGTACAAGGGCGCAAGAAAAGGACGGACTCGAAATCTTCACCAAGGAATTGACGGAATTATCAACGAAAGAGCCGTTTAGAACATCTCCTTAAAATTCTGTGTTGAAAAGGCATACACAGGGACAAATTCTGATTAGATTTGCCCCCGTCATTTATCAAATCAAAATTCGATTATGAATTTACAGAGCATATTGGAACCCATCGGCAAATTCTTCCAATGGACGTTCAAAAACATCATGGATCCGGTTGCACCTGTTTTCAACTGGGTATGCATCGTCTTCTGCATCGCAGCTATTGCCTATTGGTTGAGACGCCAAGGCAAATACAACCGTAAAGCCGCTGCCGAAGGCACCATCAAGTAAGAAATCTCTTCTACGGATTATAATAATGAGCCGCTTGTGAATGATAACACGAGCGGCTTTTTCATTTGCTCATTTTTCGATTGCGTTAATATTGCGCCACATGAAGCTATCAGCTGCCATTATCACATTCAACGAAGAGCGCAACATCGAGCGATGCCTCCAATCCCTCCAAGGCGTGGCCGATGAAATCGTAGTCGTTGACTCTTTTTCAAAAGACCGCACCGAGGAGATTTGTCGTTCATACGGAGCGGTGTTTATTCAAAACCCTTTTGACGGACACATCCAACAAAAAAACTTCGCGATGGACCAAACCTCGGGCGATTGGATTCTCTCACTCGATGCAGACGAATCACTGGATGAAACGCTGAAAAAGTCCATCCTTGAAATAAAGAAAAACGATGGTGCCGGACTCAACGGCTACAGCATGAACCGCCTGACCAACTATTGCGGCCAATGGGTGCACCACTGCGGGTGGTATCCCGATACAAAAGTGCGCTTGGTGAAAAAAGGCCACGCACGCTGGACAGGCGTCAATCCGCACGACCGCTTGGATATGCTCAATGGTGAGAAGCACGGACACCTCAAAGGCGATATCCTGCATTACTCCTACTACACACGTGAAGATCATCTCAAGCAGATTGAATATTTTGGAGATATCGCTTCCAAAGAGCTGTTTAGCCGTGGAAAGAACATTTCCTCTGTTATGCTCTATCTCAAAGTGATTGCTCAGTTCATAAAAAGCTATATCATCAAGCTGGGTTTTCTGGACGGCACAACAGGATTCACCATTTCGCGCTTGTCCGCTTATGCCACTTATCGCAAATACACCAAACTGAAAGAACTCCATAAAAAGTGACCCCGAAAAACATTCTCATATCCCGCACCGACAGCATCGGAGATGTGGTTCTCACATTGCCGATGTGCGGAGTGCTGAAGAAGCATTTTCCGCACGCGAAGATTTTCTTCCTTGGAAGAGCTTATACACAAGCCATCATTGAGCGCTGTGAGCATGTGGACCTATACATCAACTGGGATGCTATGAAAGAGAAATCTCCCGCAGCCCAGATTGCACAATTGCAAGCTCTGAATGCCGATACGGTCATTCATGTTTTTCCTAGGAAAGAAGTATTATGGCTGGCCAAACGAGCGGGTATTCCCATGCGCATTGCTACCGGAAGAAGAATCCATACACTGACCAAATGCAATAAACTGGTATTCTTCACACGCAAAGGCTCGCCATTACACGAAGCACAATTGAATCTGAAACTGCTGAAACCTCTAGGGATTGACAAAGAATACACGTTAGAAGAACTAGCCGAACTCTATGCTTTTACACGTATAGATTCCACAGCTGAACAACGGGTATCTGCATTTCTCAGCCCTTATTCTGCCGGTAAGAAAAAAGTGGTTTTGCATCCGCTTTCAAAAGGCAGTGCAGCGGAATGGAGCCTTGAGAACTACCACCGTCTCACCACACTCTTGCCAAAAGAGCAGTTCGATATCTTCATTACCGGAACCAAAGAGGAAGGAGAAAAAATCCAGTCCATACATCCTATCACAGGGGAACATGTTCATGATGTAACCGGTGAGTTCAGTTTGAGTGAATTAATCGCATTCATTGACCATTGCGATGCGCTCGTTGCTGCCAGTACAGGACCGCTTCATATTGCTGCAGCATTGGGTAAAAAAGCCATCGGACTCTACTCTCCGAAACGCCCGATTCATCCGGGACGTTGGGCTCCTCTAGGAAAAGACGCTCATGTAATCGTAGCAGACGCACATCCGCCAAAAGGCGAAAAGCTCGCTATTGCTCCTGAACAGGTTGCGGCTCTTTTATAAATTTCCTGATGAGCAGGAAAGAATAGAAAAACGCAAAGAACATCACCCCGGCTTGTGTTTCCAGCGTGTCCTCCGTGAGGAATGACATAGCCGCTATGATGGTAAATGCTTGGAAAAGCTTGTCGCCCTTAGCTTCTCCTATCAATGGATAACACACCACCAACAAGAAATAGAGCAATCCAAGTATGCCATAACTGAGCCACATGGTGAGGTATTGGTTGTGTGCTCGCAAACGGTATGGCTCTTCGAGCTTGGTATCCATGAGGATGTATTGGTCCACAAATGCCTGCTTTACATCGCCTGTTCCTACACCCATAAATGGATGTGCTTTGATGATGCCACCGGCTGCTTTCCAAAATTCAAATCGCTGAAACACGCTGTGTCCGCTCGGATTGCCATCTATTCGATAACTTGAGTATTCAAACAAAATATCATCAATGCGCGTCTCCAAAGCATTCATGTTGACTTCATCATGATCCACATAACCATTCATAACGGCTTGGATGTCATCATTGGTTAACTGATATACACCATCATAATCCTTGTACAATCCTTTGGAAGCCATGTAGCGAATCAAGGTTTCACGAAGGTGTTGCCCTCGTGCATCGGTGCTGTCTATGGAGGTGCCGGTGCGTTCCCACCACGCTTGCTCTAGCTCGTGTGGGGCAATATGTGTATAGACATAATGCCCTTGCTCCACCAGTGGATAATGTGGGTTGTGTTCATACGCTTCACCACGCGGGCTGTGCGATTCCAGTTCCGACCAGTTTACAGGCTCCACATCAAAATACGCAACCGATGTGCGATACAACCATCCCAAGAGTACCAATGGCACAACCACGAGCACAGACAGCAAAATCCAACGAATTTTCCCTTGTGCTTGCAGCAAGCGATTGACAAACCACCAAATAACCACTGCCAGCAAAACAAGAAACCCTGTGATGCTGCCTATCACAGTGAGAAAATACAGTACACACAAACTGAAAAAGAGACAAAAAACCTTTCCTGCCGAAGCTTCCCAAGCTTCATAGAAAGCAATACACATTCCAAGCACTAGCAGCAAGCTGAAGCGGATGTGTGATATGAAAACCGATATCTCGCGCACATCGGTGTAGTGTTTGGGTCGGATGCCCCAGTATATCAACAGACACCAGAAAATCGCAAAAAGCAAACTACTCAGGAAAATACCAATCAGTGCGCGATAAGATTTATAGCTAAGCGGATTAATCGTAGTCAGTACAAAAGGCAAAAAGAAGATGGGCAACTTCATGCGCAAATCCCAAGCTGCATACTTGAAGTCATCGGTCCATAGCAATCCAATGATGGGTAAAGCATAAAGAGCGGTCAGCAATACTGCACTCTTGTTATGAGCAAAGCGAACAAAACGTTGCTGCCAGTCTTCCTTTCTAACAATGTCCGTAATCAGCTGCAACAGCCAAACACCGACTATCCAAAAGCTACCCAGCGACATAAAAAAATTGCTCAGGGGCAATGCCGCTATAACAATAGCAAAACCAATAAACTGTAATAAGCTTAATGTGTTATCCCATTTTTCTCTTTTGGTCATACAAAAAGGGTAGCAAGGACAGAGATTGCCTCATCTGAACGACAAAAGCGAGAACATTATTTCGTTCCCGCTTTTGTCCTTTTAGATTCTTGCGATTAATTCTTTGTTGATACTGGTTTTAAAATATCTGCATAGTTAGAAGCAAATACTTCTTTCGATTTGGCTATGCATTGATCAATCGGCAATGCATTCTTGGCTCTTCCACGCTGCAAGTAGTATCTGCTGGCAATTTCATTCTCCAGATATTCCTTTATCTGGCCTTTGAACTTGATGAGATCGGCCTCCTTGCGCGGCTCAATGCGCGAATAGAGTTGCTCAAATTCCTTTTCAGCACCTTCATAATACTTCTCCTCTTGGGCTACTCTCTTAAGCTCCGCGAAGAGTTGTTCAGTACCGGTTTCGTATTCGAACTTTTGATTCTTGGCAAATTGCACGAAATCATTGTACTCCTCATCTGTGAGGCGGAACACTTCAGCCGAATCAATGGTAGGATGCTGGCTGTGATAACGTGTTGCGTAATTGAAGATGACCCAGTTCTGCACCAGTGCTGATAACACCTGAGAGGCTTCCTCTGGCTTCACTTCAACATCCGGGGTTATACCATGTCCGTCATACACCATGCGTCCGCCCTTGGTTTTGAATGCTTTTATCAACGAATCGGCCACGGCTGTTACACGGCCTTGTTCATCGCGGTGAGAGTAATCCAAGCGCTGGATGCATCGACCGCTTGGTGTATAATACTTAGCCACGGTGAGTTTCATCTTGGTGTTGTATGCTATGTCCTTGGTTTGCTGCACCAAGCCTTTACCGAATGATTCTTCACCTACCACCACGGCTCTGTCTAAATCTTGCAAGCTGCCGCTCACAATCTCTGAAGCCGATGCAGAAAACGGATCGATGAGCACAATCACGGGAATATTTACATCCAACGGCTCATTGATAGCGGTGTAGGTTTTGTTCCACTCCGGAATTTTACCTTTTGTTCTCACAATCTCAGTACCCTTGGGCACAAAGAAGTTCACGATGTTGATGGCCTCTCTCAAAAGTCCGCCACCATTGCCGCGCAAGTCCAAAATGAGCTGCTGCATGTTTTGCTTTTTCAAGTCCAGAAAAGCTGAGCGTACCTCGGCACTTGCTGTTTGAGTGAATCCGTTGAGCTTGATATAACCCGTTTTGTTGTCATCCAACATGGAGTAGAATGGCACATCCGGAATTTTGATTTCCTCACGAGTAACCTTCACAGTGCGGGTTTGAGATTCACCATAGCGTTGAATTACAAGTTCCACAGTGGTGCCTGGTTGCCCGGTGAGCATATCTGAAATCTCCTCGTGCGTCTTGCCCTCAACAGATTTGCCGTTGACCTTGAGAATGACATCTCCGGCCTTCAACCCGGCTTTGGCTGCGGCATATCCCTCGTGTGGTTCGGTAATCATAATCTTGCCGTCCACGGTGCCCACCTGACTACCGATGCCGCCATACTGACCGGTTTGCATAAACATGGCATCCTCAATTTTGGACTCCGGATAATACACCGTGTAGGGATCCAGTGAACGCAACATGGCGTCAATCCCGGTTTTCATTAAGGCTCCAGGTTTCGTTTCATCTACGTAGTAGATGTTCAACTCTTTATACACGGAGTTGAAAATCTCCATGTTCTTAGAGATTTCAAAGTAATCCTCTGTAACGGCTGCGCTGGCCAAGCCAAGGGTAATAACACCACCTGCGACCCATTTTGTCCAGCGGTTATTCAATAATTTCTTCATGTCTATTCTGATTCGTTAGACCGACTTTTTTCTAATTCTTCGTTGAAACGTTTTAGCAGCTCCGTTATTTTACCATGCACATAGGCTTGATTGGGCAGCTGTTTACCCGTAAAAATAAACATGAATGTAGCCTGCTTCTGACGCTTGCTCAACGAACTATAAACAATGTGTTTTTGCTTTCGGTAAGCCTCCCTCATGAGGCGTTTGATGCGGTTGCGGTCATGCGCTCGCTTGAAAAGTCGCTTGCTGGCAGTGACCATTACTTGTGCCGGAAAAGCGCAAGGAAGCTCGGCAAAACGATAAACAAGGATAAGTGCAGGCGTTTTGATGGACTTGCCTTCAGCCTGCAATTGCTCAATGAGCTTCCTTCTCGTAAGCCGCTCTTGTTTGCACAGTGTTTGCCTGATTTTCTTTTCCATTTGCACCGCGCGAAAGTAATTTGACCCTTAGCTTTTCTCTTCGGGCGAAATACATGTTCTAAACAACCTCCCAATGAAAAGAACGGTATCCATTCGCCTCTTCTTTCTATTTGCCATAAATTAGCCCCGTTTTCTCATTCAGGGGTGTCTCGGCTATGCCGAGACTGAGATTATACCCTTTTTCCTGCGCCCTGCGAGGGCAGGCCGGGAAAGGAACCTGGGCAGGTAATGCTGCCAAGGGAAAAAACGTTAGTTAAGCCACGTACTCATCCCTGATGCGTGGAGTTGATTAACACTTAAATAATTTTTTACATGTTTAAACGATTCTGCATCGCAGCACTGGCGATGATGAGCGCATTACACGCGTATGCGCAAAACTTTTCCCTGCACGGAAAAGTAGTCAATGATTTCACGGACGAAGCACTACCTCATGCCGTGATTTACATCCAACAACTCAATTTAAGCACCACCAGTGATGAGCTGGGCAATTTTAAACTCAGCAATGTTCCACCCGGAGAACACCTGCTGGAGGTAAAATTCGTGGGGCATGATGCCCTGCAAAAACACGTAAACATCACCAATCGTGACCTACATCTTGTTTTGCGCCTTACCGGCCACACCATGCGGAAACAAGTGATTGTACAAGGTACCCGGGCCAATAGCTCCACTCCTATTGCATACGCTGAAGTAGGCAAAGAGGAGATCCAAAGGCTCAACAATGGGCAAGACATTCCTTACATCTTGCGATTCACTCCTTCGCTCGTTGCAACAAGTGATGCGGGAACAGGCATTGGTTACACAGGGCTCTGGATAAGAGGTAGCGATCCTTCGCGCATCAATGTGACAGTGAATGATATCCCTATAAATGACCCTGAAAGTCAGCAAGTGTTTTGGGTAAATATGCCCGATTTCGGGAGTAGTGCCGATGGTATTCAAGTACAACGCGGTGTGGGAACAAGCACCAACGGAGCGGCTTCTCTGGGTGGTACTATCAAACTGGGCACTACGAATATCAAACCCAATGCCTATGCAGAATTGAGCAATACTTATGGCTCGTTCAATACCTTAAAAAACACCGTTATGGCCGGTACGGGCTTGATAGATGAGCGCTACACTTTCGATATGCGCTTGTCCAATATCTCCAGTGACGGATTTATTGACAGGGCCTCAGCACGCATGAAATCCTTCTACGCAAGCGGTGCACGCTACGGTGAATCATCTGTTCTCAAGCTCACCGTTTTTGGTGGTAATGAAAGAACTTATCAATCTTGGGATGGCGTGCCGGTTTCCAGGCTGTTGGGCAATCGCGACTCGATGATGACTTATGCCAGTTATGAGTGGCTCAGCGATGAAGAACTGGAGCATTTGCTGAACAGTAATAGCCGCACGTATAACAAACACACCTACAAGAACGAAGTTGATGATTATACCCAAACACACTACCAACTGCATTACTCCAAACATTTTACTGATAAGCTTACATTGAATCTTGCCGGACATTACACACGCGGTAGAGGATATTTCGAGCAATTCAAAAAGCAAGCGAAGTATGCCAACTATGGCTTGGAAAATGTGATTGTCGGTACCGATACTTTGACACGCACAGACCTTGTTCGCAGACGTTGGCTCAGCAATCATTTTTATGGAACGGTTGGTTCACTGATGTTTAAAAACAAAAACCTCAATGCTGTATTAGGTTGGGCATACAACCAATACGATGGTGAGCATTATGGCGATTTTGCGTGGATGCAATACGCAGGCAACAACTTCATTGATGACCGCTACTACCAAGGCAACAGCTTGAAGAAGGATGGTAACATTTATGCACGTGCCCTCTATTCTATAGCTGATAAATGGGACGTTTATGGCGATGTGCAAGTGCGCAATGTGAATTATACCACAAGTGGTATAGACAATGATTTGCGCAGTTATGACGTGAAAGACAATCTCACCTTCTTCAACCCCAAGGTGGGTTTGACTTGGCGAAGAAATACACAGGAAAAGTGGTATGCCTCATTTGCAGTTGGTAATAAAGAACCCAACAGAAACGATTACATCGATGCAATGGCGGGTGTGGTGCCTGTGCATGAAACATTGTATGATACAGAAGTCGGTTATCAGCGTTGGGGCAAGAATTACTGTATCAGTGTGAACTTTTACAACATGCAATACAACAATCAGCTGGTGCTAACCGGTGATTTGAACGATGTAGGCGCTGCCATCCGCATGAATGTGAAGGACAGCTACAGAAGAGGTATTGAACTGGAAGGCGGGCTTCGCTTCAATGAAGCTTTAGAATGGAATGCCAACGTGACTTTGAGCTCCAATAAAATCAAAGCGTTTGACCACATCCTCTATGATTATACCGATTATGAAAACACAGTGGTGGTAAGAAAAAATTACACCAACACCGATATCGCTTTCTCTCCAAGTGTATTGGCCGGTTCTCAAATTCTATGGCATGTATGGCAAAACCGAGAGAACGAAAACACATCGGGAAAGCATCGCCTTACGCTAGCGCTACTCTCCAAATATGTCGGAAAACAATACCTCGACAACACCTCCAATGATGATTTGACAATTGATGCTTACTTCATCAATGATGTTCAATTGATTTATTCTCTCCCTTATAGAAAGCAAGGTTTGATGTCGCTTGTGGTGACATGCAACAATGTACTTGACACCAAGTATTCATCCAATGGATACACCTATGGATACATCATTGATGGTCGTACGATTCATCAACCGTTTTATTTCCCGCAAGCGGGACGCAATCTTCTCGTGAGTTTGATCATGAGATTTTAGTAGCGTCAAATCAGCACCAGCTGATTAACTGAAGGGCGCCTAAAGGCGCCCTTCTTGTTGGAAATACATTACAATGGATGCGATTACTTTCGCACACATCATGAGTAAAATCAAAACAGCTTTCTTCTGCCAACACTGCGGAACACAATCTCCGAAATGGGTGGGTAAATGCCCTTCTTGTGGAGAGTGGAATTCCTTTGTGGAGGAAATCATTGAGAAATCTAGCACTTCGTTTTCCAAATCCCATAGCTTACAAATAGGCAACAAGCCAAAGCCCATCTCTGAACTTGAATCCAACAAGCAACCGCGATTACAAGTTCCGGATGGCGAGTTAAACCGTGTACTGGGAGGCGGGTTAGTACAAGGAAGTCTCATTCTGTTTGGCGGTGAGCCCGGCATTGGAAAAAGTACGCTTATGCTACAGGTGGCCCTGAAATACACCGGCATTCCCATTCTCTATGTGAGTGGTGAAGAGAGCGAAGAGCAAATCCAGATGCGTGCCGAGCGACTTGGGCTCAACAATCCTGACTGTATGGTGCTCATGGAAACCTCGCTGGACAACATCCTGCTTCATGCCGAACAGATGTTGCCGCGCATCCTGATTGTGGACTCCATTCAAACCCTTACGACTTCCGCCATCGAAAGCTCACCGGGAAGCGTTTCTCAGGTGCGTGAGTGTGCTTCTCGTTTGCTTCGTTTTGCAAAAGAATCAGGGACGATTGTGTTTGTCATTGGCCACATAACCAAAGAAGGAACGCTAGCCGGTCCCAAGGTTTTGGAGCACATGGTAGATACGGTCCTTCAATTTGAAGGCGACCGCAATCACATCTATCGCTTATTGCGCAGCAGCAAAAACCGCTTTGGCAGCACACATGAAATCGGTATCTATGAAATGCAGGGTGCCGGCTTGCGCGAAGTTGCTAATCCATCAGAGATTCTTATTCATACCCAAACCGATGATCTCAGTGGCTCTGCTGTTGCCGCTACCATGGAAGGCGCCCGTCCGCTCTTGGTCGAAATACAAGCATTGGTGAGTACGGCTGTTTATGGTACTCCACAGCGCAGTACTACCGGTTTTGATACGCGCAGGCTCAATATGCTCTTGGCTGTATTAGAGAAAAAATGCGGTTTTCGATTGGGGATGAGTGATGTGTTCCTCAACATTGCCGGTGGCATTCGCTTGGAAGACCCTGCGATGGATATGGCCGTGATATGCGCCATTTTATCAAGCAACAGCGAAATTGCCATTCCTAAAAATGTATGCTTTGCAGGTGAGGTCGGGCTCAGTGGAGAAATAAGACCTGTGGCACGCATCGACCAGCGCATCAATGAAGCCGCTAAGCTGGGTTTCAATCAGATTTATGTCTCTTCTTTCAATAAGGGTTTGGATAACAAAAACCTCGGTATTGAAATCATTACCGTTGGCCGCGTGGGTGAATTATTCTCGCGTTTGTTCGGTTGATATGATCCGGAATGAATGAAAAATGGCGGAGACTTCTACCCAGTCTACCGCCATTCTTCTTTCAAAATTAAGCAAGCTCTTATTGTCCTGCCACAAATATTTTTTCGGTATACACCATGTCCTTGGTCACAAGTGTCATCACGTAGATTCCGGACGGCAAATTAGCATCCATCTCTATAAGTGCGGTTTGATGGTCATCGGTGTTATAAACAACTTTTTCATTTACCAACTTTCCGCTCAAATCATGAATTTTCAATTCTACTTGTCCTTGTAGTTTGAGCGATGCAAAATCAACTTGTAACAAACCGGGACGAACCGGATAAACGTTGAGCGATAATTCATCGGTATTGAAATCCGCGTTGTCTATATCGTTTTCACTCACGATTTCTTCAATCACACCATAGTGCTCAAGTAATACGGAAAACTCCTCTTCGTTCCAGTTTTCTGCTAACATAGCACCAATGTCACAACCGCAACTCAATGGGCTGCCAGCTGCCGGACCATTATTGGTCCTTAATCCGATGAGGCATGGCGGGCCCCAATCGGAATAACGAACATTCAAGGTATGCTGGGCTCCCAAGCAAGTGTTACAGTCCACTGCGTTGAGCCGTCCTTGAACTTGCACCAAATAAATTGTTCCTTGCTGTAGGTTAGTAAAATTGGTAACCACTGCATAATTGGTTAACCAGCCAGATACCACAGCCGGACCGATTGGTGCCAAATTGCTCGCAGGGCAAGGATTGGAAGCCGTTGCCACCGGAGTGAAACGGAAGCGGTAATGATGGTGTCCATTGTTATTAAGGGTGGCTGAAACCACTGAGCCCTTGTTCTTCCAAGTGCAACATTCACTTGGGTTCATATTGATTCTTTCAATCGGAGACGAATAAACTGTGATGTGATCACACCATTCCGCTTCTTCTTCCTCATTATCGCAATATTTAACTCGTACAGAAACGTTGTAGAACTTGTTAAACTCAAGACAGTTGGCCATTGAAACCATGTGGGCAGAAGGGTTGAAATGCACGGTCTCTCTCCAATTGCTGCATAGAACGGTGGCGCCATTATCGGTTTCAAACTTCCATTGAACCTTGGCACCATTTCCAAATGTAGCACACTGGAAGTTATAGTTTCTGATATTGATTGTGGAGTTATTGGCAGGAGACACCACATTCACACACGGCTGGCTACATACCTGCAATGGACGTTCTTCCGAATATCCCCACCATTGATTGCCACACTCAGCATCATTCGCTCGCACCTCACAGGATACCATGTAAAACTCTCCTTTGCAGAAATCACGGCAACTGGAGAAAGCCATACCCGCTGAAGTGCTTGAGTTGGTGCAATAAAACACCTCAGAAGGCGAAACAAACTTCCAGCGAGTTGTATTAATAGCCGGACCGGGATTGGAGCGGTAAATCATACTTGTTCGCTTGTAACAAGGCTCACCGTTGGGACCCGGTGTATAATTGTTATGAAGCTTGGCCTCGAGATACTCTACATTGAAATAGAACGTTCCTGGTCCCGTTCCGGAATATCTTCCTACACGCACGGCATAAACTTCGTTGACTTCCAAATCAGGCACTCGGCCGTACTCACGACCGCCTTCTCCGGCAATGTTGTAACTTCCCAGAAACGCTCCATCGCTCAAGCGGTAAATTTCAACAGCTGCATCAAAGGTTGGGTCACAAACTCTGAACTTCACTACCGTTGATAGGGATTTAAAACCGATCCATACATCGTTATTCATCGCTCCTGAACCGGCTTGGGGAGCAATTTCAGGCGATGTGTTCGCATCAAGATTGCGCAATGGCCCACCACAGTTGGTAACGGCCAATGTTATTTTAGCTGTCGGAGTATAAAAGTTATTCGGATTGCTATTGTAAGCGTTCTGTAAAGCACTCAGGGAGTTTTGCTGTGGCCAGTTATTTGATTGCGCCTTTGTTATCAATACAGCAAAAGATAAAAAAACGCTTAAAAGTACTTGTGTAAAAATCTTCATCTGCAACTATCTTATCATACAACACACGATTCAAATGTAGAAATTTTTAGGCTGTTTAATTTACTCTCCCGTTTTTTATTCTATACCGCAGTGTTCACAAGAAGTGATATGTAACGGAACTCTAACCTTGCACGCTGTCGCGTCAACTTTAGTTTATTTGCAACCCCAATGGATGCACTCCAAACTACATGGTAACCGATTTAAGTAAATTCAATAACGACCACTATCAACCGGGAGGAATCCTGAAACGAACGCTGTGGTACATTACCAATGTAGTATTCTTCAAAAGTGCATTTCCGGTGTCTTCTATCAAATGCCTGCTACTGCGGCTATTTGGTGCCAAAGTGGGAACAGGTGTAGTAATAAAACCCTATGTCAACATCAAATATCCTTGGCTATTGGAGATTAAAAACCATGTCTGGATAGGAGAAGAAGTATGGATAGACAATTTGGCTCAGGTGACCATCGGCAATAATTGCTGCATCTCACAAGGAGCAATGTTGCTTTGCGGTAATCACGATTACAAGAAGTCCTCATTCGACCTCATTACAGGTTCCATTACGCTGGAAGACGGTGTTTGGATTGGTGCCAAAACAGTGGTTTGCCCGGGTGTCACATGTCATTCACATGCCGTGCTGACAGTGGGCAGCGTGGCGTCCAAGGATTTGGAACCTTACACCATTTACCGAGGCAATCCTGCACAAGTCGTTAAAAAGAGATCAATTGACGCGTGAAGATGAAGGTTTCTATTATCACCATAGCCTATAACAGCGAGGCCACCATCGAAGCAACCATTCGCTCGGTTATCAGCCAGTCCTATACCGATATCGAATACATTATCGTTGACGGCCTCAGCAAGGACGCTACGATGTCCATTATTGACAAATACCGCCCTCAAATAGCCAAGGTTATATCCGAACGCGACAACGGTATTTATGACGCCATGAACAAAGGGGTCAGCCTCGCTTCTGGAGACATCATCGGCATATTGAACAGTGATGATTTTTATGCTGATTCCGATGTTATCAAGGATGTGGTCGCTCTTTTTGAAAAGACCCAATGCGATGCTTGCTATGCCGATTTGGTTTACGTGGACAGAAACGATGAACAGAAAATCTTGCGCACTTGGATCAGCGGAGAATACCGACCCGGAGCTTTTCTGAAAGGATGGATGCCTCCGCACCCCACATTCTTTGTAAAAGCCGATGTGTACAAGCGCTTTGGTGCCTATAACACCACGCTGCGCAGTTCAGCCGATTATGAATTCATGCTGCGTGTATTGCACAAGCACCAAGTCAAGGTGGCCTATCTCAACCGGATTATCACCAAAATGCGCGCAGGTGGACAAAGCAACGTCACACTAAAAAACCGATTAAAAGCCAACCGCGAAGACCGTATGGCTTGGCGACTCAACGGCTTGCGCCCCCGACCATGGACACTCATCCTCAAGCCGTTGTCCAAATTGCAGCAATTCTTCAAGCGCTAATCCAGAGCGCAATACCTGACATAGGTTAATAATTCCTAAGCTCAATGATTCGTTAACAAGCGTCAATTCCGCTGCCTTACAAGCAGGCCCATTTTTGTGGCCTCATTTCAAAATTTTATATACAATATGAAAATCACTCAAATTCTCTCCATGGCACTTGTTGCAGGTGCTGTAGCCATGACCTCTTGTTCTGAAGCACCTAAAACTCCGGCACCAACCGAAACAAACGCTTCCAATGCATGGGCTGGTAAAGTGAACGTAAACGTAGACAATGCTGCCAGCATTGTTAGCTGGAAAGGCGAAATGATTGGCGGTCTTTACGGTCACAAAGGTACCGTGGCATTGAAAGAGTCTAGCCTTGAACTTACTGACGGTAAAGTAAGCGGTGGTAGCTTCACTATCGATCTTAACACCATCCAAGCTACTGATGACAACTACAACCCGAAAGAAGGTAAAACCCCTGAAAACCTTATCGGTCACCTTACAACTCCTGACTTCTTTGACGTAGCTAATTACCCTACTGCTTCTTTCGTTATCACTTCTGTTGAAGGCGATAAAGCAAAAGGTAACCTAACTGTTCGTGGTGTAACCAACGAAGAAACCATTGAAAACATCGTTGTCACTACCAACGGTGATGATGTGAAAATCACAGGTAAATTGACTTTCGACCGTCAGAAATACGGTGTAGCTTACTCTACCGGTTCTAAAGACGTTATCCTTTCTGACGACATTGAAATCAATGTTGAACTGAATGGTAAAAAATAATCTCTGTTTGTTGAACTAAAAACAAAAAGAAGCCCGGATTTTCATCCGGGCTTTTCTTTTTGAATGAAGCAATTTGGCTTTATTCAAATATCACTTTCTGAATGCCGATGTGTTCTCCTTTCTTTATCACAATGGTATAAAGTCCTGCCGCTTGGTGTTGCATTTGGAAAACATGTTTTCCCCCCGACAAATGTCCTGTCCAGATATTTTCTACTGCCTGACCCACTGAGTTGTAGAGGTCAATAGCAACATGATCTGAATTCTCCATCAAGAGTTCTAACGTCATATCACCCTGAGATGGGTTTGGGTAAACGCCCAAAGCATAAAGCGGTTTAATCTCTTTCACACCCACAGGAAAATCTCCGGTGATGTTGATGTCATCGAGGTAGAAATTGTTACCTCCACGCCCCTCAAACTCAAACCTAGCTTGGAACCTGTCGGTGAGCCAGTGGTCAAATCCGATGGAGAGTATTTCGCCACTCCATTGGTCGGTGCTGGTTGGTGTAAACTGCGCGTTGGTAGGTTGAGCTGTCATTAGATTGCTCAATCCATCGCGTGTTCTACGAATGTCCCAAGTATTGCCACAGTCACCGCTGAAGCTGATGATTAACTGATCATTCGTAGAAGGAATTTTGTTGGTATAAGCCCACTTATAAGAAAGCTGCGCATTGGTCACGTTGGACAGGTCAAAAATGGCCGTATAAAGCACGTCTTTGTTTCCGATATTGGTATTGCCGTGGTTGCGCAATTTCAATGATTTACTGCCACTGTAAGCGGCCGTAGGTGTAATCTCAAATGTGATTCCGTTGTCCTGGTTATCTACCGTAAAATACTCATTGGGCCAAGCACCCTCAAAGCTTTCATAGAAATTGTAATCGATTTGTCCGGGCTCTTGCACACGGATGTATTGGTCGTATGTTACGGTTTCCGAATCGGTACCATTCGTTACGGTAAGGGTTACGGAGTAATAACCGGGGGTTTGATATACATGTGTCGGATTCTTGTGAATGTTGGGGTCATTTCCTTCCAAAATCACACCATCTCCAAAATTCCATGACCAAGCGATTATACCATGATAGGATTTATCCATAAAGGTTACTTCTTCTCCGGCACAAACAGTCTTTTTATCACTGATGAATTTAGCGCTGCACAATGGTGGATTGATGACGCCTGTGGCAATTAGGTTTTGTTGTGTTATGAGTTGATTGCGTGAGGCCACAGATGAAGTGAGTGCTGCGCGCATGCGGGCACGTTGACCCATTGTAAACATGTTGGAGCAATAGCTGTACTCCATGTAGTTCTGTACGTTGTCCAGAGTTCCATCACATGTGTGCGCACGAAGTATACAGGAGGTGTGACCGATGGTGGGTGGGGTATCTGCCACATCATCACTCAGATTACAGTTATTCGGGTCGCCCGGTTCATTGGAGTTACCCCACAGGTGACGCAAATTCAACCAGTGACCGGCCTCGTGAGTCAATGTTCGAGAGCGGGTTTCATTGCTTTCGCCAATACTTCCCACATAATCGTAACGTACCACTATCCCATCGAGATAAGCTTCCCAACTAGAGGCTACAGACGATGGATAATTAGAAAATCCCGCTGCATCGCCTGCATCATGACACACCCAAATATTGAGATATTTACTGCGTGGCCAATTAATCAATTGCTTCATAGCATGGTTGCCGCCATCATAAGTCAGTGTGCTTTGAACACGGTTGATTCCCGAATGGCAGTTGCCTTGCGGGTCACGTGTGGCCAGCTTAAACTCAATATGACAATCGGCCGTGATGCCCTGAAATTCGGGCTGTACAAAATTGATATCCGCATTTTGCTTTCTGAAATCACGTGTCATGATTTCAATGGCATTGTACACCTGCTCGTCCGAAATGTTCTCCGGGCCATTGTTGTGGATGATATGGAACACCACGGGAATGGTATAAATCTGTTCATCCCCTTCGCGTTCCGACTCATACCAACGAGTATAGGCAGTGAGTTCTTCCTCAGCAGCCCTTGCCTCATCGGACAATCCGGGTCTGCTTTCGAAAAGTTTCTGTTGTGCAGCGTACTGACCACACCAATACACTTCATTTACTTGTGCCAGAGCGGTAGTTGTGATGAGCACTCCGGCTAAAACCGATAAAATTTTCATTCAGCGTTGTTTACATTTAATGATGCACCAAATTTAGCGGTGCTGTTGATACATCAATATTTACAAAGCAAGCGCATTGCACCCTACTATGGGATTTCTAATTCGCAAATCTTAGCAATTAGGACTTCTTGAAATCACTCACCGTCCACGGGCCAAACCTTGATGAAAAAATCCACGTGAAACAGGAGGCACTTAACGGCCGAGATGAACAAGCAAAACGGAAATATCGGCCGGATTGACACCACTGATACGTGACGCTTGTCCGAGTGTTTCAGGCCGAATCTTCATGAGCTTCTGCCGTGCTTCCGTACTCAAGTTCGTCAACTTAGAAAAATCAAAATTCTCCGGGAAACGAATGTGCTCGAGTCGCAACATCTTGTCCGCCATTTCACGCTCTTTTTCCAAATAACCGCTGTATTTGTAGTCTATTTCTACCTGCTCTAGAATTTCAGGAGCCAAACTACCATATTTGGCAAGGGTTTCAGACACGGCTTCAAATAAGGGGGCAATTTCCGACAAACTCACATTTGGCCTACCCAAGATACTTCCAAGCTTCACTTTTTGGCTTAATGGCGAGCTATTGCGTTTTTCGAGGTAATCATTGATATCTTCTGGCGCCACGCTGAAGTTATTGAGCTGCTTTTTGAGCTCGGAACGGCCCGCTAATTTCTGTTCCACATGAAACATTCGTTCATCACTGGCCAACCCGATGGCATGTGATAGGGGAGTCAGGCGCTCATCCGCATTGTCTTGGCGCAGGAGAATACGGAACTCCGCACGGCTGGTAAACATCCGGTAAGGCTCGTCTGTGCTCTTTGTAATCAAATCATCAATCAACACACCGATGTAGGCCTGATCACGTTTCAAGATGAATGGTTCCTTTTCTTTGATAAAATGGGCGGCATTAATTCCTGCAATCAAACCCTGACATGCCGCTTCTTCATAACCCGTGGTACCATTGATTTGGCCAGCCAGGAACAATCCCGGTAGATCCTTCGCTTCCAGCGTATGTTTGAGCTGATCCGGTGGAAAATAATCGTATTCAATCGCATAGCCGGGGCGAAACATCTTCGCATGCTCAAAGCCCGGAATCAAGCGCAAAGCTTTTAATTGCACATCATCCGGAAGACTCGTTGAAAATCCGTTGACATAGACTTCCACAGTATTCCAGCCCTCCGGTTCAGCGAAAATCTGATGTTGTGTTTTGTCAGCAAACCGGGTGATTTTATCCTCAATGGATGGACAATAACGCGGTCCTACGCCCTGGATGCGCCCTGTGAACATCGGACTTTTCTCGAAACCTGTAGCCAAAATCTCGTGTACCTGTGGATTGGTATATGTAATCCAACAAGAGCGTTGTTTTTCAATCTTGGTTTCCGGCAAAAAGCTAAATTTTCCGGGAATTTCATCACCCGGTTGTTCTTCCATTTTACTGTAATCCAGCGTCCGACCGTCTATGCGCGGGGGAGTTCCGGTTTTCATGCGACCGGAGCGGAACCCCAATGAATTCAACTGTTCTGTTAGTCCCTCAGCGCGCTTTTCTCCTATACGGCCTCCGCCAAATTGCTTTTCCCCGATGTGTATGACTCCGTTGAGGAATGTTCCGCTGGTGATAACTACTGCACGGCATTTGAACCGAATGCCCATGCCCGTCATGACACCGGCTACTTTACCATTTTCTAGCAAAATCTCTTTCACCATATCCTGCCAGAAATCCACATTGGGCGTGGCTTCCAACATGTTGCGCCATTCTTCGGCAAATCGCATGCGGTCGTTTTGGGTGCGCGGACTCCACATTGCCGGACCTTTTGAGCGATTGAGCATCCTGAACTGAATGGCCGATCGGTCAGATACAATTCCAGAATAACCACCTAGAGCATCAATTTCACGCACTATTTGACCCTTGGCTATTCCGCCCATCGCGGGGTTGCAACTCATCTGGCCTATCTTATTCATATCCATAGTGATAAGCAAAACTTTACAGCCCAAATTGGCAGCAGCTGCAGCAGCCTCATTGCCAGCATGTCCAGCCCCCACTACAACGATATCATATGACGGATATAAACTCATTTCCAAAAAAATTATGGTTGTTCCACGTGGAACGTATTTTTATCAAAAATCAAAATTTATTGCAAGTTTTTGCAAGTAATAATCCTCCTTTCTACGCATCAATTCACTGTCTGATTTCGACTTGTCTTTATAGCCGCAAAGATGCATAATTCCATGTATAACAACACGATAAAGTTCATTTTTTGTTGAAACAAAATTTTTCAGAGCATTGTCTTGAACCCTGTCTAAACTGATGTATAAATCTCCGGAAATTACCTCTCCTTCAGAATAATCGAAGGTAATGATGTCCGTATAGTAGTCGTGTTCTAAAAATTGTTTATTCATGTTCAGTAAGTATTCATCTGAACACAAAACCACATTTATCTCTCCTAATTGACGATTTTCTTCCAGAGCCGATTCCTTGGCCCACTGAGCAAGAATTCGCTTGTTTTTCCATGTAAACCTTACGTCTTCGGTATGAAATCTGATAGCCATAACACTCACAAATATCCTATGGCATGAAAGGTGTATGTGGACTCGTTTGATGGTTTATCAACCACTAGATGCTAGAAAACGGAAAAGAAACCCTGCGCAGCACCTTGCGTATGAATGTCATTGATTTAATGGGGATGAAGAAGATTTTGCAATCCATATGGCTCGCTATCTGCGTGTGCTGTGCAGCCCAATCTTGGGCACAAAGCGCACTGGACCAAGCGCGACAAGCCTATGCCAAGGGCGATTACGCCAGCGCGCTCACGACCATTGAAATTCAGATTTTGCAACATGAATCGGCTCCAGCACTCAAGCTTCGTGCTGATTGCCACCACAAGCTGGGAGAGCTTAGCAAAGCGCTGGACGACTATGAACGTGCTAAAATTCTGGGCTACAACCAACCGGATTTATACCTACATCGCGGAATCTGTAAAGTGTCACTTGCGCTTTATGAATCTGCCAAATCGGATTTGACCAATTATTTGCAGCGCAAGGAGAACGACCCCATAGGTTACTACTGGCTCGCAGCAGCGGAATATCTCACCATGGACAATAAAAAAGCCATGCGCTATCTCGATGAAGCCATGCTACTGGATAGTGCCTACGCAGATGCTTATTATCTGCGTGGAGCCATCTATGCCGATCAGAAAAAAATGAATCTTGCGCTGGACGATTTTGAAGAGGCGTATCGCTTGGATCCGACTATGCACCGCGCCAAGTTCAATGTAGCCATCATTATGCTCGATATGGGGCAAAACAGAAATGCCATCGAGCTGTTGTCCGAATTGAAATTGGAAAACACGGATTTTGTGGAGGAAATTCTCTATTTCAAAGGTGAAGCGCTCTTCAACCTACACGACTTGGAAGGGGCTTGCAGCGATTGGGTTGAAGCAGCCCAAATGGGTGACCACGATGCCGAATCCAACTACAAGCGCCTTTGTCTTGACAAAAAAGGGAAACCGCGCTTCAAACGAAGAAGCTATTATCAATTCTAATGCTGCCATTAGACATGTAAGAATTAAAAAAACGTTCCATGTGAAACCGTGAACCTTTCACAATTGGAAATGTAACAATGGGGTTAGCAGCTAAACTCTAAAACCCAATTGTTATGTTTTTATTCATCTCCATTCTCGCAGCACTCGTCATTTTTATTGTCACAGCCAATGATTCCTGGGAAAACGTACTAAGCTCCAGAAGGAACCAAATCGTTTTTGAAGGACGTGTAAAAGACTATGGCGCTTATCAATTGCGCAGAGAACAGCCTCGCAACCTGTTCATCGCTCTTTTGCTCTCAACAGGTATGGTAAGCGCGTTTTTTATAGTCGGTCTAGGTGGTAATCCTTCAAAACCAGGACTTGTACACGCAGCCCCAAAAGAGCTTTGGACACAAGTATTTCTGCCTCCAATAGAAAGGGAAGAGGAAACTCCTGAAACATTGCCACAAGAATCTACATCGCCCGCTACCGAGGCAGCCGCTGCAGCAGGCTCCACAGACGAGGGCAAGAGCTCAGAAGTAGAAATTACAACTGAAACGTCCAACCCAATCCAAACGGAACAACTTACTCATGCTGCCGGAACAGAAGATGGAGCCGGGATAGGAACAGGAGGAAATGAACATGGTTCAATCACCAGGGGAACTGGAGAGGGCAATGGAGCCGGCACAGAAAATTCTTTCTTCGATATTCGGGATTGGGCGGAAATAATGCCCACTTTCCCGGGAGGAGAGGAAGCGATGAAACGCTTTATTGGCAAGCGTGTGAGCTTCTCTGTGCGAGAACGCAAGTCGCATGTGGAGGGAATACTCTACATCGGTTTCGTGGTGAATGCTGATGGGAGCATATCGGATGTTCAGGCACTCAATTCCCTCCAAGACGGTCAAGATATAACCATAAAAGCCATAAAAGCAGTTCAAGGTATGCCGCGATGGTCTCCCGGAAGAAACGGTGATAAACCCGTCCGCGTAAGGATGGTAATGCCCATAAAACTCAGGCTCGATTAATAATTAAGGGTTTTTAAACGCTCCTATCAGGCGCAATTCGATTCTGCGGAATTAAATTGCGCCTTCATTTTTTAAAAACAAGTGTTCCACGTGAATTTTCAATCCGTTGTCGCCTACATAGTCATCACCATATTGCTCTGCCTTTCTGTGGTGTGTTTTTTCTCGCCTGATAGCATGGGCTTCTTACAGGGCAAAAACAATGTGCTTCTCGGTGGTGTTTTCCTCGCATACGCGGTATTCCGCTTTTTCAGACTCAGAGCTACCCAAAAACGATACGCTGAACTAGAAAAAGAACAACATGAATCATAAATCAACCCTACTAATAATGGCAGCATTTGCAATAGCAGTGCTAGTTCCATCATGTGATATCACGCCCAGCAAAGAAAAAAGCGGTCCGTCCTCCGGCAAACTCAAAATCGGTGTGGACGACTCTTACTCTTTGCTCATGGATGCCGAAATCTTCCTGTATACCAACCTGAACAAAAACAGTGAGATTGAACCTACCTATTTGCCTGAAGCAGATGTGATGGATTTGCTCATCAAAGACAGCATTCAGGCTGCCGTAGTGAGCCGACCACTCAACGAGCAAGAGATTAATTACTTCAAGAGCATCAAACGTTCACCGGAGAGTTCTCTCATCGCGATTGATGGATTAGCATTGATTGTGCATCCTGAGAACATGGACACCACCATTACGATGGACCAGTTGCGCGATATTTTCTCCGGAAAAGACAGCCTTTGGAGCCAACTCAACGCTCGCTCAGTGAGTGGCAAACTCCAAATCGTATTTGACAACTATAAGTCATGCAATGCGCGATTCCTGCGCGAAAAATTTGAATTGGAGCAATTCCCCAACTATTGCTTTGCACTGAACAACAATGATGAAGTAATCAATTACGTCCATCAGAACAAGCATGCTATCGGAGTTATCAGTGTGAGCTGGCTCAATGGTGAAAACGAACCGGAATCGAAAAAATACCGCAGCATGGTGAAAACAATGGGCATCATTGATTTGAGCAATGCTGAAGACCCGAACATGCCAAGAACACCCCACCAGGCCTTCATTTTTGACGGCACATATCCCTTGCGCAGAGATGTTTACTACATCCGCACAGGATTGCGTTCCACTCTTGGCACAGGATTTGGCTATTACCTCCAACATGACAAGGGCCAGTTGCTCATTCAGAAAATGGGCATGATTGCTGCACAAACACCGCAGCGCCTCGTGAAATTGACTGATTAATATTTTGAATAAACAACCTGAAATGAAAAAGACCGTTCTTTTCGCAACCGCCATCTTCTCCCTGTTGAGCATTGCAAGCTTTGCTCAAACCAAAGAAGAAGCTATTAGAAAAACCCTCAACGAGCGTTACGAATCGGCTGAATCCGATTTAAACACCCTCCTTGGCAAAGACCCCAATAATGGCGATACGTATGCCGCAGCCGGTGATAACTACCTGTATTGGGGGGAGTATGAAAACGCTCAAAAAATGTTTCAAAAGGGTACTGAAGTTGCTCCGTTGAACCCTCTCAACTTTGCCGGTCTTGGTAGATTGGCTTGGATGCAAGGCGATGTAGCAACTGCAAACGCTCGCTTTAACGAAGCGGTGGCGATTATCACCAATAAGAAAAACAAAGTGGACAAGGCCACTCAACAAACAGCTTATCTCAAAATGGCTGAAGCCTACTTGTCCACCGAAAAGAAAAACCTCGATGGCGCTATCCAATTCATCACAGCTGCTAAAGCGATCAACGAGAAAAACCCTGAGCTTTACATCCAACTTGGTGACTACTACCGCGAGCGCGATGGTATCGACTTGTCCAACGCTTTGGCACAATACAACAAGGCCCTGGAACTCGATCCCAAATACACCCGTGCACTCTTGCGCAAAGGCGTGTTGTATGTGAACGTGAAAAACTACGACCAAGGTCTTAGCCACTACAATGAAGCTATCGAGCTTGATCCAAACTTTGCGCCTGCATACCGCGAAAAAGCAGAATTGCTCTACAAAGCCGGTCGCTACAAACAAGCGATTGATTCTTATGCAAAGTATTTGGAGCTAAACAACAGCTGCCGTGTACAACAACGCTATGCTTCTTTCGTGTTCTTGACCAAAGAATACCAAAAAGCCATCGAAGAGCTGGAAAAAGCACAACCATGCGACCCAAGTAACTTGTACATGTACCGCTTGTTGGGTTATGCATACACTGAAGTAGGCAACGTGGACAAAGGAACCGAAAACCTCGATAAGTTCATGCAGTTGGCCGCAGAGAAAGGAAGTCCTGAAATCCTTGGTTACGACTACGCCTACAAAGCGAAACTCTTCCAAAAGAGCGGAAACGATTCTTTGGCCATCGAAATGCTGAACATTGCACTGGAAAAAGACCCGACCTTCGTAGATGGCTACGGTGAATTGGCTACTATCTACGGAAAACAGAAGAAGTATGACCTTGCTGCCGACTTCTACCAAAAGAAAATTGAGAACAGCGAAAAGCCTTCTGAGTTGGATTATTACTACTTAGGGCAATATCGCTACTTCAACAAGCAATACGCTGAGGCAGACGCTGCATTTGCAAACGCATTGAGCTATCCTGATGCGAATTTCTGGAGAGGAAGAAGCCAAAACCGTTTGGAAGCAAACCCTGAAGAGCCTGTAGGTTTGGCAAGACCATACCACGAGGCATTCATCAAAGGTGTAGGGAACGACCCAGCACGTATTGAGCCACTTAAAAAGTACTTGGTTGAATCCTACAGCTACCTAGGTCTTTTGCATGGTAAACAAGGAAACTTCGATTGCTCAAAAGCTGCGTGGTTGAAGGTTCTAGAATTGGAACCCACCAACAAAGTGGCAAACGATGTTATGGCTGCTGATAAAAACTTGCAAGCTGCATCTGAAACAAACTGTGTTTTGATTGCAGAATAAGAGATATCGAAACAGAAAATGTTTCACATGAAAAAGGCGCACGAACGGTGCGCCTTTTTTTATTTTTCATGAATTCGATTTGCTTTTAAGCCGCCATAATGATGCGTTTAATAAAATCCACCGCCTCGCGGTTGGCCTCCATATAGCCGAAGTGCGCACAATTGGTGGCGTAATAAGCCACGGCTCCGGGCAACTCAGCCAATTCTTTTTCCATGATATCCATGGGCAGAGCAGTATCTTGAGGACTCAGGAAATAGTACAAGGGAA
Source organism: Flavobacteriales bacterium (assembly GCA_036562565.1). Classification (GTDB taxonomy): domain Bacteria; phylum Bacteroidota; class Bacteroidia; order Flavobacteriales_D; family Sanyastnellaceae; genus DATCJY01. The sequence continues at coordinate 714 of DATCJY010000013.1, read as the reverse complement.
ATTTTCGGTCTTTGAGTAGCTCCACGTTGTCGTTCCGCAATATCATCGCCTGTTGAGCTCCGGAAATGGACTCAAAAGACATTTTACCGGCCTCGGCAATCATGTGCTCCAACTCTTCTCTTAAACGGTCTCTATTGGCTTCCAAAACGCAATTTGTGAGCATCGTTCTCACGTAAAGGCTTTTGTTTTGGCGCGCAGCTTCAATGGCCCGCTTTCTTTCCTGAATCTTTTCATCGCTGTCGTTCCCCGCGCGCGACTGAAAGAAGCATAATCCGGAGACACGTTTAGGCATCATCGCAGCCAGATGAGCACCGATATAGCCTCCCATGGAATGACCGATGATGAACATTTCTTCTTTGTCATTCAGCTTCAATTGTTCCAAGATGTTTTGGCAATAAGCCTCCATGGTGAACTCCTTTGGCAAGAAAGCATTGTTTCCATGGCCAGGGAGTTCCGGAATACTCAAATTGAAATTTCTGCGATAGGAGAGACGCGGAACGATGTATTTCCACATCGCTGCGCTTTCCAGAAAGCCGTGTATGAGTACTAATCTTTGCTTTGCCATTGTTTCCGTTGAAGATTGGCTCGCAAGATAGTCCTATTGAACACTCAGGATTTATACCGATTCCGCCACAACTTCTTCCACTATATCCGGCATCTTGGCTTTGAGTAGGTTCTCTATGCCGCCCTTCAATGTGGCCGTGGATGATGGGC
>DATCJY010000002.1:0-1856 GCA_036562565.1 Flavobacteriales bacterium | reverse complement strand
TTTGAACTTATAGAACCGGAAATCAGCGAACGTATTGGTGTTATCCACCAATCCTTGCGTGAGAATCATTTGGTCAAACAGGTTCCAGCTGTCTTTCCAAGCCAAGGTACCAATGCCTTTGCGATAAGACTCTTCGCATGCGTTGAACAATTGACCCGGCTTTAGCTTATTGATTTTTCCACAAGCGTTAAGTCCTTTAGTAATGCTCTTATTGGTTGGGTCATCATTCAAATCCCCCATAAGTATCACCTTCGCTGCAGGGTCAGCGGTTGCCAACGAGTCGATGATGTGACGAGACAACAAAGCTGCAGCCATTCGAAGCGGAGCACTGCGCGCCTCACCGCCCCTGCGCGATGGCCAGTGACATACGATGAAGTGAATGCGTTCCCCCAACAAGTCACCGGTCACCAAGAGTTGATCCCTTGTTTTGAATGAAGTGTCATTGGGCAAAGTCAATGGATAGGACTTTGTAGAAGTAACTTTAAAATATTTTGGCTGATAAATGAGCGCAACATCCACACCACGCCTGTCAGGAGAGTCGTAGTGAACAATCTGATAATTGCGATCCTTGAGTGATTCCATCTTGATGAGGTCTTCGATGACCTGGCGGTTTTCAATCTCACTCAATCCCAAAACCGCTACACCATCAGGAGTAATCTCCATAGCCATTTCACTGATGACACGGGAGTTATTCCTCAGCTTATGGTAATACTTCTCGGTATTCCAATTTTTCTCGCCCTGTGGTGTGAATTCCGTATCCAAAACATTCGGAGTATCGAGCGTATCAAATAGATTTTCAATGTTGTAAAATCCGATACAAGCCACCTCGAAATTCTTTGAAGGATCTAAAGTTTGTGCTTGTGAATGTGTGCCGCCACACACCAAAAGAAGAAGACTTAGGAATAATTTGTTTCTTAGTCTCAACGGGGTTGCTTGTTTTAACATTTAATTTGCTGACGTTTGCGGCCCCAAAAATATACCGCATAAAGCATATTTGAATGAAAGCATGGTTAACGTTTGGTTTTCTACTTGTATTGCCTACATGTATTTATAGTCAGACATTAGAAAACGACACACTTCAAAAAAAACTTTCAACCCTCGCCCAAGACACCATACCTCCGGGCGAAAACGAAATAGTTCCTGTACTCATTACCGGAGGCGAACTCCAAGATGATGAAGCCCAAAACCAGGACATCAACGGACTCTTACAATCTTCCCGAGACATCTACACTTCACAGGCGGGTTTCAATTTCAGCGTTGCGCGTTTCCGCCTTCGCGGATATGAAGGCATGTACACCCAAGTGCTCTTGGGAGGAATGCCGGTAAACGACCCTGAAACAGGGGCAGCTATTTTTGCCTATTGGGGCGGTCTTAACGACATCACGCGTTATCCTGAAACAAAAGCGGGAGTATCCACTTCACATTATGCATTTGGCGATGTGGGTGGTTATTCATACGTCAACCTCGATGCAGATGAATTCCGCAAGGGAACACGATTTTCTTACGCTTTGGCCAACCGCACGTATTTCAATCGTGCCATGATTACACACAGCACCGGCATGCTCAAGAATGGCTGGGCCTTCACGTTTTCGGCTTCGGCTCGCTGGTCTAAAGAAGGATATGTAGAAGGCACTTACTACAGTGGTGCCAGCTATTATGCCGGTGTTACCAAGAAAATCAATGCGCAACATAAATTGAACCTAGTCCTCTTCGGTGCTCCCACCGTGCAAGGCCGCCAAGGAATTGCCATCCAGGAAGCCTATGACCTCACAGGCGACAATTATTACAATCCTTACTGGGGATACCAAAACGGTGAAAAAAGAAACGCTCGCGTGCGCAACAACCACGTGCCTTAT
>DATCJY010000026.1:0-38129 GCA_036562565.1 Flavobacteriales bacterium | reverse complement strand
CCCAATAGAATGAGCTGATCTATTTGAAACGATTTCTGACCACTTGCTCCCACATGGAAGGCTTGGCGATTGTCAGGATCATAAGTGTTGATAGAAACAGTGAATACCGGGTTGGGATACAGCTTCGCTTGTATCACTTGTGCATCTTGAGCACGCATATTCATTGCAGCTGCGAGCAATTGGAAGTTGTTGCTCAAGAAGATGCTGTCAGCCTGAGCAATGCTGATGCGCAAGGTATCGCTGCCAGTAGATGGCAGCGGACACAAGGTGATGATGAATAGCAGTAGTACTCTATAGGCCATATGCGCGCGGTTCCTTTTGTGTAAAAGGCGAGCGCAAAACTTCATTTCACAACCTTAAGATTGGCTTAAAGAAGATAAAGATTGGCTTAAAGGCAACGTGACTGAAAATACGTTGAGCTCTTGGTCACCGGTATACGTTATTTCTCCGTGATGCAGCTGGATTACCTTGTGAATGAGTACCAGGCCTAAACCAAAACCCCGTGTTCCTTGGCTGTTTTCTCCTCTGAAAAAATGTTTAAACAAAAATTGCCGTTCGTTTTCTTTGATGGTAGCACCGTTGTTTTCCATGCGAATTTGCAGACGGTGGGGAAGAGCCGTAAAGGCAATGGAGGCTTTGCCGTTGTTGCTGTATTGCACACTGTTTTGCAGGAGATTGGAGATGGCCGCCTTGAGCAATCGTTCGTTGCCTCTTACAGTCAGGTGTTCTTCGTTCACCACTGATGCATCCATGTCCACCTTGAACACAAAGTCCGGGTGCAATGCTTTGATTTGCTCAATGATGTCAAACACCAAGTCATCCATGCGGAGCTCATCTTCAATTTTCAAATTACCTGATTCAGCTTTGGAAATTTCCAGCAAGGCATTGATGATGTCTCCCAGTTGACGCGTATTCTCTTTTTGATGCCGAATTAGCAGTTGTTTTTTTTCTTCATCGGCCTCTTGCTCGATGCGCTCAAAGTTGGAAACCAATACGGCAATAGGTGTTTTAAGCTCATGTGATATGTGGTGTACGGCATGCTTCTGAAATGCAAACGACTCGTGCAGTCGGGTCATGAGTTCGTTGAATTTTTCACCCAGCAGGCGAATCTCATCGTTCGTATTCGGAATGGTAACGAGTTGTTTGTCCGATTCGAAATTGAGCTCACCAATCTCTGCGGCCATTTTATTGATGGGATTGGATATCTGACGCGAGATGTAGAGTGCTATCATTACCACTAACAGCGCTATTACGCAGTAGATAGAAATGAGGGTATACTTCAAGTAGTTCAGCTTGGTATATCCAAATGTGTCATAAGCTTTGGTAATACCATAGAAGCGCGAATTCTCGAAGTTGAGGCAAACAGCTACCACATCAAACTTGCCTTCTTTGGTTTCTATCCAGTTGTTCTCTTCGTTGAGCTGGTTGAGCAATGTTTGCGAATAGATAATGGAGACATCATCCAGACTTGAATAGATGAGCTTCTTGTCTTTGTCAAAGAGCAACGTTTTCTCTTCATAGAGCTCGTTGATGGTCAGGCGGTCCAACATGTGCAGTAAGGATTTGTTGCTGGCCATTTCCTCATCCAGAAACTGAAGCGTAAAAGTGATTTTCTCTTTGAGTCGCTGCTGGAATTCTTCTTCGCGGTATTCGGCAAACAGGATGTATATCAATGCAAACGCAATACCCGTCACCGCCAATGTGGATGCAGTGAAGTAAAGCAATATGCGTTTGCGAATGTTCATGGTCTTTTAGGGTTCGTAATAATAGCCGTATCCAACTTTGGTTTTAATCGATTGTTTGCCAAACGGCTTATCAATCTTATTGCGCAGGAAGTTGATGAATACTTCGATGTTGTTCGTATTAGCATCAAACACGCTTCCCCATATTTCCTGAATCAACAGTTGTTTGGAAACAGGCTCACCATTGGCGGTCACCAAGCGATGTAAGATTTGATATTCACGTGGGGTGAGTTTTATGTCTTGACCCGCGCGTGACACGGTTTTTAGCCGTTGATGGATAACCAAGTCTCCTGCTACAATTACATCGTTGACGGGAGCGCTGTTGGTGGCACTCCGCTTTATCAACGCTTGCACACGCATGAGCAATTCCTTGATGAAAAACGGTTTGGTGAGGTAATCATCCGCACCGCTTTCAAATCCTTGCACCTTGTCCTCGAGTTCATCAAAAGCTGTAAGAAGCAAAACCGGAGTGGTGGTATTGAATTGTCGAAATGCTTTACACACCTCATAGCCGTTCTTTAGCGGCAGATTGATATCGAGAATCACGCAGTGGTATGTGCCTTTCTTCAACAACTTTTCTGCAATGAATCCATCAAAAGCTTGGTCCACTTGATAACCCTCTGCTACCAATGCTTCACGGATGTTTTCATTGAGTACCTTATCGTCTTCTACCAGGAGAATCATACACGCAAAGATGCATCACACACTACTTCTCCAAAATCTCAATCGTTTTGTAAAAGTGCTCTCCTTTATCATCGGTGAGCGTGAGCAGGTATTTGCCCGGTGAAGGGCTTATTTCGAGTTGGTGCAAAGTGGTGGTTTGTCCGATGAATTCATCGTTAAGGTGCCAGTAAAGTGTTGCGTTTTTATCGCGGTGTGTGGCTTTCAACACCACGCGTTCATGTTCGCCCTGAATGTTTCGGGGTATAAAAATCTTTGCATCTGATTTGGGATAAATCAGCCCGATGGGAAGTGAAGATTCTCCTTCACACCCTTCTGCAAAGGGCGGCAGAGAACGGTACTCAGGATGTTTTGGTTTGTAGTAATACTCTTGAACAGGAGGCAATACAAACCAGTTCTGAGCCACCATTTCATCCGTGGATGCACAGTTCGCATTTAATCGCAACGTTCCGGTTGCATTCGTAAAAATGCGTTGATGATAAGTACAGGCTTCTGTTTGCAAGCCTGCCCTAGGAACATACATGGTGTCGGCTTGTTCGCAATACATGGACGTTCTCATGCCGCTGTGTTTGCACACGCTGATGCGTTCCATATCATCATATGGAGGATTGAACCAAGTGCGTGTGGGGAGCGCATTGAATACATCAAACAACAACGGTGCTGCTGCCGTAACGCCCGTTAGAAGCGGTCGCCCTTGTCCGTCCGCATTGCCTACCCAAACACCAACAACATACTCAGGCGTGGTACCAACAGCCCAGGCATCGCGGTTGCCAAAGCTGGTTCCTGTTTTCCATGCAATGGGTGTGGCAGAGGAGTAGGCTTCCCAGCCAAGCTCGGTATGTGGACGGTTTACTTCAACCAATGCGCGATAGGTGCTCCATATGCTACCGGCATCGAACAACGGAAATTTATCTTCCGTGCGCAATGGTTCTTCGTGTTGCAATACATGACGCATTTGGTTGTAATTGCCTTCAAAGTATTTGCCGTTGGATTGGTGATGCTCTACCAATGCACGACTCATGCTTGCATACGCATGTGTGATGTCCCAAAGGCTGGCCTCGGCACCACCAAGAATGATGGATAATCCGTAATGATCAGCCGGCTTTTTCAGATGCGAAAAATGCATCTTTTGCAACAAGTGATAAAACCTTGGGTAGCCGTAGTCTTTTAGCATCAATACAATCGGAACGTTGAGCGAGCGTGATAATGCGCGACTTGCGGGCACGGCTCCATCGTAAGTTTCAGAGTAATTCTGCGGACTAAAGCCATCAAATTGAACCGGTACATCAGCCATCAAGGTGGTGGGCAACATCAATCCATCTTTGAGCATGGCCGCATAGAGAAAGGGTTTGAGAATGCTGCCCGTACTCCGCGGTGCGCGTATCACATCCACCATGTTGCTGTAGCGATTGTGTTCATCATGGGTATTGCCGATATAGGCAAGTACATTTCCTGTTTTTACTTCCACTACAAGTACAGCAGCATTGTTGACAAGATCGGCCTGCCATTGCGGAAGGTGGTATTGAACAATCTGCGATACGCGCTCTTGTAATCCATGTTGGATAGTGGTGTGATAGCGTTTGCCCTTGCCGTGGATTTTGATAAGAGTCGCCAGCAAATGCGAGGCTTGTTGAGGAAGCGGATAAGGCTTTTGTGGTAAGGGTTCCAGAAGACTGAGCTCTAATGTTTCCTTATCGATGTATTGCTCCTCATGCAATTTCTGCAGCAAGCGATTGCGTTTTGCGAGCAAACGTTCCTGGTTTTTGCCGGGATAAATGAGTGCTGGTGCATTCGGCAATACCGCCAGTGTAGCGGCTTCCGCCCATGATAGTTGATCAGGTGTTCTTCCAAAATACCGCCACGCTGCCGCATCCAGTCCCACTACGTTTCCCCCAAAGGGTGCATTGGATGCATAGAGCGCAAGGATTTCATCTTTGCTGTAGCGCCATTCAAGACGCATGGCGCGCAACATCTCCATGAACTTCTCACGCACGGTGCGTGGTGGATTGTCACGGCTAAGGCGCACTACTTGCATCGTGAGTGTGCTGGCTCCACTCACCACTTTACCCGATGTGATGTTCTGATATATCGCGCGAACAAGCGATGGCAGATATACTCCGTTGTGGTCGTAGAAGTATTGGTCTTCAAAGAGCAACAATGCTGCTTTGAATTTATAGCTCACCGTGTCGGTGTGGGGAAAACGCCATTGACCATCATCTGCGATAATGGCACTCAGCAGTTCTCCATTGCTCGCATAGAGCACAGTGCTGTGTGGTTTGTCAAATAGATTTTTCGGCAGACAAAAAACAAAAACCATGAACAGTGCGAGCGATGCGCTGATCATGGTCGTTCGTTTATTGAGCCGCTTTTTCATCAACTGACGTGCGATAATGCCGCCAATTAACAACGAAATCAGCCCATTCCAATTTCATCGATGGATGGTGCTCCGAGTTTTTTGAGCATACGGGTATGGGATACAAGCGCTTGCCAAAATGTTTCTTTTTCGAGATAAGCAATGCCGTATTCCTCTGCTGTTTGTTTTACAATGGGAGCGATAGCCGGATAGTGCACGTGGCAGATGTTGGCAAACAAATGGTGCTCTACTTGAAAGTTCAGTCCACCGATGTACCATGAAAGTACTTTGTTACCGCGTGAAAAGTTCATCGTGGTTTGCAATTGGTGTACCGCCCATGAATTCTCCATGTTGCCTTGTTCATCGGGTACAGGGAAGGTGGTTTCTTCCACCACATGCGCCATTTGGAATATCACTGACAGGATAAGACCGGCCACCAGGTGCATCACAATCCATCCAATCAATACTTGATAGAATGGGATGCCCACCACAACAGTTGGAAGCACAAGCATCACCGCGAGATAAATGAGCTTGAACAACGTGACGCGCAGGAACCAAGCGCGGTTCTCGGCTCTGTCTTTTTTGTTCAGTCCTACGCGCTTATAACGTACATATTGAATCAAGTCTTTTGCTACCACCCAATACAGAGAAAGTATGGAGTAAAAAAAGTAAGCCGTATACCATTGGTGTTTGTGTGGCTCGTGGTGCGTATGGTGGGGAGAGAAGCGCAAGATTTTTTTTGGATCAATGTCCTCATCCATGCCTGATACGTTTGTGTAGGTATGGTGCAAGATGTTGTGTTGATACTTCCAGTTTTCCGCAGCTCCACCTAGAAGGTTGAGGCTATAGCCTAACCATTTGTTGAGTTTTTCACTTTTTGTATAAGCTCCGTGATTGGCATCGTGCATGACGCTCATGCCAATGCCTGCAAGGCCGAGTCCCATGACCACCCAGAGCAGCAAGGCGGCCCAAAACGGCACAGGGAGTGTTAGAATAAGAACAAAAGGAACAATGTACATCGCCATGAGGGCAATGGTTTTAATGACCATGGTGCGGTTACCTCTGTGGGAGATGTTGTTGTCTTTGAAGTACGCATCAACGCGTTTTCTTAGAGTGCTGAAGAATTCGAGTTGTTCGCCACGTGCGAAGCGTATGTTGGGTTGAGACTTATCTGTGTAAGTCGGATTATGATGATGCATTTACATAACGAAGATAAACGGTTGTGTCTAGCAGCCGGCACAATAAATGGTAATATCCTGCTATGTGCTTAAGTTGGAGGAAAATGCAACAAACAAAAACCCCGGACAGTGATGTCCGGGGTTGTATCATAAATCAATGGCCGTTTGTTTCAACGGAAGAAGGCAACGTACTAACCGCTACACATTTCACACGCATCAGGGTTGTCCAATGAACAAGCCATTGCTGCTGCCTGTTTTGCCAATTCTTCGTCACTCATTTTGGTGGAAGGACCACGTAACTCGAATTGTGGAACAGGTTGTGCGTTCGCGTTGCTATATGCTGCGGCTGTAGCAGTAGCCATAGTACTTTCGGCTGTTGCGCTTACAGTATCGCTCTTGTATTTCTTGTCTACTGTGAACTTGATGGCATCGGTTGCTGCTTTTGTTCTCAAGTAGTACATACCTGTTTTCAAGCCTTTTTCCCAAGCATAGAAGTGCATGGATGAGAGTTTACCGAAGTTCGGGTTCTCCATGAACACGTTCAATGACTGGCTTTGGCAGATAAAAGCTCCACGGTCTGCAGCCATTTCCAGAATGGTTTTTTGTGACAGCTCCCATGCTGTTTTGTAGAGGGCTTTCAAGTTATCCGGAATTTCCGGTATGTTTTGTACAGATCCGTTGTGAGCGATGAGCTTGTTCTTCAAGTCTTCATTCCAAATGCCAAGGCTCACAAGGTCTTTCAAAAGATGCTTGTTTACGATGATGTATTCACCGGCCAATACTCTGCGGGTATAGATGTTGCTGGTATATGGCTCAAAGCACTCGTTGTTGCCAAGGATTTGTGCTGTACTTGCTGTAGGCATTGGTGCCAAAAGCAAGGAGTTGCGCAATCCGTATTCTTTAATTTCTTCTTTCAATACATCCCACTCCCAGCGGTCTGATGGCTTCACGTTCCACATGTCGAACTGAAGAATGCCTTTGCTGGCCGGAGAGCCCGGGAAGGTTTCGTAATGACCATCACGCTTAGCCAAGTCTTTGGAAGCTGTGCAGGCTGCGTAGTAGATGGTCTCGAAGATTTCTTTGTTCAATTGTTTTGCCTCAGGGCTGTCAAATGGATAGCGCATGAGGATGAAGGCATCGGCCAACCCTTGCACACCGATACCGATTGGACGGTGACGCATGTTGCTCTTCTTCGTCTCCGGTACAGGGTAGTAGTTGGTGTCGATAATCTTGTTGAGGTTAACGGTCAACTGATAAGCTACCTCAAACAATTTGTTGTGGTCAAACTGACCATCGATTACAAACTTAGGCAATGCAATGGAACCGAGGTTACACACGGCAATCTCGTCCGGAGCAGTGTACTCGATGATCTCGGTGCAGAGGTTGGAGCTCTTGATAGTACCAAGGTTTTGCTGATTGCTCTTGCGGTTTGCAGAGTCTTTGTACAGCATGTAGGGAGTACCGGTTTCAATTTGTGATTCCAAAATCTTGAACCACAAATCTTGCGCCTTCACTGTTTGGCGACCGCGACCTTCATTTTCGTACTTGGTATAAAGTGCCTCGAACTCTTCACCCCAGCAGTCAGAAAGTCCCGGACATTCGTTTGGACACATCAGGGTCCATTCAGCGTTTTCTTTCACACGCTTCATGAACAAGTCTGGAATCCACAAGGCATAGAACAAGTCTCGCGCACGCATCTCTTCTTTACCGTGGTTCTTTTTCAAATCTAGGAATTCGTAAACATCAGCGTGCCATGGCTCTAGGTAGATAGCAAAGGAACCTTTGCGCTTACCACCGCCTTGGTCCACATAGCGAGCGGTGTCGTTGAATACTTTCAACATCGGTACGATACCGTTGCTGGTTCCATTGGTTCCTTTGATGTATGAACCTTTTGCACGGACGTTGTGAATGCTGAGGCCGATTCCACCGGCACTTTGCGAGATGAGTGCGGTTTGTTTCAGCGTATTGTAAATACCATCGATGGAGTCGCTCTGCATTTGAAGCAAGAAACATGAGCTCATCTGTGGTTTTGGTGTACCTGCGTTGAACAAGGTTGGAGTAGCATGTGTGAACCAACCTTCGCTAAGCATGTTATAGGTTTTCACCACCTCTGTCATGTCGTTTTTGTGGATACCCACAGCCACGCGCATGAAGAGCTGTTGCGGGCGCTCAGCCACCTTGCCGTTCATGCGCAAGAGGTAAGAACGCTCTAGTGTTTTGAACCCGAAGTAATCAAAATTAAAGTCGCGGTCGTAGATAATGGTGCTGTCCAACAAGGGCGCATTGTCCATGATGATTTGATAAACATCATCGGCTATCAACCCTGCGTTAGCACCGGTCTTGGGATCTACATAGTGATAGAGATCGCTCATTACCTGGCTGAACGACTTCTTGGTGTTCTTGTGCAGGTTGCTCACAGCAATGCGCGAAGCAAGCAATGCATAGTCAGGATGCGCAGTTGTATTGGTTGCAGCAATCTCCGCAGCAAGATTGTCCAGCTCGCTGGTGGTTACACCGTCATAAACCCCTTCGATTACCTTCATAGCAATCTTCACCGGATCCACAATCGGGCTCAAACCATAGCACAACTTGGTTATGCGCGCGGTGATTTTGTCAAACTTGACGCTCTCCTTGCGTCCATCTCTTTTGACTACGAACATATTATTTCGGGTTTTGAATAATGTTGTAATGGGAAATAACAACTGCACACAGATAGTTTCCCTTCTCTATCTGAGAGCCACCGTTTACCCCGGTGGAGGTTAATTGTTAGAAAAACGATGGGTCATCGCTTTTCTTGTGTTTCAATTGATTAGTAGCAATTTCGGTTAATGCAAGCGATAATCAATTGCTCATGCAATAAAATTATTCATGCAAGCTTTTTCATAACATCGGGTGGAAATGTTTTGAAAAAATGGAGGGCAATTATCCACAGACGAAACCCATTCCGTGGATGAAGAGCTTAAAAGTCTTCGTCCAATGAGAAAGTCTGTTTGTTCTTGTCGGCCATTACACCGGCTTTTTGGTATTCGCCCACACGTTTTTCAAAGAAGTTGGTTTTACCCTGAAGCGAAATCATCTCCATGAAATCAAATGGGTTAGAAACATTGAATACTTTGTCATTACCCAACTCCACTAGCAAGCGGTCAGCAACGAACTCAATGTATTGGCTCATCAAATCGCTGTTCATACCAATGAGTTTCACCGGTAGCGCATCGATGATGAATTCTTTTTCGATTTCTACTGCGTTTACGATGATTTCCTGTACGCGCTCTTTCGGAAGCTTGTTGACGATGTGCTTGGTGTAAAGCAAGCAGGCAAAGTCACAGTGCAGTCCTTCGTCACGGCTAATGAGCTCGTTGGAAAAGCTCAAGCCAGGCATCAACCCGCGCTTCTTGAGCCAGAAGATGCTGCAGAATGAACCGCTGAAGAAGATACCTTCTACCGCTGCAAATGCCACAAGGCGCTCGGCAAAGGTTCCGTTCTTGATCCAGCGCAATGCCCAATCGGCTTTTTTCTTCACGCAAGCCAACGTGTCGATGGCTTTAAAAAGGTAATTCTTCTCAGCCGTATCTTTGATATACATATCAATCAACAACGAGTAGGTCTCGCTGTGGATGTTTTCCATCATAATCTGGAAGCCATAGAAGAATTTGGCCTCCGTGTACTGTACCTCGCGCACGAAGTTCTCAGCCAAGTTTTCATTTACAATACCGTCACTGGCAGCAAAGAACGCCAACACGTGCTTGATGAAGTGGCGCTCATCATCATTGAGTTTGTTATTCCAGTCCACGAGATCTGCTTCCAAATCAATTTCCTCTGCTGTCCAGAAATTGGCCTCACTCTTTTTGTAAAAGTGCCAGATGTCGTGGTGCTGAATGGGGAAAAGGACAAAACGATCAGGGTTCTCTTTGAGGATTGGTTCTTCTAATTCTGCCATAGCTCTTGTCTTTTATGTGGCCCTGCTTTCACAAGACCGCTTTTAGGTAAATTAATGTTCCGGTTTTTGGCCGGAGGATTTAATATAAAAATTGTATAGGGGTCGGATGCTGACTCAGCAAGTGAAATTGAATGTTTCAAATGGTGATTTCGTATCCTTCAATCGCTGACTCAGCCACTTAGAACAAGGGGTGATTTCACCGATTGATGCTGTCAAATTTCATAGAAAAATGAACTTATCTGATGTTAAAGAATTGACAACCTCGCGGAGTTATCCACATGACAAATTGAGCCTCTTCCGAAACGCTAAGAATTAGCGCCTTTGACTGATTTTACTACCCTTTTCACGGTACCGCAGTCGACAATATGACCGATTTTTTTGGCACGGTTTGCGATGGCTTGCCGTGTGAACATCAGTCTGTTTATTCCGTCATCAACAAGTTTGTGCTCTTCTTTGTTGAAACGCTGTTATTAAGTGCTGCACCCCAAATTTTTTTATTCGCCAAAATGGGTTTCTCGCGTGCGCGCGTTCCTTTTGTTTAGTCTGATTTTGTTTCTCTTGCCACCTCCTTCTATTTAAAAGGAAGCTGGGGAGGAGATTCCTTATCAAAAACGCAAGGATGCGGGTGTGTAAATGGAAGTTGGGTATCTGCGCCAACATTCTCCTCCACACCCTACATTTGCGCTCCTTCCGAAAAAAGGGAGAGGAATCAATAGCAGATCCATGCAAGACAAAATTCAAGTACTCGAACAGAAATTGGCTCAGGCCAAATTGGGTGGTGGCGAAAAGCGAATCGAATCCCAACATAAAAAAGGTAAACTCACTGCACGTGAACGCATTCATTTCCTTCTGGATGAAAACTCCTTTGAAGAATTGGGCGCGCTGGTTACTCACCGCAGTACCAACTTCGGACTGGACAAAGAGGTTTATCTCGGTGATGGTGTGGTAACCGGTTATGGTACCATCAACGGTCGATTGGTATATGTGTTCTCGCAGGACTTCACTGTTCTCGGTGGCTCACTTGCAGAAGCCCACGCTGAAAAGATTTGTCGTGTGATGGATTTGGCCATGAAAAACGGTGCCCCGGTGATTGGCCTCAATGACAGCGGTGGTGCTCGTATACAGGAAGGTGTTGTTTCCCTTGGTGGTTATGCCGATATCTTCTATCGCAACGTGAAAGCAAGTGGTGTGGTGCCACAAATCAGCGCCATCATGGGCCCGTGTGCCGGTGGTGCCGTGTATAGTCCGGCACTTACGGACTTTATCGTCATGGTGGAGAACACCAGCTACATGTTCGTTACCGGTCCCAATGTGGTGAAAACCGTTACGCACGAAGAGGTGACCAGCGAAGAACTCGGTGGGGCATCCACTCACTCTACCAAGAGCGGTGTGACACACCTCACTGCCGAGAACGATATTGCTTGTATCAAGAGCATTCGCGAGTTGTTGAGCTATATCCCTCAAAACTGTGAGGAAATCACTCCTCGTCTTGATTACACCCCGGGCAATGAAGAACGTCCTGCATTGAACAATATCGTTCCATCCAACCCGAACCAACCATACGATATGCGAGATGTCATCAAAGAGGTCATCGATGACAATTCATGGTTTGAGATTCAAAAGGATTATGCAGAAAATATTTTGATTGGTTTCGCGCGTCTTGCGGGCAGAAGCATCGGTATCGTAGCCAACCAACCGGCTTACTTGGCTGGTGCGCTCGATATCAAATCATCCAACAAAGCCGCGCGTTTTGTGCGCTTCTGCGATGCGTTCAATATTCCTTTGTTGGTGTTTGAAGATGTTCCGGGCTTCATGCCGGGTACCGATCAAGAGTGGAACGGTATTATCTCCAACGGTGCTAAATTGCTTTATGCATTCAGCGAAGCTACCGTGCCTCGCGTTACCGTGATTACTCGCAAAGCATACGGTGGTGCATACGATGTAATGAACTCCAAACACATCGGTGCAGATATGAACTATGCATGGCCTACTGCTGAGATTGCGGTAATGGGCGCTAAAGGTGCTGCTGAGATTATCTTCAAAAAAGAAATCAGCGAAGCTGCCGACAAAGAAGCAAAGTGGAAAGAGAAAGAAGCCGAATATGCAGAGTTGTTTGCCAACCCATACAATGCTGCAAGCCGCGGTTATGTGGATGAAGTAATCAAACCTTCACAAACTCGTGAAAAATTGATTCGCGCTTTTGCAATGCTCGAGAACAAAGTGGACAGCATGCCTAGGAAGAAGCACGCTAACATGCCTCTTTAGGGCTTAATGATTTTACTTCATAAGAGAAAAGCTTAATAACTCAAAGAGAATCAAAGAGCCCCTCTTTGATTCAAACAGATAGAAAAACAATGCTGCGCTCAATGACAGGCTTCGGCAAGGCCGAAGGAACAGTAGGAAACAAGAAGTTCACGGTAGAGATGCGCTCGCTCAACAGCAAGACGCTCGACCTCAACATGCGCATTCCCGGTGCATACCGTGAAAAAGAACTGGAGTTGCGCTCATGGCTGAGCGACAATGTCCAGCGCGGCAAAGCCGATTTATTGGTGTATTATGAAAGCCTTGAACCGGAAAAACGCTTGGCTTTCAATAAACCACTGATGGAGGCTTACTACAATGATCTCAAAGAAGTGGCCGACAATGTGGGCATGACCAATGCCGATTTCCTCAATGCCATTGTGCGCATTCCGGATGTGTTGCGCCCCGAGAATCAAGAGCTCGATGAAGAGGAATACAATGGTCTCTTTGCCATTATCAAAGAAGCTTATAACCGGTTCGACAGCTATCGCAAGATTGAAGGAGCCAAACTCAAGGATAATTTTGCCATGCACATTCGCATGATTTTGGACTACCGTGATGCACTGGAAAAACCGATTGAAGAGCGCAATAAGAGGGTGCGCGAAAAATTGCGCAGTAGCATTGAAGAATTGATTCCTGCCGATAAAGTAGATAACAACCGCTTTGAACAAGAGCTCATCTACTATTTGGAGCGCCTGGATATCTCTGAGGAGTATCAGCGTTTGCTCACCAATTGCGAGCACTTCATGGATGAATTGAATGGTGAAGCTTCCGGAAAAAAACTCGGATTTATCTCGCAAGAAATAGGCAGAGAAATCAATACCATCGGTAGCAAGGCCAATGATGCTGACATGCAGAAATTGGTAGTGAAGATGAAAGACGAATTGGAGAAAATCAAAGAACAAATCAATAACGTCTTATAAGGAAAGCAGGAGAAGTAAAACGTAAGCGGCCAAGCGTGTGGAAGCCACAACAGTTATTCGGATAAGTGATTATTATGACCAAGGGAAAAGCCATCATATTTTCAGCACCGAGCGGAGCAGGTAAAACCACCATTGTGCGACACCTGTTGCAAATGCAAGAGCTGAACCTCTCGTTCTCCATCTCGGCTACTACGCGCGCGAAACGCGATTACGAAGTAGATGGCAAAGACTATCACTTCATCGATGTAGCGACCTTTAAGCAGAAGATTGAGCAAAACGAATTCATCGAATGGGAAGAGGTTTATAAAAACCAATTCTATGGCACCTTGCGCTCTGAGATTGAAAACATTTGGAAACAGGGCAAGCACGTCATCTTTGATGTGGACGTGGTGGGTGGCTTGAACCTCAAAAAATTCTTCGGTGAACAGGCCATTGCCATATTTGTGAAACCTCCGAGTATTGAGGCTCTCGAACAACGCTTGCGCAACCGCAGTACCGAAACTCCTGAAAAAATCGAAATGCGCATCTC
Source organism: Flavobacteriales bacterium (assembly GCA_036562565.1). GTDB lineage: Bacteria > Bacteroidota > Bacteroidia > Flavobacteriales_D > Sanyastnellaceae > DATCJY01. The sequence goes on along the minus strand of DATCJY010000026.1, from coordinate 24,485 downwards.
CAAAGCTCAACATGAATTGAGCTTTGAATCCAAGTTTGATAAAGTGCTTGTGAATGACACCCTTCAGCACGCTCTGGAAAACGCGAAACTTTACGTCCAACAATTCTTGCAATCGTGAAAAAGGTAGGCTTGTATTTCGGTTCGTTCAATCCCGTGCACATCGGGCATTTGATCATTGCCGAATACTTTGCCACACAAACCGATCTCGATGAAGTTTGGTTCATCATCAGCCCTCAAAATCCACTCAAAGCAACTTCTGACCTTGCCCCTGAAGCGCATCGCCTCAAGATGGTGCAGCTGGCAATAAAAGGCAGTCCGTATCTGCATGCGAGCGACATTGAGTTTGCAATGGACAAACCTTCCTTCACCTATAAGACTCTCCAAGCGCTTAGAGATACATTTCCAAAGTATTCTTTCACACTTATCATGGGCCAAGACAATATGCCATCGTTTCACCTGTGGAAGGAGTATGAATGGATATTGCAGAACTTCCCTGTGCGCATGTTTCCTCGTCATAATGTGACGATGGCCGAATCACCCATTGATTGGAGCAAGTACCAAGTGCAAATCATCGCAGCCCCGCAAATCGAAATCTCAGCAACACAAATCAGAAAACAAATTGCTGCCAAACAGAGCGCGCGTTACTTGTTGCCTGACGCAGTTATTGGTTACATCCAAGAGCACAAACTTTATCAATAGCTGTCAGCCATTGGCTTTTGGCTATTAGCCGCCTTCCTGACGTCATTACTTTGCGTTCTCCGCATCATTGCGGTGTTAAGAAAGAAACACCATGTCACAAGAGCTACTCAACACCTATATCGAAAACCACAAGAAAGAGTCGCGCGCCTTCATGAAGCTCGTGAACAACCGCTTTTTGTTCAGATGTTTTCTGCTATCGAAATTACCGATGGCTTTTCTCGCGGGCATTCGGCTTAAGTCGATAAACGAACAGCGTTGTGAAGTAACCGTGTGTTACAAATGGCTCAATCAAAATCCTTTTCGCTCCACGTACTTCGCGGTGCTTGCCATGGCCGGTGAGATGAGCAGCGGAATAATTGCCTTGTACTATACACGCAATGCCAAGCCAAGTATCGCGATGCTTGTTTCGAATCTCGAAGCTGAATTTTTAAAGAAGGCTTCGGGACGTACGACTTTCAAATTTGAGGACGGACACTTGATTAAAGAAGCCATACGTCAAACCGTTCTCACCGGAGAGCCGCGCACCGTGCGTTGCAAAGCCACAGGCTATTCCGAAAAAGGAGAAAAAGAAGCGGTGTTTTATGTGACGTGGTCGTTTAAGAGGAGGGGTTAACCATCTCAGTGTGCGAATGACAGCGTATTCCAGATGCCCCAAAAGAAAAACCGCCTGCCTCAGAAATTAGTTTCTTCGCGCAGGCGGCCCTCCACCCTATATCGATTGTGTGAACGGTCAATCAGCTGAAGGCCGTTCCAATACTTGTTTCAGTTGTTCGAAAACTTCCTGATAATTTCTTTTCACGTTGGCTACTAACGTTGGTAGCCGATCAAGGTTTCGTAAATGCTTACTGTCTTGCTCAATCTGGAGGATATCCGTTTCCATATCCCGGATACCGAGCATAGAAATAGAGCTTTTGGCCTTATGAGCCAATGGGTGTAACGACAAGGGTTCATTCTTGCGTACACATTCTTCCATTTCCTGGATGTAATCAGGGACTTGTTGAATAAAGAGATTGATAATGTTGTTTATCATCTCTCGGTTTCCTTGGAAAACCTGATTGAGATACGAGAGGTCGTATCGCAGTGCAGTTGTTTGGAGTTCCATAGTTCTTTAAAGTTGGGTTGGCTTCTTTTACCGAAGCAGTTCCATTAAGGTTTCATTTTTATCAAGAAAAATTGAAACTTTTTTCATTCTCTCTGATTTATCAAGGGTTTGAGCGCGAAAAATTTTTTTGAAAAATGTTTAGGGAATGCCTTTTTAGCTCCCTGTTCCACTCCGAATTCAAAATTTCTATCCATAAAAGCCAGGGATGAACGGATTGCTTAATGGACAGAGTATGTACCTTCGGGCGCTTTTTATCCAGAGCTAGCACGCAAATTATGAGTAAGAAGGTCATTGTGACGGGTGGAGCGGGATTCATCGGTGCGCATACGGTGGTGGAACTTGGTGCAGAAGGTTATGTGCCCGTTATCGTAGATAATTTTTCCAATACCGAAGAGGGTGTGATTGATGGATTGGAAAAAATCATGGGCTCCCGACCAATCGTTTACAAACACGATTGTGCGGATGAGCAGGCAATGACGAAGGTTTTTGAAAATGAAAAGCCTTTTGCCGTTATCCACTTCGCGGCATATAAAGCTGTAGGTGAATCGGTACAACAGCCTTTGAAATACTACGAGAACAACCTGTGCTCGCTTATCAATATGCTCAAGTTAATGGTGCGCTACGATGTACACCATCTAGTGTTCAGCAGCAGCGCTACTGTTTACAGCCAACCCGAGCGCTTGCCCGTGGATGAGAACTCTCCACTATTGGAAGCAACATCTCCATACGGCTATACCAAGCAAGTGTGCGAGCGCATCGTTCGGGATACCTTGCGCGCAAATGCGCAAATGGGAGCGGCACTCTTGCGTTATTTCAACCCCATTGGAGCACATGAGTCGGCTCATATCGGTGAACTGCCTTATGGGGTGCCGAACAACCTCGTTCCGTTTATCACGCAAACGGCCATCGGGTTGCGCGAGCAACTGACCATCTTCGGTAACGATTACAACACCCCTGACGGTACCTGCATCCGCGATTATATCCATGTGACAGATTTGGCCAAAGCCCACGTAAAAGCACTCAACTGGCTGGACAATAATCCATCGCGCTGCGAGGCGTTCAACCTGGGGCAAGGTGTGGGCAACTCCGTACTGGAAGTGGTAAAAACCTTTGAGCATGTTACGGGACAAAAGCTCAACTACGTGATTGGCAACCGCAGAGAAGGCGATGTGGAGCAGGTGTGGGCCGATGCCACCAAGGCCAATCAGGTATTGGGTTGGAAAACCGAATTGAGTCTTGAAAAAGCACTCGAAGACGCATGGCGATGGGAGCAGCGACTTGCATCCTCTAGATCATGAGCTGATGTGAAATCACATACCAGTTTACGACAGCTCCTACGCAAAAGCCGGCATAGACCTGCCCTGGCGTGTGAGCGTGCAAATAGAGGCGCGAGTAGGCCGTAATCGCTGCCATAATCAACGATAATACAGGATACACAAAGTCAAGACTTGGGTGAATCACATTGAGCGCTAGCAAGGTGCCGAATACACCGCCTTGCGCGAGCATGTGCACCGATATCTTCCAATACATATTGATAACCAAGCTGCAACACAATGAGATGATTACCGAAAGGAAAAAACTGAACACATTGGGTGGCAGGTAGGGTCCTTTCCAACGCAACATGGTATAGGATAATACATAATAGAAGATGACCAATAAATAAGGTCCAAAACGCTCCTTTCTGTCCCGCAAGTCGATGCTGCTCAAGATGCCGTATTTGATCATGATGAGCATACTCAGTGCCGGAGCCACAATGTTGATTCCCAACAGCAGAAATACAAAATAATCCGCCTGTGTAGGTGCGATGTAATAAGGATCAATGGTTCGCACGGACAAGTAAATAATCAGCGGCATCCATAGCGGATGGAAAACGATGGACAGTATTTGTGCGAAACGATACATTTTGGGGCGGTGAAAGTAAGACCTCATCACATGCCTTTGCTACTTCTGACATTGAAAATTGAGAGCAGGTCGTTCAGAGTTGTTAATTACTTGTGTTTTCAAGTGGTTCAGAACGAATGGCTAAACAAAATTCGAGGTTCGAATTGTTGAATACTTGAATCTTTTGGATTGGAAAAAAGTATATTTGCCGCGATGCGATTAGAGAGTCTTATAGCTGATTTATTGTATGAGCATGATTGTGTGGTAGTTCCCGGTTTTGGTGGACTCGTGGCCAATTACCGTTCTGCAAAACTCAACAGACAAACCCATCGCATAGCTCCGCCATCGAAGCACATCGGCTTCAACAGTCATCTCAAAAACAATGACGGGTTGCTTGTGGCATACTTGGCCGCAATGTTGGAGTGCTCCTATAAAGAAGCGCAGTCCAAGATTGAGAAGCATGTTGCGCAATGGCAAAATATGTTGCAACGCGATGGTCGCTTGTTCTTGGAGCGCATCGGCACTTTTTTCTATGACCAAGGTGGCCAGCTGCAATTCATTCCGGAAGAACAGGAGAATTTCTTGTTGAGCTCATTCGGTTTGTTGCCCGTGCAGCTCACCCCGGTTGCCATCTGGCAGGATGAAACTCCGGTGGTGGAGATGCAGCCGGTGGCATCTGAGAAAAACAAACCATCTGTAGTTTGGCGTGTTGCCGCAGTTGTAGGTATTCCGCTGTTGGCCGCTGGCATCTGGATTGCCGGAAATCATGCCAATAAAAAGGACTTCAACTTTGCTTCGCTCAATCCTTTTCATACCGATAAGATTGTGAGTCCTTATTCCACTCAAGATTCTCCTCATGTGGATGAAACCGTGGAGTGGAAAAAGGCGGTGAGTCCATTGGACCAATACCTTGCTCAACCTGAACAACAAGAGCCCGTGCGCTTCAATTTTGAGCGCATGACGTTTGATGAAAATGGTATTCTCATTGCGAAAAACGTTCCGGCTGTTGCTGATAAAACAAGTAAGGCAGCGGGCAAGCACGCAACGGATGTGAAGAAAGGGTCGCTCAAAGGAAAGTATGCCATCATCGGTGGTGCTTTTGCCGATGATCAAAATGCTCAGCGCTTCCTTGAAAAATTGAGACAAGACGGGTTCAACGCGTCTTTTGCAGGTAAGAAAGGTTATCTGCAGTTGGTAGCTTATGGCTTCTATGATTCATTGCAGGAAGCTCAAACAGCATTGGCCAACATTCGTTCTTCAGGCACTTCAGGTGCTTGGATTAAACGCTATTGATTTTCCCCATTTTATGAGTATTGATAAATCTAAAATCAAAAACATCATTTTTGATTTCGGTGGTGTGCTGTTTGAAATCGACTACCACTTACCCGCGAAAGAATTTGCGAAACTCGGTTTTGATGATTTCGCAAAAATTTATTCGCAAGCTGCGCAGAACGAGATATTCGATCGCTTGGAAACCGGAAGAATTTCCAACGAAGAATTCATGCACTACCTTCATCAGTTTGTTCCCAATGCCACACGCGAACAAGTAAATTATGCATGGAACTGCATCTTGTTGCACATCATGCCTGAGCAGGTGGAAGCTGTGTACAACGTCAAAAACAAAGGATACCGCACCTTTTTATTGAGTAATACCAATGCGATTCACGTGGCCGAATTTGAACGCATGACCGATGAAGTAATCGGAATTGATTATTTCAAAAACGCGTTTGAGAAAGTGTATTACTCCAATGAGATTCATTACAAAAAACCATATCCAGAAACTTTTCTGAAGGTATGCGAATGGAATGGACTCAACCCGAAAGAGACCTTGTTCATTGATGATAGTGCACAACATGTGAGAGGTGCTGCTGAATCGGGTTTGCATGCCTATCATTTGCAGGCACCCCAACGCTTGAGCGATTTCTTGAAAGATTGGTAAAAGGCCTGACTTGAAATAGTCGCTTCTTTGTTGGTCCTGAAAACCTTGCTAGCCTCTTGTTGATTTAACTTGCGACCACTTAATTGACATGAAAAAGATACTCGTACTGCTGTCCATCATTGCGATGACATGCGCCACAATGAAAGCGCAAGTGGTGAATGGTTCTGTTTGTCCGGACTTCACTGCGGTGGATGTAAACGGCAATGAATGGAACATCTATCAATTGCTCAACCAAGACAAGAAGGTCATTGTACACTTCTTTGCTGCTTGGGAAACCACTTCCTGGAACTATTATCAATCCGGTGAGATGCAAAGCCTTGATTCATTGTATGGCTCATTGGGCACAGGGCAAGTTCAAATTCTCATGGTGGAAATGGAAGCCACCAATAGCACAGCACAGCTTGCAGGCCCTGCATTGAACAGCAACGATCATGCAATTGCTACAAAAGGTGATTGGTTAACGGACAATCCATTTCCTGTAATTGACAGTGTGGGTATTGCTTCGATGCTGGGGGTTACTTATGTGCCAACAGTGATATACATCTGTCCGGACCGTTTGATGTACAATCTGGGGCAATACAGCGCAGACCAACTTGAAACAGCAGTGATGCAACCCGCGTGCGATGCGGCCATGTTTGAGGTGGACCCGATGATAAACTACTACTCCGAAACTTCATCTTGCGAAACGGGGGAGACGTTTATAACAATTGGCCTTAAGAACATGGGAACAACGGCCTTGACCAGCGCAACGATAGAACTTAACAATGGTGAGAATACGTTGCCATTCCCATGGACAGGAAACCTTGCTACGTATGAATCGGACACCCTCACATTCGGCCCGCTGGAGTTGGATTATCGCTCAGCGTATGTGCTCTCTGTAACATCGCAAGATGATAATGAGGCCAATAGCGAAATGAATGTAACGGCCGGTTTGGCTTTGAGCTCATCTACTGTGGTGTTGGAATTGCTCATGGATGCTTGGCCGGGTGATGTGAGTTGGTATATCAAAAACGAGAATGGTGAAATAGTCCACCAAGGTGATCATTACATCTATCCATATCAATGGATCAAAGACACATTGAGTTTGCAGGGCAATGGCTGCTACACATTCGAAATACACGATGCTGCAGCAGATGGATTGCAAGGAACACTTTGGGGTGCATTTGATGGTCGCTGTTCGTTGAAATCTTTCGATTGGACCGGGGAGCTGGAATACACCATCTTTGATTACGATGGTAGTTATGTGTATGAAATGCTCACTGCAAGTTTTGAAGTGAACGATGATATTGCACTGGATGTGGAAGATCTGGCGATAAACGCCCATTCATTCAATGCTTATCCAAATCCAACCAATGGCTTACTCAATATCTATTACACGCTGAATTCATCAGAGCGTGTATCACTTGAATTGCGCGATATCACAGGACGCCTCATGGTGCAGCGCGACCTTGGCAATCAAATGCCCGGCTTGCGCAGTGAACAAGTTTCTCTGGAAGCATTGCCTGCAGGCATTTACATGTTGGTAATGAAGTATGGAGCACAATTTCATACTACACGCATTGTGAAGAGATAAAATTGAATCATGATAAAAACGAAAAGAGCCGCTTGTAAAAGCGGCTCTTTCTTTTGGATATATATAGTTTTTACAAATCAAACTTGATACCCTGTGCAAGCGGAAGCTCGGTAGAGTAGTTAATCGTATTGGTTTGTCTGCGCATGTAGTTTTTCCAAGCGTCTGAACCGGATTCACGACCACCACCGGTTTCTTTTTCACCACCAAATGCACCACCAATTTCAGCACCACTGGTACCGATGTTCACGTTTGCGATACCGCAGTCACTACCATTGGCAGATAAGAATTGCTCAGCCTCACGCAAATTGGTTGTCATGATGGCACTGCTCAATCCTTGTGCAACACCGTTTTGCATAGCAATTGCTTCATCGAGTGTTTTGTACTTCATGATGTAAAGAATCGGAGCAAATGTTTCCTGTTGTACGATTGGCAATGAAGAATCTTTCACTTCAATGATACAAGGCTTCACATAGCAACCGCTTTCGTAACCTTCACCCTCTAGTACACCGCCTTCCACAACTACTTTACCACCTTGCTCCTTAGCAGCGTTGATGGCATTGAGGTACATCTGAACGGCATCTTTATCGATAAGAGGTCCCACGTGGTTCTTTTGATCCAATGGATTACCGATGCGCAATTGACCATAAGCAGAAACCAATTTGGATTTCACTTCTTCAAAGATGCTTTCATGAATGATCAGTCTGCGTGTAGTTGTACAGCGTTGACCGGCAGTACCTACTGCACCAAACACAGCCCCTACGATAGTCATTTTGAGGTCTGCATTTTCAGTCACGATAATCGCGTTGTTACCACCAAGCTCAAGCAAGCATTTACCGAAACGCTCTGCCACCGTTACACCGATGGCACGACCCATGTGCGTGCTGCCGGTTGCAGAAATTAATGGAATGCGCGTGTCTTTGGTCATCATTTCGCCCACATTGGCGGCACCGCTGATGATGCAAGAAATACCTTCAGGAAGGTTATTTGCAGCGGCTACTTCGTTCCAAATGTTTTGGCATGCAAGAGAACAGAGTGGCGTTTTTTCAGAGCCTTTCCAGATACATACGTTACCGCAAACCCAAGCCAGAGCACTATTCCAAGACCATACTGCTACAGGGAAATTGAATGCGGAGATGATACCAACCACACCTAGCGGGTGCCATTGCTCGTACATGCGGTGACCCGGACGCTCACTGTGCATGGTCAAACCATACAATTGGCGTGAAAGACCCACAGCAAAGTCACAGATATCAATCATCTCTTGAACCTCGCCAAGGCCTTCTTGCAAGGACTTACCCATCTCGTAGGACACCAGCTCGCCCAAAGTTTGCTTGTAATGACGAAGACGCTCACCAAATTGACGAACAATTTCGCCTCGCTTTGGTGCAGGAATGTTTCTCCAATATTTGCTCGCCTCTACAGCTGTGGTTATCACACGCTCGTAGTCCGCTGCAGTGGTAGTGGTTACGCTGCCAATCAACGAACCATCGGCAGGAGAGTAAGATGTAATTTCTTCACCGGAAGCGAAAAACTCGCGACCCGTAGAAGTGCCTTTATTGCTTTTTTGAATGCCTAGTGTGGCAAGTGTTTTTTCAATGTCAATGATTGCTGACGTGGCAGTTGTACTCATCGTTGTTTCAATATTTTTTGAGGGTGCAAAAGTAAGGATTATGAAGACGCGATGGACGTTTCTTCCATGCCCCTGTCCAAAGTGGTGAGCAGTGCCCCGCGTTCATACCCGTTTGCATGTCAACTCCCAAATTATCCTATTGTTCTATTTGCCCACACCCCTTTCTTCCAACATCTTTGCGGCAAACAAAAAAACTCAACGTCATGCCTGTTATTCTTCCCGTCAGAGGTATTCATCCGCAGTTTGGTGAAAATGTGTTTATTGCCGAAAACGCAACCATTGTGGGCGAGGTGACGATGGGCAATGATTGCAGTGTGTGGTTCAATGCCGTAGTGCGTGGCGATGTGCATTTTATCAAGATTGGCAACAAGGTGAACATTCAGGATGGCGCGGTGATTCACTGCACCTATCAAAAATGCCCGACCATCATTGGCAACAATGTTTCAATAGGTCACAATGCGCTCGTGCACGGCTGTACCATTCATGACAACGTGCTCATTGGCATGGGCAGCATTGTGATGGACAACTGCGTGGTTGAAAGCAACTCGATAATTGCTGCTGGTGCTGTGGTCTTGGAAGGCACTCACGTTGAAGCCGGCAGTGTTTATGCGGGTGTTCCTGCCAAGAAAGTCAAAGAAGTGAGCAAGGAACTCTTCGAGGGTGAAATCAACCGCATCGCCAATAACTACGTGATGTATGCTTCATGGTTTAAATGATTGGGGAGTTTGATGCACAAAGTAGGATGACCCCGGCCGCTTGTTGTATTGCGTATAGGTCATAGTAGACAGTTCTATGCTGTCAAAATCCCAAATCCGCTTTTGTTAGTGTTTCTTTAAAAGTGATAGGCACCCTTTTAGAGACCATCATTGCTTTGCCTTTGATGTGTCCACTACCCTCCATCACATATTCTGTTTTAAACAGCAGCGAGATCAAGTCGCCAGTGAGTTCGGATAAGCTTCCAAATTTTGCAGTGCACTTGAGTGAAATGGTGGATTGAGATTTCTTGGGAATCACAATCTTTTCTTTGAGGTGTACCTCACCAAGGGGCTTACCTTCGAACACCATGTTGATTTGTGATTCTGTCAATGAAATTTTATATCCATTGGGATTGAGCACGGTGAGGAATATTTCACACTCTGCGCCATCTGTGCGGAATTCTGTGATTTTGAAGTCCAATACTTCTTTTACTTCCACATCCTTATAGACCGTGCAGGAGGTAAGGATGGATACCACCATCAAAAGAGCGAAGAGCTTTTTCATAACTGCAAGTTTAGATGGCAGTAAAACAAAGTTCACACCAAAAAAATCCTTAAACGAAGCGTTCGTCAACGGGCATGACCGTGCCACACTTCTTGCAAGTACGCATTTCTTCGGATGCATAAAACTCGCGAAAGCGTGGAAGGAAATCCGTTTCAATGTTGTGCAACACGAAGCGATATTCTTTGAGCATGTTGTTGCAGTTCTCGCAATACCATTGAAGACCATCTAGCATGTTGCGGTCATCGCGCTTGCATTCAATCACAAGGCCCACCGTATTTGGACCACGTCTTGGCTGGTGTGGAACGCGTGCAGGCAGCAGGAACATTTCTCCTTCTTTTATTTCGATGTCCACTGCTTTGCCATCTTCCTGGATACCTACTACAATATCACCTTCAAGCTGATAAAACAATTCTTCTGTTTCATTGTAGTGATAATCCTTGCGAGCATTGGGGCCACCAACTATCATCACGATGTAATCGCCTGCATCAGCATACAGGTTTTTGTTGCCAACCGGTGGTTTCAACAAGTCGCGGTTTTCTTCTATCCATTTGCTGAGGTTGAAGGGTCTTCTAATCATGATGCAAGTTGTTTTAAATGTTTTTATATCTCATTTCTGCTTTGCCCCATGGCAAAGAGGATTTCGGGTTCTTCTTCAAAAGCGGTTCCCACCACTATCATATCCGCTCCGGCTTGATAAGCGAGTCTCGCCTGTTCTTCGTTGCGAATGCCTCCACCTATGATGAGCGGCAAATTCACAGCCTCTCGTACTTCACGAATCATCGCTGTGGAAATAGGTTTGTCGGCTCCGCTGCCACCATCCATATACAAACAACGCAAGCCGAGCATCTCTCCCGCTAGTGCTGTTGCAGCCGCTATTTCTGGCTTGTTATAAGGTATGGGCAACGTGTGGCTGATGTATGAAACCGTAGTTGGACGACCACAATCGATGAGCATGTAACCGGTTGGCACCACTTCAATTTTTATGCGCTTAAGCAGTGGTGCGGCTATCACGTGTTGACCGATGAGCAACTCTGGATTGCGACCCGAGATTAGCGACAAGAACAGAATAGCATCCGCCTCAGCGCTCACTTGCGATGGACTTCCTGGGAAGAGCACAACCGGCACTTTGCTCAATTGTTTGATGAACCGCAGGCAGTGATGAAAATTGTCCTCCACCAATAGACTGCCTCCAACTAGCACAAAATCCACTTTGCTGTGGTTGATGAGTTCCAGCAGATTGCCCAAGCGTTGCTCATCGTTCATTTTGTCAGGGTCAATGAGCACAGCCAAGGCTTTTTTGCCTGATGCACGCATTGCTTTTAACCTGTCCAAAAAGATTTTCATAGTGCCCAAAAATAGAGCGGTAACCGTTTTTTTGTTACAGAGATGATAGGAATCCTCCTTGCCGGTGAACCTAATAACCGACAGCCTTTGCACATTTGCTGAAAAGTACCCGGTGGGCAAGGAGGGAGCATGAAATCTTTGCCCCTAGCGTTTAGCGCGTAGCTTCGCAACATAATTTTTTATCAGATGGACAGCTTAGACATACTCAAAGGATACTTCAAAAAATTCATCAACTATGTACTGAATGGGTTGCTAATTACGCTGCCGGTGTTTGGTACAGCCTACATTATTTATGTGGTTTTCAAGTGGGTGGATAATATCATTCCACGCTTGTGGTATAGTGAGGAGGAATTGGCCCAACATGGTGATGGATTGTGGGGGTGGGGAATCCTTGTGCTTCTGGCTTTGCTATTTGTGATGGGATGGCTCGGAAGTATGTTTATCAATGATCAGATCAAAAGCTGGTTCGATAATACCCTCAAGAAAATTCCGGGTGTCAACAACCTCTATCAAACCATTTCGGATATTCTTGGAGCATTTGTTGGGAACAAAAAGAAATTCGATAAACCCGTATTGGTAAAAGTAAGCGAGCAGCTCGATATGGAGATGATTGGTTTTATCACCGATACCGATCTTCAGGAGCTTGGCGATATTGAAGGCAAAGTGGCTGTTTACTTCCCCATGAGTTACAGCTTTGCAGGACACATGATGATTGTTCCCGCCAAGAACGTGAAACCCATAGATCGCAATGCGGTGGATGTCATGAAGTACACCATGAGTGGTGGCATTGTTGAGATAGAACAAAAAGATGAAAAATAACCGGACAGCCAACTTGCTGTTGCTTCACTTTATTGTTTTCATCTGGGGATTCACGGGCATACTCGGCAAAGAAATTTCCATTGCGGCCTTGCCGCTCGTATGGTGGCGCACATTCATTGCTGCTGCTGCCATCCTTTTGTTTGCGTTGATTGCAAAGCGTTCGCTGCGTGTGCACTTCAATGAGCTCTTGAAGTTTGCCGGTGTGGGCTTGCTCACTGCAGCTCATTGGATTTGTTTCTTCACCAGTATCAAAGTATCCAATGTTTCTGTGGCGCTGGCCGTTATCAGTACCACTGCATTTTTCTCAGCCATTGTTTCGCCCATCATCAATAAGTTGAAGTTTCGATGGTATGAGCTGGCACTCGGAGTCATTGTCATCTTTGGTCTTTCGCTCATTTTCAAATTCGAATCGCAGTACACACTTGGAATATTGTTTGCCCTTGCAGCATCGTTGCTTGCCGCCATCTTCTCATCGTTCAATGCGAATCTTGTGAAGAAGCACCGTGCAACCTTGATTGGCTTTTGGGAGATGGCCTTTGCATGTGTTGGTGTCAGTTTGTATTTATTGTTCAACGAGCAATTGGATGCAGAACATCTGCATATCTCCCTCACAGATTTTTCGTTGTTGCTCATCCTGGGTGTTGTGTGCACGGGGTTTGCATTCATTGCCGGAATTGAGGTAATGAAAGTGCTTTCTCCATTTACCTGTGCACTCTCCATTAACATGGAGCCCGTTTATACAATTGCTTTTGCACTGTTGATATATGGCGAAAGTGAATACATGAGCCCGCAGTTTTACCTCGGTGCACTTGTTATCATATTCACATTGTTCCTCAATCTGTGGCTCAAAAAACGCTTTGTCAGTCCAACATAGGTTGTGAGAAAGTTGCTCCTCTCGTTGAACCAAAGCAGCAGTCATCCCTCTACATTTGTTACAAACACATTCGGTATATGCGAATTCTGAAAGGTCTCTTTTATGTGATTATTGCCTTGGTTGTCTTGGCGCTAGCGGGTTTGTATTTAACAGGCAACAAACACGTGCTGCGCGGGCTGCGTCAGACGTATCTCATTGGCAAGAATAAACCGGACATCTTCGATATGAAGTACTTTGAGGTAGATACCATCCAAGCAGATCACCCGGAACCTTGGCCAATGCATAATCGCTACAACCTCATGGCATTGACCAAAGAAGATTTGGCCTTTGTAGATTCCATGGAAACAACCGCTTTGCTGGTCTTCAAAAATGATTCTTTGCTCTTCGAAAAATATTTTGAAGGAACCGATGTAGGAACACTCTCCAACTCGTTTTCAATGGCAAAAAGCTTTACATCTATCTTAATCGGTAAGGCCATTGATGAAGGATATATCAAAAGTGTCGATCAAAAAGTTGGTGATTTTCTTCCCGAATATGCAAGTGGACCGGATGCACAGTTGACCATCAGGCACCTGTTGCAGATGACAAGCGGTATTCCCTTTGGTGAAAGTTATAGCAGCCCATTTGGCTACATGGCACGTGCTTATTACGGCAAAAACCTGGCGGAAGAAACGTTTAAATATCATGTAGAAAAAGAACCGGGAACCTTCTGGATTTATGAAGGTGGCAATACGGTTTTGCTGGGAATGATTTTGGAAAAGGCCACCGGTAAGAAAGTGAGCCAATACTTCTTTGAGAAAATATGGTCATGTATCGGAGCGGAGTACAACACCTATTGGAACTTGGATAAACGCAGAGGCCTTGCAAAGACTTATACCGGAGTATATGCCACTGCACGCGATTATGCGCGCATTGGTAAGCTCTACATGCATGACGGAGTCTGGGGTAACGACACGGTGATATCTCCTGAGTTTGTGCGCGCTTCACTTACACCTTGCAATATTCCTGACTCTACCGGTACTCCTGCCAATTGGTATGGCTATCAATGGTGGCTGGGTGAACACCGCGGCAGTCGCTTGTTTTCAGCACGCGGAATGCGCGGGCAATACATTGTGGTGTTGCCTGACGAAAAATTGATGGTCGTGCGTTTGGGACATCAGCAATCTAAAGAACGCATCAACAACATGCCGGTGGATTTGTTCAGGTATTTGGACATTGCAAAATCACTTGCGCAATAATTACGTTTGAAAACGGGAATCATGAAAAAAGACAACCTTATAAAAGACGCTTCGGACATTGGAATTGCAATTGTCCCGGAAACAAATGAAAATGAAGAAACCAACTGGATCGTGTATTTCTTCAATTTCAAAGAAACACCCATTGAGAATGTTCTTATCAATGCTTCGGCATCGGGTGTGGTAGATGGAGTGGAAAAAGAAACAGCCACCGTACGTTTTCATATAGAAAAACTCGGCCCATTGAGCTATCGGAAAATTGAAGCCGTACTACCTGAAGCGTTGCGTATCAATAACCGCTATTGGGTGAGCTATTACGAAGGCAAAGAGATTTTCGAAAAGAAATTCATCATTGCAGCCGACACCAATATTCCCGATAATTTTATGATGGTTCCATTCATCAACAAGCCGGGATTACTTGTACAATAATTTCTAGATTTGAGCATACATAATCCGAGGCTTCACGGCCTCCATCGTTGACTGTTCGGTTTTTATTAGGAAATGGAAAAAAGAGAATTCGTTGAAGGCGCAGAAACTCCTGAAGAGTTCACCGGCCTCAAGAAAACAGATATCAAAAAATTCGCAGCCGGTTTTCCGGCTGTGCTTTCGAGTGCAAAAATGGTTTTCAGTGAAGCGGGTGTTTTTCGCGGATTGAAAGCCTTGAATAATCTCAACCAAAAGGACGGATTTGACTGTCCCAGTTGTGCATGGCCTGACCCGGATGATGAGCGCTCGAGATTGGGAGAATATTGCGAGAACGGTGCACGTGCCGTGGCGGAAGAAGCAACGGCTAAACGCCTCACTGCAGAATTCTTCGCGCAACACTCGGTGAAAGACTTGGCTAAACTCAGCGATTATGAGATTGGTAAAAAAGGCCGGATTGCTGAGCCGGTGTATTTGCCCAAAGGCGCTACACATTATCAACCCATCTCATGGGATGATGCATTTGCGAAGATTGGCACAGCATTGAATAAACTTGCTTCACCAAATGAAGCGATTTTCTATACCAGCGGAAGAACCAGCAATGAAGCGGCTTTCCTCTATCAGCTGTTCATCCGAGAATACGGTACCAACAACTTGCCTGATTGCAGCAACATGTGTCACGAGAGTAGCGGTTCTGCATTGGGCGAGTCATTAGGGCTCGGCAAAGGTTCCGTTACACTCCATGATTTCTATGATGCGGAAGTAATTATCGTCTTGGGACAAAATCCCGGAACCAATCATCCCCGCATGATGAGTGCCTTGAAGAAGGCCAAGAAAAATGGAGCCATCATCATCTCCGTCAATCCAATACCTGAGCCGGGATTGATAGCATTTGCCAATCCACAGGAAGTAGGCGGCATGCTTGGTTTCAGCACTCCGTTGTCTGATTACTACTATCAAATCCGCATTAATGGTGATATGGCGTTGCTGCAAGCCGTCACTAAGCTATTGATTGAGGAAGATGAAAAAAATCCGGGCTCTGTTTTCGACCATGCTTTCATCAAGGAGAAAACACTTGGTTATGAAGAACTGATTGCTCACATCAAGAGCCTTGACTTTGATGTGCTGGTGAAGGACTCGGGTATTACCGAATCCGATGTGCGACAACTCGCTGATGTATTGAAGAACAAGAACCGCATCATTGCTTGTTGGGCCATGGGATTGACACAGCACAAGAATGCTGTGGATACCATTAAAGAGATTGTCAACCTCTTGTTGCTCAAAGGCAGCATCGGTAAGAAAGGTGCAGGTACTTGTCCTGTGCGTGGTCACAGCAATGTGCAAGGCGACAGAACCGTTGGTATCTATGAAAGACCACCGCAGTCCTTGCTAGATGCAATCGAACGCAATTTCCACTTCAAACCTCCGCAAGAACCTGGTTATGATGTAGTGGCAGCCATCAAGGCAATGTATGAAAAACGCGCATCGGTCTTCTTTGCGATGGGTGGTAATTTCCTTTCAGCAACACCGGATACGAACTATACAGCTAAGGCACTTCAAAACTGTGCGTTGACGGTTCATGTATCCACAAAGCTCAACCGAAGCCACCTCATTCATGGTGAAGAAGCGATTATTCTTCCGTGTCTTGCGCGTACCGACATTGATATGACCGGAGGTAAAGAGCCACAGTTTGTGACTTGCGAAAACTCCATGGGTGTGGTGCAGATGTCGAAAGGTGTACTGAAGCCCGTTTCCGACAAGCTCTTGAGTGAACCGGAGATTGTGGTTCGATTGGCAAAAGCAACATTGGGCGCACGTTCAAAAGTAAACTGGGATAAATACCTAGAGCACTATGATAACATCCGTGATGATATCGAAAGAACCATTCCCGGATTTGAAAAATACAATTTACGTGTGCGTGTCCCCGGTGGATTCTATTTGCCCAACCCACCGCGTGAAGGAAATTTTGCCACACCAACAAAGAAGGCTCACTTCAACATAGCGCACATTCAACCACCTCAACTCAAAGACAACGAATTGATGATGATGACCATCCGCACACACGATCAGTTCAATACAACTGTATATGGGCTGAACGATCGTTACCGCGGAATCTATAACGAGAGACGCGTGATCCTGATGAACGAAAAGGACATTGCGCGACTTGGTTTTGCAGACGGTGAGGTGGTGGATTTATATAACAACTTTGGCGGTGTGGAACGCGTGGCTCGCAAATTCATCATCGTGAAATATCCGATTGCCGAGCGTTGTGCTGCGACTTATTTCCCTGAGACAAACGTGTTGGTACCAATCGACAGCGTAGCAGACAAGAGTCACACACCGACATCGAAAATGGTGATTCTCACACTGAAGAAATCAGCCTGACACTCATGGATGGATATAAAAAGCCCGAAATGATTCATCTCTTCGGGCTTTTATGGTTCATCAAGGACAATTTATCCAGCCCAATTTTCACGATCCAGACTTCTATACTGAATGGCTTCAGCGAGGTGTTCTGTCTTGATGGATTCGCTTTCATCCAGGTCTGCGATGGTACGCGCTACTTTCAAAATACGGTCATAGGCTCGTGCAGAGAGCTTGAGCTTGTCCATGGCTATGCGCAGCATCTTGCTACCGGCCTCATCGATTTCGCAAATCTCCTTGAGCAATTTGCTGTCCATTTGAGCATTGCAATGAATCTCCTTTTTGGAAGCATAGCGCTCTTCCTGAATTTTTCTAGCCTTTATAACGCGCTCTCTTATTGATGCACTTTCTTCACCATTCTTCTTATTGCTGAGTTCATCATAACTCACCGGTGTCACTTCAATATGGATATCGATACGGTCAAGCAATGGTCCGCTTACTTTGTTCAGATACTTCTGCACCACACCGGGGGCACATACGCATTCTTTCTCAGGATGGTTGTAGAAGCCGCAAGGACAAGGATTCATGCTTGCAACTAGCATGAAGCTGGCCGGATATTCAACCGAAAATTTGCTTCTGGAAATGGTGATGAAACGGTCTTCCAAGGGCTGGCGCATCACTTCCAAGACCGTGCGTTTGAACTCAGGCAATTCATCTAAAAACAAAACACCGTTGTGCGCAAGCGATATTTCACCGGGTTGCGGAAAGCTTCCACCTCCTACAAGCGCAACATCGCTGATGGTATGGTGAGGCGAACGAAACGGTCGGATGCTGATGAGCGAATCTTCTTTACGAAGCTTGCCTGCTACGCTGTGAATCTTTGTTGTTTCGAGCGCTTCATACAAATTGAGCGGAGGAAGAATAGAAGGCAATCGTTTGGCAAGCATCGTTTTTCCTGCTCCGGGCGGACCAATCAGGATGATGTTGTGACCGCCTGCCGCTGCAATTTCAAACGCGCGCTTGATATTGTCTTGGCCTTTTACATCTGAGAAGTCCACGGAATAACTGTCGAGTCGGTTGTAGAACTCTTCACGCGTATTGACGATGGTTTGCTCCAACACAACATCACCGTTGAGGAAGTCGATTACCTCTTTGATGTTGTCCACACCATACACGTCAAGATCGCTAACAATAGCGGCTTCGCGTGCATTGTGCGAGGGTACAATCATCCCTTTAAAACCCTCTTTCTTTGCTTCAATGGCAATTGGCAATATGCCTTTGATGGGGCGCAGACTTCCATCCAATGAAAGCTCTCCCATGATGATAAACTCCGATAAGCGTTCATCAGATGTTTGTCCGGTGGCAGCAAGAATGCCGATAGCTAGCGGAAGGTCATAGGCAGTTCCTTCCTTGCGTATATCGGCCGGTGCCATGTTGATTGTTATGTTTCTTACAGGTAAGGAGTATCCGCTGTTGATCAATGCAGCTTTGATGCGTTGCTGTGCTTCTTTCACAGCTGTGTCAGGCAGGCCCACAATGGCCATCTGAGCTCCTTTATCCACATTGACTTCAATCGTGATGGTGGCAGCGTTCACACCGAACACTGCACTGCCAAAGGTTTTGACTAGCATAAGGTTGTATTTTGGTTAATTAGAGGTTTAAAACGGAGAGTAACGAATTACTCCTTTTCAATCACACATTTCGCTCAATGTAATCTATCAACGAATGTATGACTTTGATATGAACTTCCTGAATGCGGTCAGCGTATTTCATCCATGGCACACGTACTTCCACATCGCATAGTCCTGCCAGTTGGCCACCATCCTTTCCCGTTAGGCAAACAGTCTTCATTCCTTTTGCTTTGGCGGCCTTCACTGCTTCGATGATATTGGCCGAGTTGCCGCTGGTTGATATGCCCAGCAACACATCACCTGCATGACCCACACCTTCTACATAGCGTGAGAAGATGTAGTTGAAGCCGTAGTCATTGCCCACACAACTCATGTGTGATGGATCACTGATGCTGATGGCTGCAATGGAAGGGCGGTTGTCGCGGTATCTTCCGGTTAGCTCTTCTGCAAAGTGCATGGCATCACACATACTGCCACCATTGCCACAAGAGATAATCTTACCACCTTGCCTGAGACTGCCTACCATTAACTCACCCGCTTTCTCTACCGAAGTGATAAATACGTTGTCAGCAAGAACCGCGGTCAATAACTGATGTGCCTCTTCAAAATGTTGCCTGATGCTATTCATGTGGCGAAGGTAAATCTTGCAGTGCCTATTTGTAATCATCCTAGACTTTCTACATTCGTGAAAATTATTTCTAATGAAAAATTTCTACCTGAAACTTATATCGAGCTTATTGTTTGTGCTGTGCTTTCATGCAGCAGTTTTCGCTCAATGTGAAGAGTGTACACCGGATATGACTTGTGGTCAGGGAATGAATTTTCCTGCCGTTTGTCCACTGGAGGCCCAGGATGCAACAGCCGGGGAGTACTATGAACAAACGCTTACATTTTTTATCCCCAACTCATTCGTGGATCCCCAATCCAATCTTACGGTAACGCTTTTGTCGGTGGAGATTGTCTCGGTTACAGGTCTTCCCTTCGGCCTTGAGTATACCCTCAATGATTCTGATGGTGTTTATTATCCTTCGCAAGGCCAGAACTATGGATGTGCTACCGTGTGCGGTATTCCGCTGATTCCCGGCACTTACGATGTTTTAATCACCGTAACGGGAGTGGTCTCCGCCTTTGGTTTAGAAATAGAACAAACGGAATCTTTCTCATCCATCATTACGGTGCTACCGGGTGAGGGAGCCACTGCAACGTTTGTCTATGACAACCTTGCAGGATGCGGCAGCTTGGAGGTAAACTATGAAGCAACCATCGTAGCCCCTGAACCGGCTATAACTTCTTACTCGTGGGATTTTGGCAATGGACAAACATCTACTTCACCCAACCCACCAACGGTGCTTTATGAATCAGAGGGTACATACCCCGTTTCATTGACTACTACCATCGAGCAACACGTATTGCAGAGCGTTACGCTCAACAGCGTCACCACATCCGGATGGATCACTGATGAAGATATTCTCGATCAAAGTCCTGATCCGTATTTTGTATTGCTCAACTCGGAGGGCGTTACAGTATATACTTCGAGTGTTGCTTCCAATTCGCAGACATACACTTGGAGCGGACTCAATATTTTATTGGACAACCCTCCTTATACCATTCGCTTTTTTGATGATGATTTGATTACGAGCGATGACGAATTGGGAAGCATGTCCATTGCCTTGCAAACCGGTGCGATAAGCATCAATGCCGGCAACGGTACGACAGGTCAGATAAACATTGGCCTTCAAGTCACCAATGAATTGGTGGATGACGTGGAAGTCATTGTATTCCCTATTCCTGACCCGGAGTTCACCGTCAATGGCAATGTATTGTCCTGTAACGACCAAAGTTTATTCATGTACACATGGTACCGAAACGGCATGCCTATTCCCGGACAAAACGGCCCAACTCTTACAATGACGGAAGGCGGCCAATATTACTGCGAAGTTCAAAGCGCCTTCGGTTGTGTAGCAACCAGTATGAGCTATCTTTATTGTCCAGCGGTTGTGATTAGTTATGACGCACTCGCAATGGAGCTTGAGGTGCCCAATGTTTACGACACCTATCAATGGTATTACAATGGTGAACCTATACCCGGTGCAACAACTTTTTATGTATTGGCCGAGCTCCCGGGAGAATACCATGTAGTGGTTACAACCACGTATGGTTGTCATCTCACAAGTGAACAATACAACTTAATGGTAGGAGTGCAAGAGCACGATTCATTGCTTTATCGAATTTATCCTAATCCGGTAGAGAGTGAATTGACCATTCAACGGGTAGAATCCGGAGCTGAACAAACACTGCGCATTGTGGATGCACTTGGCAAAGCGGTGCTATATCAACTCATTTCATCCGGAGCTACGACCATAGCGGTAGACATGTCATCTTTGTCACCCGGTATCTACGTGGTGGAGCTGGGCAATGCCAAAACGCGACTGGTAAAAAAATGAAAAAATCCGTTGTAGAACGTTTCGGAACCTTCTATAGGGACAAACAAGAAGCCCTCGATTATGTGGATGAATTGGCCAAAACCGGCATCCCCATTTATGGTTTAGAGGTGGTAAAATTGACAAAATTGAGAGCTGAAAGCACGATGTATAAAACCATTTGGTTTACTTCGCAAGAAAATGTATATGAGCGAGCTAGAGTCTTTATCAAAGACCAAATGGTAGGAGTCTGGAATTATGTAGAGTTCAAGTAACCCTTAAAATCTTGACTTTAGAAGTGATATTTTTGAATGCATTTTCCCGACAACAAAGGACAATGCACATATAGCTTTAGCGGCTATTACGTTCATGTCATTGAAATTCAGGAATGACAAGCTCATTCCGCTGCAAGGAACTTCAAAATGACAACATAGATTTTATAGCAGGTATGTCAACATTGATTATGTTTGACGCCCGCAAATTTCAGATGAGCACAGGCTCACTGCACGGACAAGCATATTTATTACAATTCAATAAGTTCATTTAAAAACAAATAATGTTATGAGCAATAACAAATCAGGAAGCAGTTTTAGCTCGATTTTTCCTTACATCGCTATTCCGATAGCTTTAATTCTGGGTGCGATTCTTTACATCTATGTTCTTGGTAACCCAGAAAACTTCGAAGGTGGTGACCCGGAACTTGGACACCCTCATAACACCTTGGGTATTATGTATAAAGGTGGTCCTATCATCGCAGTGCTTTTGGCTGTGAACATCATCGTTATGACTTTCTTCATCGAGCGTTTGATTAGCATGTTCCAAGCTCGCGGTACCGGTAGCGTGGACAAATTCATTGCCAACGTGAAAGGACTTTTGAAAAACGATAAAGTAGATGAGGCTATTGCTCTTTGCAACAAGCAAAAAGGTTCTGTAGGCGCTGTGATGCGTTCAGGTCTTGAGCGTTACAAATCTTTGTCTAATGATTCTTCTATCAGCAAAGACGCTAAAGTGGCCGCATTGAAAGAAGAAATCGAAGAAGCTACTTCTCTCGAAATGCCAATGTTGTCCAAAAACCTCGTGATCCTTTCTACTTGTGCATCACTTGGTGTATTGATTGGTCTTTTGGGTACCGTATCGGGTATGATCAAATCGTTCTCTGCAATGGCTGAAGGTGTGCCAGACCCAGCTCAACTTTCTGTGGGTATCTCTGAGGCCTTGAACTGTACGTTCTTGGGTATCTTGGGTTCGGCATTGTCCATCTTGTTGTACAACTTCTTCAGCACTCGTGTGGACCAATTGACTCACGGTATTGACGAAGCAGGTTTCGCAGTAACACAAATTTTTGCTGAAAAGCACTAATTGAATCGACATGATTCAGTTCCTCTCACATGAGAGGTGTGGAGGAAATATTCAATCGAATTCATTGATAAAAAATAAAGAAGAACTATGTCGAAAGTAAAAAAGCCCAAGAGCGCACCCAGCTTGGATATGACTCCAATGGTGGACTTGGCGTTTTTGTTGGTGACGTTCTTCATGCTTACCGCGAAATTCCGAAACATGGAGCCTGTTCAGGCCGATCCACCTGCAGCTACTTCTCTGGTACAATTGCCTGAGAACGTGATGCTCATCACCATCGATACTGCAGGAAGAGCATTCTTCGATATTTCCGGTAAGGGAACGAGAACCAAGTTGCTGGAGCGCATGATGCAGCGTTATCCGGGAACATCATTTACCCAAGAGCAAATCGACCAGTTTGCGGTCATGGGCACATTTGGTCAACCTATTGAAAACCTGAGCGCATATATCAGTGCCGATAATGAGACCAAGAAAAAAATGGATGACCGTACCAAGGGCATTCCTCTTGACTCTCTCAATAATCAGCTGGGCGACTGGATTTTGGAAGGCTATGCCGCTTTTGTGGAAGATGCACAAGCCAACGGGATGACAAAAGAAGACCTGAAGAAAAACGGTTTGCGTTACGCAATCAAAGCTGATGCAAATACCGATTATGAAAAGGTTCAAAAAGTCATTGACGTGTTCCGTGAAAGAGAAATCTTCCAGTTCAATATGGTGACCAACCTCAAGGGCTCCGAAACCAATGCTGATGCAGTGTTAACAGCGAATTAATTAAAGAGCATTAAAAGAAAATGGCAGAAATTATTGATAATAGTGGTGGCGATGGTAAAGGCAAAAAGAAAGCCAAGAAACCCGCTGTATCCATGGATATGACACCCATGGTGGACCTTGCCTTCTTGTTGCTCACATTCTTCGTGTTGGCCGCAACATTGGCAAAGCCCAAAACCATGGAAATTATTTACCCTAAGAAGGCTCAGGATGATACCACTAAAACGAAAGTCAATTTCCAGCTCGCTACAACATTGCTGTTGGGCGAAAAGGACAATGAGATTTTCTACTACAGCGGTATGTTCAAGCCTGACTCTACTCAACTCTATCTGACTGATTTCTCTAAAGATGGATTCCGCAAAATCATGTTGAATAAAAACGCTCGTATCAACGACCGCGTGAACCAACTCAAAAAGTTGTTGCAAGACAACATGATTCCCCAATCACAATACGAAGAGGAATACAGTAAAGCCGTGAACGACAGTTTGGCTCCGTTTGTAGTGGTGAAGACGCTTCCTAAAACCAAATACAAAAACGTGATCGGTGCAATTGATGAACTCAACCTAGTGAATGTGCGCAAACGTGCAATTCAAGATATGGCCGAGTCCGAAGCTATTGCCCTGAGACAAAAAGTCGCAGAGTTGAAACTTGACAATTAATAAAAGAAGGTATCGGGTTGAACGTTCCTTCTTCTGAAGTGTACGGTCAACTGATTTACTTTAAAACAATAGTTATGACAGCATTAATCATCATTATCGTAGTCGCCTTGCTGATCGGACTGGTCAGCCTGGATACGAGTTGGAACAATGTGCTTAGTCCACTGCGTAACAACATGGTATTCCAGGACAAGCTCAAGGACTACGGAGCTTATAAAATGCGGAAAGACCATGGAAAAGTGGTGGCTGTTTCTATCGGTATTACCGCATTGATTACGGTGGCAGGCTTCACGGCTCCTCTTATTTTGGCTGAAAAGCCGGTGGAGGTGGCTGAAATACCGGCCGATAAAATCATTGAAATGATTCCTCCGCCACCTACAAATCCAGAAGAACCACCACCACCACCGCCACCACCACCGCCACCGACGGGCGAGGGCGCGGCGCCGGCGTTCTTGCCCGGGATCACCGGGCCGAGGTTGGACGGATCCAGGTACTGGCGAAAGCGCGCGTC
>DATCJY010000067.1:0-5131 GCA_036562565.1 Flavobacteriales bacterium | reverse complement strand
AAAAACACAATATTCATCCATTATTTCGACCCATCTATTGATAGTGTAAGAGTGTCTCAGAACTATCTTCGCACACCATTTTTTTGATTTAGGATTATGCATAGAACGCACACCTGCGGGGAACTCCGCATTGAACATATTAACCAACGTGTAACGCTCAGCGGTTGGGTACAACGCACCCGTGACAAAGGAGGGCTGCTATGGATTGATTTGCGTGACCGTTATGGCATTACACAATTGTTTTTGGAAGAAGGGAAAACAGATCCGGCACAGATTGAAATTGCGCGCAGCCTCGGCCGCGAATACGTTATCAAGGTTACGGGCACGGTTGTAGAACGCTATTCCAAGAATGATAACCTCCCTACCGGTGCCATCGAGATTCAGGTGGAAAACATCGAGATTCTCAATCCTTCCAAAACACCGCCATTCACCATCGAAGATGAAAGCGATGGTGGTGATGATTTGCGCATGCAATGGCGTTATTTGGATTTGAGAAGAAATCCATTGCGCAACAACCTCATCTTGCGTCACAAGATGGGTATTGAAACACGCAAATACCTCGACTCACTTTCTTTCCTTGAGATTGAAACACCATACTTAATCAAGAGTACACCAGAAGGTGCTCGCGACTTCGTAGTTCCCAGCCGCATGAATCCCGGTCAGTTCTATGCGTTGCCACAATCACCTCAAACATTTAAACAAATCTTGATGGTGGCAGGATATGACCGCTATTATCAGATTGTGCGCTGCTTCCGTGATGAAGATTTACGCGCTGACCGCCAGCCTGAGTTCACTCAGATTGACTGTGAGATGGCCTTTGTGGAGCAAGAAGACATCCTCAACACATTCGAAGGATTGATTAAACACCTCTTCAAAACCATCAAAGGAATTGATATTCCTACAATCCCTCGCATGACCTATGATGAAGCCATGCGCCTCTATGGAAGCGACAAACCGGACATCCGTTTCGGTATGCAATTCCAAGATTTGACTACCGCAATGAAAGGAAAAGGCTTTGTCATTTTCGATGATGCCGAAGCAATACTCGGTATCGTGGCTGAAGGTTGTGCAACCTATACACGCAAACAAGTTGACGAACTCACAGAATACGTAAAACGTCCACAAGTAGGTGCGAAAGGCTTGGTGTATTGCATGTGCAATGCTGATGGTACTTTCAAGTCATCCGTAGATAAATTTTATTCACAAGATGATTGGAAAGCCATTGCTGAACAGGCTGGCGCTAAAGCCGGAGATTTGATTTTGATCTTGAGTGGCAAACTAGAATCCACACGCAAGCAACTGAATGAACTGCGTTTGTTGATGGGGACTCGACTCGGCTTGCGCAAGCCCGATGATTTCAAACCATTGTGGGTAGTGGACTTCCCGCTTGTGGAATGGAACGAAGAAGAAGGACGCTGGTTTGCCATGCACCACCCATTCACCGCTCCTAAGCCGGAGCACATCGATTTGCTAGAGACTTCACCGAGCGATGCACGCGCCAATGCATACGACTTTGTATTGAACGGAACCGAAGTTGGTGGTGGCTCCATCCGTATTCACGACAAGAATGTTCAATCCAAAATGTTTAAGCTCCTTGGATTTACTCCGGAAGAAGCACAACGTCAATTCGGTTTCTTGCTCAATGCATTTGAATACGGGGCACCACCACACGGTGGTATAGCATTTGGATTTGACCGATTCGCAGCATTGTTTGGCGGAGCAGATAGCATCCGCGACTTTATAGCATTCCCGAAAAACAACAGCGGTCGCGATATGATGATTGACTCACCAAGCACCATTGACCAAAAACAACTTGATGAGTTGAACATTGCTCTAAATTTGAAACAATGATGAAATTGAGAATTATCGGAATCGTTGCGTTATGCCTGCTCTCACTGGCCGTTTTTGGCCAAAGCGGCAAGCGCAAGCCCGTGACTACCGTTGTGAAAGGAA
This sequence comes from Flavobacteriales bacterium, assembly GCA_036562565.1. Classification (GTDB taxonomy): domain Bacteria; phylum Bacteroidota; class Bacteroidia; order Flavobacteriales_D; family Sanyastnellaceae; genus DATCJY01. Next base: position 3,178 of record DATCJY010000067.1, on the reverse strand, counting down.
TCATGACCAATGCACAACGCGGTTTTTTCATTTTTGAGATACAAGGCAAAAGCGATACAATAAGACTCAATTCCAAAGGCCAGTTTGAAATCAATATCGAGCAACACAGCGCCAATTATTTTTCAATTGAAAGCAACAGGCAGGAGGTACAATTGTACCTCTTGCCCTATGATACCTTGAGCATGACACTCAATGGTATCAACATCACCGACCTCCGGGACCTCAAAGGCCGGAGTGCACCATATTGTGATTACCTCGCCAAGCGACAGCGAGCCGACAAGATGTTCCAAAACACCTTTTCAGCGGCCAATATTTCACTCACGCCACAAGGTTATTACAACAAGGTGGACTCGGCTCGCGCAGTAAGACAAGCAACTTTTGCAGCATTAAAATCAACCTTCATTGAGCCGTTTGTTGAAGCTGAATCAAAAGCCATCAACTATCAGATGGGCAATCAGCTCTTGACCTTCATGAATCAAAACAACAAAGACGGACAAAAGCAATATCCGGCTGCTTTTCATCAATACATCAGCAGCCTCAAGCTGGATGATGAAAACATCGCTTATGTAAAGGAATACCGAAACTACATCAAGAACTTTGTTTCGCTGAAGGCATTGGAGCGCTACCAAGCAGACCCCGAGCGTACACTCTTAAAGTATTATGAGTACATGGTAGATGAGTCATGTAAAGGTCTTCAGGCGCCCATCAACAAAAGCCTCTTGTTTGCCGAGCTCATGCCTCAGGTGATGAAAGATGTCGGTATGCAGGATTTGACCTATATCATCACCCGATTAGAAGAATGCAGCAATGACGAAAAACTCATCCAATCTGTAAAGAGATATGCTGCACAGTTTGAGCATCTCTATGCAGGAAAACCCGCTCCGGATGCCGTAGCATTTGACATTAACGGAAAAACATACAAACTAAGTGACTTCAATGGGAAGGTGCTTTATATTGATGTATGGGCTACTTGGTGCGGCCCATGCAAGCGCGAGATTCCTCACCTCAAAACCTTGGAAGCCGAATACCACGGAAAGAATATTGAGTTCATCAGCATCTCTACCGATCGCGACCTCAATGCATGGAAGAATTTTATTACCAAAGAATCCATGACCGGTTTGCAACTACACCAAAGCGATAATCCGAGCGAGAGCATGAGCTACCTCTACATGGTGAACTCAATTCCGCGTTTCATACTCATTGACCAAAACGGTGTGATTGTAAGCTCTGATGCACCGCGTCCAAGCAGTGGCACACAAATCAGAAACTTGCTCAATAAATTGCTCGAAGGCTAGCAGCAATCACCCACGCTGAGGTATATGTTCTTGAGGAAATGGCTGTGGATATTAAGCGATAAGGACCGAAAGAATCCCGGTATCACTAGCTTAACTTTCCTCAACACTTCGCACTTGTAATTATGTAGATATTTGTGCTCGTAAAAAATCGATTCGATTATCGAATTCAAATTATACACGAACAATAAAAACACTCATAGCAATATGTATCCTCCTGAATTAGTAGCCCCGATGCGCGAAGAACTCAACCAAGTGGGCTTTGTACAGATAACAACTCCAGAAGAAGTTGACCAAGCGGTCAACAGCGAAGGCACCGTGTTGGTGGTATTGAACTCAGTATGCGGTTGTGCAGCCGGCAGCATGCGTCCGGGTGTGCGCAAGGCCATTGAAACAGCCACCAAAAAACCCGCAAAACTCACCACCGCATTTGCCGGTGTAGACCGCGAAGCAGTGGATCGCGCACGCAAATACATGTTGCCATATCCACCATCTTCTCCAAGCATTGCTTTGTTCAAAGATGGCAAATTGGCTCACATGATTGAGCGCCACCACATCGAAGGCCGTACAGCAGACATGATTGCCGAAAACCTCAAAATGGCTTTCGAAGAGTTCTGCTAAGCGATTATCTGCTCTGAAAAAACACAAAGCCGCTGCATGTCAGCGGCTTTTTTTATTTCCTACCAACCCCAAACCACTATTTAGTCCAAGAATGAATTTCTGCCAAAATGACGTTTTTATAATGTGACAGCCCTCATCGTGGGCTATCTTCGCACCTCACATATTTTTTACATAACATTTCAAAACAGCCATACACTGTGGAAGAAAAAATCATTGATGAATCTCGCCAAGGCGAGTACCTTATGCTGGACGCTGAGGTTCCTGCTAACAAGAAAAGTCGTAAACTCCTTCTAGAGAGTTATGGCTGTCAGATGAACTTCTCTGACAGCGAAATTGTAGCTAGCATCTTGGCCAAAGAAGGATTCAGCACTACACGTGACCCGGAAGAAGCAGACTTGGTTCTCCTCAACACATGTGCCATCCGCGACAATGCCGAACAGCGCATCCGCGGACGACTGGACTACTTGCGCTCCATCAAAAAGCGCAAACCCGAGATGACCATCGGGGTATTGGGTTGTATGGCAGAGCGCCTCAGAGACAAACTCTTAGAAGAAGAAAAATTGGTAGACCTCGTGGTAGGCCCGGATGCTTACCGCGATTTGCCCAACCTCATCGATAAAGTAGAAGATGGCCAAAAAGCCGTCAATGTATTGCTAAGCCGTGAAGAGACCTATGCTGAAATCACTCCTGTTCGTTTGAACAGCAACGGAATTACGGCATTTATATCCATCATGCGCGGTTGCGACAATATGTGCTCCTTCTGCGTAGTGCCATTCACGCGCGGGCGCGAGCGCAGCCGCGACCCGGAGAGCATCGTAAAAGAAGCTACCGAATTGTTCAACCAAGGCTACCGCGAGGTGACATTGCTCGGGCAAAATGTGGATTCTTACAAATGGAACATCACTTCCAAAGGTGAAATCATCGACCCCAGTAAGCCCACTGTAAACTTTGCCCAGCTCATCGAAAAAGTAGCACTCATCCATCCCGACTTGCGCGTGCGATTCTCCACTTCGCACCCCAAAGACATGACGGACGAAGTATTGCACGTGATGGCCAAATACGAAAACATCTGCAAATACATTCACTTGCCTGTGCAAAGCGGTAACAGCGAAGTACTCAAAAAGATGAACCGCGGCTATACACGCGAATGGTACCTCGACCGCATTGCTGCAATTCGCAGAATCATGCCCGATTGCGCTATCTCCACCGATATCATTGCCGGTTTCTGTGGTGAAACAGAAGAACAACATGCCGATACCATCTCA
>DATCJY010000066.1:0-76458 GCA_036562565.1 Flavobacteriales bacterium | reverse complement strand
TGAGCCATCACGACACTGGCAGTTTTGTGTCCTACTCCCGGTAGAGCTTCCAGCTCTTCAAAGGTGGAAGGGACACGCCCACCGTGTTTATCAATAAGAATATGAGAAAGGGCCAGTATGTTTTTGCTTTTAGCAGGAGATAGGCCACACGGACGAATGATTTCTTCAATTTCTTTGACATCGAGTTTTACCATGTCGTACGGATTGTCAGCCAAGGCAAAGAGTTTGGGGGTTATCTGGTTCACACGGGCATCGGTGCATTGGGCTGATAGTAATACGGCAATGAGAAGTGTATATTCATCCTTGTGATGAAGCGGAACCGGTGTTTCCGGATAGAGCTTTTCGAGTTCCTCGATGATGTATTGAGCCTTTTCTTTTTTCGTCATGATGCGGGTCAAAATTAATGAGCCATGTTGGGTTTGACACGTAATTATTCTGTTCCTTGAGCAGCGTTTCGCGGCAACTATTTGTCTATAACTGTTGTTATAGAATAGGTTCTAAGGTTAATTTGCTAAAGCTTTGCAGCTGCCCAATCTGGTGAAGGTTAAAGGAAGAAAATATCGCGCTGTTTGGAGGAAGTTGGTATCGATGGTCATACTGACTATTCGTGTCTTGGGTGCCGGTGCGACACACATTGTAGGCGGAGAAATATTTTACACTTATCTGGGCAACAACCAATATCGCATAACGCTGAAAGTCTTTCGCGATTGCGGCCCGACCAACACCCTAGGTACCGGCTTTGATGATAATGCCCGCGTGGCTATTTATAACAATGCAAACCTTTTCACTCCGGTTACGGTAGAGAATTTTGCTTTGGGAAATGCCACCGTGAGTTACGTGCCGGTACAATTGGCCAACCCGTGTTTTGTGTTGCCACCTGATGTGTGTGTGCAGGAGGCGATATATACCAAGGTAGTGACGCTCCCTCCCAATCAGCACGGTTATACCATTACCTATCAGCGTTGCTGTCGCAACCCGTCTATCGTGAATTTGGTGCAACCGCAAAATCAGGGGGCCACATTTACCACCACTATTCCGGGAACCGATGTGTTACCGGAGGGCAATAACTCCGCAGCTCGTTTTACGCATTTGCCACCTGTTGCACTTTGTCGTGATGCGGAGTTCTTCTTCAATCACGGAGCCACTGACCCTGACGGAGATTCATTGGTTTATCATTTGTGTTCTCCCATGTTGGGAGGAACACAGGCGGACCCTGCTCCTCAGGTTCCGACAGCACCTCCATATCCTTCTGTGGCGTGGGCTTCGGGTTTTAGTGCAGAATATCCTATTGAAAGCGATCCTGCGTTTACCATTGATCCCGTTACGGGAATGATGTCCGGTACGGCAACAGAGTTGGGACAGTATGTGATTGGTGTATGTGTCAGTGAATACCGAAACGGAGTCTTAATAAACACCACCAATCGCGATTTTCAGTTTAATGTGACGATATGTGACCCGAACATTATAGCGGCCGGCCCTGGTGACTTTGAGTTTTGTGTTGGCGAAACGGTTCAGTTTACCAACAACAGTATCAATGGAACTTATTATAACTGGGACTTTGGTGTAGAAGGAATAGATACGGACACCAGTACGCAGTTTTCTCCTTCCTATACCTATACACAGAGTGGTGTGTACACAGTAAGGTTGATAGTAAATCAAGGCTGGCCGTGTGCGGATACGGCTTATTCAACCGTTACCAGTTTGAGTTTGATCAGTCCGACCATAGTGGTAAACGATTACAAATGCATGAATGGCGAAGACTACTATGATATCGGATCAACAGTTGCACCGGGGTTGACTCCAACTTATAGCTGGGATTTTGGCCCTGGGGCTGTTCCTCAGTTTTCGAATGTGGCTCAACCGGGTTGGGTAAAAATGAATAGTGAAAGTGCGGCCATGAACATCTTGCTTACTGTGGACGCCAACAACGGATGTCCGGAAACGGTGGCACACACCATTGAGAATCCACCCGATGTCCAAGCCGGAATTGTACCTCAGGATTCATTTTGTGATGGATACCTGTACAGTTTCCAAAGCATACCTACTCCGGCACAGACCTATAAATGGGATTTTGGTATTCCCGGAGATGACGATGTTTCGGGTCAGCCCAATCCTACCTTTTTATTTCCGGATACCGGACGTTATCAGGTAACATTGATAGTGAGTGCGCCTTTTACTTGTCCGGATACGGCTACAATGGAGTTTGCCATTTATGGACACCTAAATCCTTATTTCCCGGAACAAGCACCTCAATGCTTTGATTCAAACAGTTTCAATTTTCAAGCGTTGGGTGCTACCACATCAAATGCGTCCTACACGTGGGATTTTGGACCTGCAGCCAATGTGCCTGTGAGCCATCAGCAGAATCCGCAATCTATCGTGTTTAATGAGCCAGGTTATCACACAGTCACCTTGCGCATACAAGAGAATGGGTGCGATAGAACATACCAAGATGTGATTTGGGTGCCCAAAAACATGATTGCCGATTTTCAGATAGAGGAAGCAGAGGGTTGCCCGGAGTTGACAGTGAGCTTTGTTGCCAATGTTCAGTCCGATACTCCACTCTCGTATCATTGGGATTTGGGTGATGGGACAACTAGCTCATTTGCCAGTTTTTTGCATACCTATGAACATTCCGGAAATTACGATGTTTCGGTTACAGTGAGTACAACTACCGGTTGTGTGGAGACTTTGACCAAAGTATTTCCGAATGTTGTGAAGGTGCATCCTGTGCCGGTGGCACGATTTGTTATCGATCCGCAACAAGTAGATATACAGAATTCTTTTGTGAGTGTGCGCGACTCATCCATCGGTGCCAGTTATGTGTACTATACTTTGTCGGATGGCAGTTCGTATGGGGTGAGAGATTTTACTCACATATGGCAAACGGCAGGCTATCATTATATCACCCAGCATGTACTCAATGAGTTTGGTTGTAAGGATGAAATCACAGGACAAGTAGCCGTAGGCGGTTATAGCATCTATGTACCGAATACTTTCTCACCCAATAGCGATGGTATCAATGATGTATGGAAGCCGGTCACAAGTGGTATGAAGGAATATCACATACAGATATACAACCGTTGGGGAGAAAAGATTTTTGAAAGTTATGATACTGAAGAGCCGTGGACCGGAGATTATCGAGATGGAGATTATTATGTCCCCAATGGGGTTTATCAATATGTAATTCACTTTCGGGATATGCTGGATCAACCTTATGAAATCCAAGGGCATATAACATTATTCCGATAATGAGGTCGTGTCTTCACATAACTTTACGACTTCAATATAATCATTCTATTCATTTATGAAGTTTAAAGCGCTCTTCTTTGCACTCGCATTTAGTTCTCTCTTATCTGCACAAACACCCTGTATCAATGGGATGGCCGGCAACTATCCTTGTGAGCATGTGGACTTGTTGGCTTTCGTGCCCCTTTCAGCAATGGGCCATGGAGAGAATACCAATGATATCTGGGGGTGGGTGAGTCCTAACACTGGCAAAGAGTATGCCCTTGTAGGATGCAGTAACGGAACGGCTTTTCTTGATATCAGTGATCCTGTAAATCCGGTGTATCTGGGTTTACTGCCTTCTCATAGCACCAATAGCCTATGGAGAGACTTGGAAACCTACAAGAATTATTGCTTTATTGGCAGTGAGGCTGCAGGGCATGGGCTTCAAATATTTGATCTTACGCAATTGGATCATGTGCAGAACATTCCGACCATCTTTCAGGAAACCGCACATTATGCCGGATTCAGCAACAGTCACACCATTGCCATTGATACCTTGAATGGATTTTTGTATGCCAATGGAACGGATACGTACGCAGGAGGTCTGCACATCGTAGATATTTCAAATCCCCTTCAACCAACGCTTGCCGGTGGTTTTGCATTGGAGGGCTACACACATGATTGTTTTATCTGGAATTATGATGGACCGGATGTAGAGCATCAGGGAAAGCAAATTGTGTTTGCTTGTAATGGTACCAAACTGGCTGTAGTTGACTGTACAGATAAAACGGACTGCGAGTCATTAGGAAATTATACCTATAACAATAGAGGCTATATTCACCAAGGTTGGGTGACGAAGGATAAGCGTCATTTTCTCCTAAACGATGAGCTGGATGAACAAACATTCGCAATAACTAACACGCCATACGGCACCCGCACGCACATTTTCGATATCACCGATTTGGATCATCTTGTTTACCAAGGTTTTCATGAAACCGACAACACAGCGATAGACCATAATTTTTACATCGATGACCACTTCATGTATCAAAGCAATTATCGCAGTGGTTTGCGCATATTCGATGTCATCCGAATTGATGAGGGGTTAATGAATGAGATAGCCTACTTCGATTTATTTCCTTTGAATGATGCTCCGGTATTTAGCGGAACATGGAGCAATTATGCGTTTCTTCCAAGTGGAGTGAACATTGCCACTAGTATGTATGAAGGCATTTTTATCACCCGTCCTAAAATGGTGGTGCTTTCTCAAAAGACTTGGGAATTGTGTAATGCCGAGCAAATTCAATTTGACTTAACCATCAACAGCGAATTAGCATTTCCATTGACTACCGCTTTGAGCGGATTGCCCGGTGCTTCCATAAACAGTATCAACATCACCGAAACCGGTACTTACGAAATTGAAATAACCGGTCTAGAAAACATTGCAGAGGGAGTGTATCATCCACGCTTGTTGTTGCAAACCAACTTTGAACAGGAATATGAATTTCCACTCACTGTGGTGATTGCCGGAAACACTCCGAATGCACCAATTTTGTTAGCTGTTGAAGACGGTGGTGTCGTATTTAATCAGAATATTGCGGAGTTCAGTTGGACTTCGTTGAACAATGCTTCGAGCTATCAAATTCAGGTGTCAGGTACACCTGACTTTTCCGGAGACTTATACATTGAACAATTGGTAAGCAATAATTCCGTACAACTCTACATTCAAAATTTTGGGACGGAAGGATATTGGAGAGTCCGCGGAATCAATGGTTGTGGAGAAGGTGAGTGGTCCGATACTTTTCATTTTGAGGTAGTCTATGCAAGTGTGGAAGAGATGAATGACCTCCGAGTGCAATTGTTCCCTAACCCGGTTAATTCCTTGTTGCAAGTGACGGCCAATAAATCAATCAACGATTGGCGGATTACCGATATGACAGGAAGAGTTGTGAAATCAGCACGCACCAATCAAAATCAATTGTTTATAGATGTGGACGCGCTGTCTTCCGGAGTATATCTTTTCACATCAGGGGCAAGCACTACACGTTTTATCAAACAATAGGAGTAATATTGCGTTACCAGCGCAAACCAGCGCACCTCGTTTATGCCCATCAACATTGATAGAAGAAGACTGCAATCACTTGGCCGATTGGAATTGTTGGCCAAGCAAGCTGTGGAAGGATTTATAACCGGATTACACAAAAGTCCTTTCCATGGCTTCTCTGTTGAATTTGCGGAGCATCGACAATACAACACAGCTGAGAGTACGCGCTTCATTGATTGGAAGCTTTATGCACGTACAGAAAAACTGTTCGTGAAACGCTATGAAGAAGAGACCAATTTGCGTTGTCAGATCTTGATTGATACTTCTTCATCGATGTACTTTCCGACAGGTGTAAAACCCGAGGGTGAAGAATACAATAAAATCAAGTTCTCCATTTATGCAGGAGCCGCCCTCATGGAATTGCTCAAGCGCCAGCGTGATGCAGTAGGGCTCACTCTGTTCTCCGATAAAATTGAAGTACACACCCGTGCTTCATCTAGTGCAGCCCACCACAACTATTTATATTCCGAGTTGGAGCGTGTGCTGGATACCGTTGGGGAAACGAGGCAAGTGAAAACTTCTGTGGCAGCAACACTGCATGAAATTGCAGAGAGTATTCATCGCAGAAGCATGGTAGTCATCTTCAGCGATATGATGGATAACTCTTCAAGCGAAGTCTTTCCCGCACTTCAACACTTGCGTCACAACAAGCACGATGTGATTTTATTCCATGTCGCAGATAAGAGATTGGAGGATGAGTTTCAGTTTGAAAATCGCCCATACACGTTTGTCGATTTGGAAAGCGGTGAGGAACTCAAGCTCAATCCTTCCGATATCCGCGAGACTTATAAAGAGCGCATGGCGGCATTCAAGCAAGAACTCAAGCTCAAATGTGGTCAGTACAATATCGACTTCATGGAAGTGGATATCAACGAAGGCTTCAATCACGTGCTTTTGCAATACCTCATTAAACGGCAGAAACTGTACTGAATACTTTTTTCGAAGCGCCTTTTATCGTACCCCAAAGAAATTGCTTGGTGTAAATTGTACACTTTCTTTTCTTTGCCTGTTGACACATACAATTTAGAACTCGTCAGGCATGATAAAATATCTCCAAACCGATCCTTGGAAAGTTATAGAAGTTGGTCATAAGGCGCAACATCAGCGTTCTTCCGAAAGCATCTTTTCTATTGGCAATGGACGCTTTGGCCAACGCGCCAATCATGAAGAGACTTATTCAGGACCTTCTTTACAAGGCTCCTATATAGCCGGAGTGTATTATCCGGATAAGACACGTGTTGGCTGGTGGAAAAATGGCTATCCCGAGTATTTCGCTAAAGTGCTGAACAGTACCAATTGGATTGGTATCCGAGTTTGGGTGGATGGAGAAGAGCTGGATCTTGCTGTGCAGTCACCTGTTTCTTTTTATCGTGAGTTGAACATGCGTGAAGGCTACCTGCTACGAAAGTTTGAAGTGGAGATGGCCTCAGGTAAAAAGATTGAAGTAGAAGCACAACGTTTCTGTTCATTGGCTGATGATGAAACTGCTGCTATTCGCTATGCTGTGAAAGCACTGAACTTTTCTGGAATTATTCGCTTCCAGCCGTTCTTGGATGGAGATGTCAAAAACCATGATTCTAATTATGATGAGAAGTTTTGGCAAGCCGTGAGCAGTGAGGCAAGTGCAGGTGAAGGTTATGTGATCACGCGTACGCGCAAGACCGAGTTTGATGTAGCTGTAGGAATGAAATTGGCGCTGATCAAGGATGGCATTCCGGCAGACGTACAGCCAAGTCACACACACAAAGAGTTCTTTGCGGCAAACACATATGAAAGTCCTGTAAAGCAAGGAGAGACAGTTACATTATATAAGTATGTGGCCATCGTTTCATCGATGAACTATGAGCAACAGAAGTTGCTGGCAGCTTGTAGGTCAGCCGTGAATCGCGCGTTTGCAAACGGGTTTGAAAAAATGCTCGATGCCCACAAAGCGAAGTGGGCTGATACATGGAATTTGGCTGATATTGTAATTGAAGGAGATGATGAGGCGCAACAAGCCATTCGCTTCAATATTTTCCATCTCAACCAGACTTATACGGGTGAGGATGCCCGCCTCAATATCGGTCCGAAAGGTTTTACAGGTGAGAAATATGGCGGATCAACTTATTGGGATACCGAAGCCTATTGCTTGCCGTTTTATATGAGTACCAAAGAACAAAAGGTCGCTCGTCAGCTGTTGGTATATCGTTACAATCATCTGGGTAAAGCAATTGAAAATGCTGAAAAACTTGGTTTTACCAATGGCGCGGCCCTTTATCCAATGGTAACCATGAACGGTGAGGAATGTCACAACGAATGGGAAATCACATTTGAGGAAGTGCATCGCAATGGCGCAATTGCGTATGCTATTTACAATTATGTGAATTACACCGGTGACAAACAATACTTAGCGGAATACGGCTGGGATGTATTGCTCGGAATTGCGCGCTTCTGGTCTCAACGCGTGCACTGGAGTGAAGCGAAGAAGCAATATGTAATGCACGGTGTAACCGGCCCGAATGAGTACGAGAACAACGTCAACAATAACTGGTACACTTCTTACTTCGCAGTTTGGTGCATGAAGTATTGCATGGAGGTAATGGAATATCTGAAGTCACAGCATGCGACTGCTTATCAAGAAAAAGTTGTGAAGTACAAATTCAATGAGTCGGAGGAGACCGCTCGCTGGAATCACATTATTGAAAACATGTACTTTGGAAAGCTTGAAGGCACAAAAATCTTCTTACAACAAGATGGCTTCATGGACAAAGAATTGCGCAAGGCATCGCAGTTAAGTGATGCAGAGCGCCCTATTAATCAGCACTGGAGCTGGGACAGAATCCTTCGTTCATGTTTTATCAAACAAGCGGATGTCCTTCAGGGAATCTACTTCTTTGAATCGGATTTTGATGATGAAACAATCAAACAAAACTTTGACTTCTATGAACCAATGACGGTGCATGAGAGTTCATTGTCGCCTTGTGTACATGCGATACTTGCTGCCAAACTTGGCTATGAAGAGAAAGCGTATGAGATGTACATGCGCACATCACGTTTGGACTTAGATGATTATAACCACGAGGCGCATGAAGGTCTTCACATCACCAGCATGGCCGGCACATGGATGAGCATCGTTCAAGGATTTGGAGGTATGCGTGTGAAGGATGGACAAGTCACCTTCAACACCATGCTGCCCAAAAAATGGAAACGCTATTCATTCAATATCTTATTCAATGGTAAAGTGGTTCATGTTTCGGTGGATACAAATGGAACAACCATTACCGAACAAATCCATTGATGTCATCTGCGCTTGCGGAAGAGGTGTTTGTTGCGTACGAAGTAATCACCTCCTGAGTCGTATTTCACTTCTTCCGTGAGCGTAAACGTTCTGTCAGTTACCTCCAGAGTTTGTCGCAGTGAGGCTTTCTTGCGGTTATCCTTTCCCTTTGTTTCCATCAGGATGCGAACAGTGTCCGCAGACTCTTGAATGCTCACAACATTCCATTTGATACCGTTATACATCACTTGTGAACCATCCTGACTCACAATGCATTCTCCTGAGCCTTCGAAAATTTGGCCATTGCCTTCATCGTAGGTGACTTTGTACAGCCATGCTTTACCATCAAATGTGCTTTCGCATTTGGCTGGAGTTACATGCTTGGTTGTATTGTCCTCATAGGAAGTGTATTCCATAAGTCCTTCCCATTCACCAACAAGACGATAGAATTGAGCTAGTAGAATGTCGCGTTGGGTTTGAAATGCGAAAGACATGAGCACAACACCCATTGCAATCGTAGTGATAAGCTGTTTCATGGTGCAAAATCAATTATATCGAAATATCCTGTAAAAAGCGTATCAAAGATAAGACCGGGAGCTTCTGCTGTGAAATCTATGGTATTCGATTTTAGATGAGATAGGACGTGCAAACCGGTAAAAAATGAACAATGGCCGAATGTTTAATTGTTGGAATATTGATGTGGTGCAAAGCGATTAACGGGATTAAGTTTGTTCGGTATGAGTAAGTTTTTGCAGACTGTAGCCAAACGATTGAATGAAGTTCATCAAGGCGATTTTCGTGATGTGGTAGTTGTCTTACCGGCAAGGCGTTCCATGTTGTTCCTGCAGAAGTATTTGAGTGCTGAAGTAGGCAAAACATATTGGATGCCGAGCACATTCATCTTTCCACAATTCATTGAGTGGATGGCATCGCGAAGCATCGTGTCCGGAGCGGAGGCACTCATGGATCTCTACGTGTGTTACCGTCAGACGGTGAAGCAGCCGGCTACGTTTGACGTGTTCACCACCTGGGCAACCACAGCACTCAAGGACTTTGGGGATATTGACGGTAGTCTGGCCAACAGCGAGCACGTGTTTTCGAACTTGCAGAGCATCCGTGAAATCGATAGCTGGAGTTTTAATTCTGCAGAGTTGACTTCTGCTCAACAACAATTCCTTTTGTTTTGGGATGAACTCGGTAAGCTATATGAAGCTTATCGCGACTATCAAGCACACACTCAGCGATGGAGTTACAACGGGCTTATTCGTTGGCTCATTGAGCAAGACACGCTGATGGCGGCACGCGTCAGCGGAAAGAAAGTATACTTTATTGGTATTGCATCGTTCTCACCTGCTGAGATGACGTTGATTGAAAAAGTAAAATCATCAGCGGAAGTAGAAGTTATTTGGGATGTTGATGCCTATTACATCGAGGACACGATGCAGGAAGCCGGTTTCTTTGCGCGCAAAGCACGTGAGCGTTTTGGAGAATTGAATCAAGCATCACGCTCATTGTTGGAGAGCAAGAAGCATATTCGTGTTTACGAGACGACTACTGCCATAGGACAATGCTTTGGTGCTGCGGAACTCTTGTCAACGATGACTGCACAAGAACTGGAACAAACTTGTGTGGTGCTTGCAGATGAAAAGCTTGCAGAGCCACTGTTGGCAAGTATTACAAGAGAAGATGTGGCAATCAACCTTGCGATTGGTGTGCCACTTATTTCAACAACGATAGCGCAATGGATTGGAAGCACACTGCACATCCGACAGAAGTTACAACAAGAAAGTCGCGGTGTCTATCACAAAGATTTTATTGAATGGCTTCACTTAAGTGTAGCGGTTGGAGTGACTGCGGAGGATGTGTTGCGCACCAAACAACTCTTGATTGAACAACTCACCATTTATGTTCAGCATGATTTGTTTGAGAAGCATTTGCATGGAGAGTCGCGATTAGCACAAGTCATCGGACTGTTATATGAGTCAAAGAATGACGAAGTGATTTCACAGCTGCGAAATCATACTGTCGTAGCCGCAAATGAAGCAGAGCAGCATTCTATGGAGCGCCATGCAGCGCGTTCAATGGCTGCTCTGCTGGATAGATTAAAAGGTTTATTAGATCGGTATGACTTTCTCAATGAAGCTTCAACACTTCATGTGTTATGGAATCAGTTGCTTTCAGGTGAGGTGTTACAATATGAAGGTGAGCCCGTGAATGGACTACAGATATTGGGGTTGAGGGAAACACGCGCTCTCGATTTCGATACAGTTATACTACTCGGAGCGAATGAAGAAACATTGCCCGGCAATGTGGTACAGCAATCATTTATTCCTTTTGAACTACGCGGATACTACAAGCTGCCCATGCCTCACGAGAAGGAGTACATGGTTGCCTATATGTTCTATCGCTTGCTTCAACACCCGGCAACGGTGCATTTGTTTTACTCAACAATATCATCTGATTTTAAGGGAACAGAGCAGAGCAGATACATCACACAAATAGAGAATGAACTCACAGAGCGCAATCAGCAAGTAACCATTGAGCGCTATCAACTTAAACTGGCCGATGCACAATATGATCTCGCTTCACAAGCGGTAAAGTCGACACCTTATGTGCATCAAGTATTGGATAAGTTATTTGAGAAAGGAATATCGCCTTCGGCAATCAACAAGTTCAATGCATGTCCGCTTGATTTCTACTATCGTTATATACTCGGTCTAGGTGAAGAAGAAACGCTGGAAGAGCAAATGAGTGCAGCTACGTTTGGAAGCATTGTGCACCATGTTTTGGAGAAATTTTTTGAAGCATTTAAAGGCACCTATCCTTCAGTGCAAGATTTAGAAAACTTGCAATCCACATTGGACGATCGATTAAGAGCTGCATTTGAAGAGTTATATGCAATACATACAACAAGCTTTGGCTACAATTATCTCGCATCGAAAGTGGCGAAGAATATGCTGGAGCGCTTTATCGGATACGAATTGAAACTCGCCAAAGAGCGCGAGGCAAATGGTGTGAAGCCTTCGATAATAGATGTGGAGATGTACTTGCGCAAAGAACTACCCGTTCAACAATACAATTGGTCAAAACCTGTAGCCATTCGCGGATTGGTAGATAGACTGGAGTCTGTTGCCGGACAAGTACGCATCCTGGATTATAAAACCGGTAAAGTGGACGACACGGAAGTGCGTCTCAATAAACCGATTGCAGATATCATGAAGTCCGACAAGCATGGCAAACTTTTGCAGTTGTTGTGTTATATCTATATGTATTCGCAAGATGGCCGTGAACCTGAAAACATGACAGCCGGCTTTTACAGTTTTGTGGCACACAAGAACGGCTTCATGATGTTTGAAGATAAAATGACATCATATAAGCTTCAAGAATTTGAGCAAGCATTTATGGATTGGGTAAAACAAGTGTATGCTACAGAAATCTTCGAGCACAATCCGGATAGTAAGTATTGCCAATATTGTAGGTGATAATTTGAGTTTAAATAATTTGATACAACCTACGTGTAGATGTTTTTGTCAGGTTTGAATCATTTGAGCAATCACCGTGACATGATCAAAAATCATATAAAATGGAAATTATTTAAAACAATAATTGGAGGTATTTAATTGAAGAATACCTATTTACTCGATTGTTCACACGTCTTATGTCTGGGGTTGAATCATTCAGGTATTACGGTGAGGTGAATAAAAGTCATTTCTAAAAGGAAACTCTTTAGAGAATAAATAGAAAGTATATAAACGAACAAAGCCCACACTTACGTGTGAGCTTTGCTCCCCAGCCTGGGCTCGAACCAGGGACCCCATGATTAACAGTCATGTGCTCTAACCAGCTGAGCTACTGAGGAATTTTCTTTTGGTAAACTCTTTCGTTTATCAAGAGAAACTTTCTCCATTGCTATCAGCCATTCCGAAGGATTTTCTGTCCTTCAAAACTAGAACACCAGCGTTTCAAAGAGGGGCTCCGTGTCAAACGGGGTGCAATAGTACAACGTTTTTTTAAAATAGCAATATCTTTGGCAAAATTTTTTTTCTATGAATCTCGTATCCGTTGGTACTGTGGCATTTGACTCAATAGAAACTCCATTCGCTAAACGCGACAAAGTGATTGGAGGTGCCGCTATGTACATTGCATTGTCCGCTTCACACTTTATTAAAGAGAGTGGATTGGTATCCGTAGTAGGGGAAGACTTCCCTACGGACTTCCTTCAAACCATGAAGGACAAGGGTATTGATCAACAAGGTCTGCAAATCAAACAAGGTGAAAAATCATTTTACTGGGCAGGTAAATACCATTACGATTTGAACTCTCGAGACACACTTGTTACCGACCTCAACGTGTTGGCCACTTTCAATCCGGTATTGCCGGAGAGCTACCAGACATGTGATTTCCTCATGCTTGGAAACCTTGCTCCCACAGTTCAAATGAGTGTGTTGAATCAAATCAAAGTGCGCCCAAAACTCATCGTGATGGACACGATGAACTTTTGGATGGACTCCGCAATGGATGATTTGATGAAAGTTATTGCCAAGGTGGATGTACTTACCATCAATGATGAAGAAGCTCGTCAACTAGCAAATGAATATTCGCTTGTAAAAGCAGCGCGTAAGATTTTGTCATTTGGACCAAAGTATCTCATCATTAAGAAAGGGGAGCACGGTGCTTTGTTGTTTGACCAAAACAATATCTTTTTTGCTCCTGCTCTTCCTTTGGAAGAAGTACTTGACCCAACAGGTGCCGGTGACACATTTGCCGGTGGTTTCATCGGTTATCTTGCTAAGAGCCACAATATTTCATTTGAGAATATGAAACGTGCTGTGATTGTGGGTTCTGCTATGGCTTCGTTCACATGTGAGAAATTTGGTCCGGAGCGTTTGCTCGAAGTAACTGCAGACGAAATTGCAGAACGTATCGAGCAATTTGTAGCACTTACCGATTTCGAAATCGAAATGGAAGCATAATATGTCAATATTATATTGATGGAAATAAATAACAAAAGGCCTTGCACTGCGAGGCCTTTTGTGTTTTGAAAGCATGCTAAAATGTAATGAACCCCCGGTGTTACTTCAGCACTACTTCCATATTATCACATAAAAACCTGTTGAATGCATGACGGAACTCATTGAAGGATTTCTCTACCTCTATATAACGGTTGCGCAATGAGTCCGCCTGAGCCATCGCACTATTGCTTACATGTAATTCCCTTTTTTCCAAATCACTTTCAATCAGTTTGAAGTTGGCTTGGATGTCTTGCTCCAATTCGGCCATGGTGTTCTGATAATTGAGGATTTGATTGTGGTATTGTTCGATTTGATCTGCACCGGCCTTACACGTCTTGTCGGTTGTGAGCTCGTTGAGCCTTTCAAGCAAAATTTTGATTTCATCCCGATAGAAAGCAATGCCGCGCATCCAGCTGCTGTGTTCATTGCTCATGTGGGTAATGTAGGTGTAATTTGAGTGAGGCATGATGTATAGTTTATTGATGCGACAAATGTGTAGGTCACTAACTGTGCATGCTTTGATAGGAGTCATCTTTTGGGTTGATTTTCATCACTTAAAATGAAAGCGCAAGGTTTGGGATGGGGACAACGCTAGTTGGAGAAGTGTTTTTTTTGATTCGGAAAAACTACATTTACGTACATATTTGTGCGCTGATAATTCAAGGACTAATTATGAATTAGTCAGCCTGTTCAATACATACTACACAGAAAATGAGTTGGTTTAAAAGAAAGATACAGGGTGTAACTACCAAAAGCAAAGAGAAGAAAGAGATACCCGAAGGACTTTGGCATAAATGTCCTGAGTGTAAGAATGTAGTTACCACTGAAGCATTTGCAGACAATAATTGGGTGTGCGAAAAATGTAACTACCATGAAAAAATTGGGTCATTGGAATATTTCTCTATTCTCTTTGATGAGCACGAATACGATGAGATTGCAGCTAATCTCATCAGTGCTGACCCATTGGAATTCGTAGATACCAAAAGTTATAAGGATCGTATTAAGACCACCATTGCCAAAACTGGCTTGAAGGATGCAATACGCGTAGCCATTGGTGATATCAATGGCATCACCACGGTGGTGGCGTGTATGGATTTCGGATTTATCGGTGGTTCCATGGGCTCCGTTGTAGGTGAGAAGTTTGCTATTGGAGTGGATGAAGCCATCAAGAACAATTGTCCTTTTGTGTGTATCTCCAAATCAGGTGGCGCAAGGATGATGGAGGCTGGATTCTCGCTTATGCAAATGGCAAAGACTTCTGCCAAGCTCACACAGCTTGCAGAGGCTAAATTGCCTTACGTATCCATCCTCACAGATCCTACAACCGGAGGGGTAACAGCTTCATTCGCGATGCTTGGAGATATCAATATTGCCGAGCCCAAAGCGTTGATAGGTTTTGCCGGACCTCGCGTTGTGAGAGAGACCATCGGTAAAGATCTTCCTGAAGGATTCCAAAGTGCTGAGTTTGTATTGGAGCACGGATTCCTCGATTACATCGTGGACAGAAAAGAGCTCAAAAACAAGCTTGCTCTTTCCCTGCAAATGATGAAGGTATCATAATTGAAAAAGTTTTCGATATGAAAAAGGCCGAAACATTTGTTTCGGCCTTTTTGTTTTTTGATTCAAGCAGTATGCTTAGAAGCCGATCATCTTTTTCAAATCGTTCAAGTCCACATTTCCGTCACCATCTTTGTCCAAACCGGTTTTGGTTAGCAAAGCTTGCAGACCGGTGATGTCGAAACCATTAGCGCCCATATTGAATCGCGCAAGGATTTGAGGGATAAGTGAAGTAGCGATGTGCTTCGCGGTTTCTTGTTTGATACTCAGCTTGTCAATCAGGTTTTGCACAAAACCACTCTGAAGTTGTTGCGCTTCGGCACTGTTAGGGTCGGCTGCCATATGCGCAAGCTCATCCTTTTTGCCTTGTGACACAAGTTTTTGCAATCCGTTGATGATGGCCATTTCGGCAGAAGCGAGTACAGCTTCGTTTTGTTCATTGGGAATTTCAGGATTATTTATTACGCTATCCTGTCCCAATTTTTTGATGAGTTCTTTCAAATTGTCTGTCATTTGTTTTTAGTTTTTATGATTTTAAGAATACCTGCCAAAGGTAGTGGTTTTGCACGTTGGTGATGTTCAGTAATTTAAGTGTAAGTTAAGGAGCTTGTCGGATGCCGAGTCGTGGCCATCTAGAGCTTGCGCAGGAACCCAATTTTGGGTGGGAGGATATAATCCTGATTAAAAAAGCCACTTGGATGCTTACCTTCGCATCTTTCAAAATTTCAAAGTAAAAACGGATTATCGCCATGTTGAACATTGTACTCTTCGGTCCTCCGGGAGCAGGAAAGGGAACTCAATCGGAGAACCTCATAAAGAAATACGGCCTAAAGCACCTCAGTACGGGTGACATCTTTAGAGCCAATATCAAAGGCGAGACCGAACTTGGAATGTTGGCGAAGAGCTATATGGACAAGGGCTCCCTTGTTCCGGATAGTGTCACGATTAGCATGCTTGAGAGCGAGGTCAATAAATATCCTGATGCCAAAGGGTTTATTTTTGATGGTTTCCCGAGAACGTCTACACAGGCTGAAGCTTTGGATGCCTTTCTCAAATCCAAAGGAACCGAAATCACATGCATGTTGGCCTTGGAAGTCGATGAAGAAGAATTGAAGGCACGTTTGCTCAACCGAGCCAAGACCAGCGGGCGCGCTGATGATGCCGATCCGGCCATTATACAGAACAGAATCAATGTCTATAACAGAGAGACGGCACCTGTTGCCGAGTATTATAAAGCACAGGGCAAGTACAAGGGAATCAACGGTATCGGTTCCATTGAAGAAATCTCCGAGCGCTTGTATGCAGCTATAGGGGTAGAGGTTTAAGACTGTAATTCTATTTTTTAATATCATCTTTGTGCGCTCAACCAGAATTCGGTTGAGCGCGTTTTATATTCTATGTTATGGCAGATTCCAATTTTGTTGACTACGTAAAGATTTGCTGCCGCTCCGGTGCGGGTGGCGCTGGAAGCCGTCATTTCAGAAGAGAAAAATTCGTTCCACGCGGAGGTCCAGATGGTGGAGATGGAGGCCGTGGTGGCCACGTCATTATCCGAGGTAGCAGCCATGTATGGACTTTGCTCCACCTCAAGTATCGCAAACATGTTATTGCAGAGTCGGGTGAAAGTGGTAGCGGAGCGCGCAAGACCGGCCGACAGGGTAGAGATGAAATTTTGGAAGTTCCGCTGGGCACGGTCGCCAAGGATTTTGAAACAGGTGAAATAGTTGCCGAAATCACCGAGCACGGGCAAGAGTTTATCCTTGTACCCGGAGGTAGAGGCGGATTGGGCAATGACCATTTCAAAACCGCGACCAATCAGGCACCGGACTATGCACAGCCGGGTGAACCGGGCCGAGAAGAATGGAAGATTCTAGAGTTGAAGGTGCTTGCAGATGTAGGATTAGTAGGTTTCCCCAATGCGGGTAAGAGTACCTTGCTGTCTGTTGTAAGTGCTGCTAAGCCGGAGATTGCCGATTATCCTTTCACCACGCTTGTACCCAATTTAGGGATGGTGCGTTATAGAGATGACCGCTCGTTTGTGATGGCTGATATCCCCGGTATCATTGAGGGGGCTGCCGAAGGCAAAGGACTTGGGCATCGTTTTTTGCGCCACATTGAGCGCAACTCATCGTTGTTGTTCATGATTGCATGCGACTCCAAGGACATCCGTGCCGAATACCATATCTTGTTGGATGAATTGAGAAGATACAATCCAGAGTTGTTGGATAAGAAGCGTTTGCTAGCCATCACCAAGTGTGATATGATGGATGAAGAAATGATGAAACAAATGGAGCCATTGCTTCCGGAAGACGTTCCTCATATTTTCATATCTGCTGTTACCGGATTTAATATCGATAAATTGAAGGATATGATTTGGCAGCAAATCAATTCGAGTGATATGGAATAATCAGTTTCTTATAAAAACGGGTATAAAAAAACGATAAAGGCCGCAACTCTGCGGCCTTTATCGTTTAATCATTTTAAAGAGTAGGATTATTTCTCTTTAATCAATTGAAGTTCTTGTTGAGTAGGAAGCTTGTGTTCAGGCTTATGGATGTAAAGCTGGTCATTGCCTTGACCATAACCTTGTGGATAGAGGTAAGTACCTTGTTTGTGCTCCGGCTTCATTTGCTCAGGTTGGAAAGGATGGTCTTGCATATACACATCATTTCTTTGAGCGGTTACTTGCCATGAAACTTTCATATTTGGTTTACCACCGGCAATGGTGAATTGGCCATCAACAATTTCAGACATCACGTGCAATTCAGGAGCTGCACCACCAATTGGAGTAAGGATGTAAGAGAACTCCTTGTTGATAGCAGAGAAGTAAGAAGGAAGCTCTACAGTGGCATTACCGTTTGCATCACAAACAACATTTCCACGATAGATGTTCAACACTTCATTTGATTCTACAGCTGCATGACGCAAGAGTTTGTTGGCAGGGTCAATTGGATGATCGATAGTGAAGTTCTTAGTACCTAGAGCGTCAATATCACCCAATGCACCAAGATGGCCAAACGAGAATATACCATAACCGTAGTCTTCGTCCACCGCATATCCGGCTACTCCGACTAAATCACCCTCACCTAAAACGCCCATTGCATCACCTTGCGCATTGGCATAGGCCATGTTCACACCATACACACCAACACCAGAGCTAAGTTGTGTTTGTCCAATTACTCCGTCAAAACCTATACCGTACACACCGGTACCACCATT
This sequence comes from Flavobacteriales bacterium, assembly GCA_036562565.1. Lineage (GTDB taxonomy): Bacteria > Bacteroidota > Bacteroidia > Flavobacteriales_D > Sanyastnellaceae > DATCJY01. Next base: position 58,079 of record DATCJY010000066.1, on the reverse strand, counting down.
TGTTCTTAGGTTGTTACCAAATACAGCACCATCAGCTGTGGATGTGGATACAGCTTGACCGCTAAGTGCGAAAGCCGCACCAGTAGTTTGAGCAACAATGGCAGAGTTAAGAGCTGCCGAGCTGTTCGTTTCAGCTTGGATGGATGGGTATTGGTTGGAAGCGCTAGTACTTCTTGCACGGATACCTGCACCACTATTGTTCAGGTTTACATCCACACCGATGTTGTTAGAGCCATTGTTGTTTATTTCTAAGGCTGTCGCATTTACAGATACAGTATTAATAGTCACAGCACCAGCATCAGCAGTAATTGTACGGCCGGCACCGGGACCACCAAAGTCATAGGCTTCATCCAATGTTCCACCTGAACCTTCTCCTGGAGGGCCTTGTGGACCTTGAGGACCTTGTGGGCCTTGAGGGCCAGGAGGGCCAGGAGGGCCAGGCTCACCTTGAGGACCCTGTGGACCTTGTGGACCGGGAGTACCACCACCGCTACCGGCATTGGCTGCATAAAGAGCGTAAGGAACACTCAACAATTGTTGAACACCTGAAATGGTATAGTTGGTACCACCTGTTGGATCGGTTTCTGTTTTGATGAAGTATGGACCGTCACCCCAGTTGATAGTTGAGAAGTTACCGGTTACCACAGTTCCAGCGCCAACAGTCAAAGACATCAAACCGTTGAGGTTTGTAGTAACGTTTTGAGTTTCTACGTAAACCGGGGTACCAATAGATGAACCTTGAATAATGCTGATGCGCACACCAACGTTTGTATTGACGATGAGTTCATTGGACGCGTTGCGCACCACCGCCTGATAACTCATTCCTTGTGGTACTTGTGCCATAGCTGCTACGCTGAGCATCAATCCGGCAAGTACAGAATAGATTTTTCTCATATTAATTATTGATTCTTAATGAATTTGAAAGTAGTTAAATCGTTTTCCTTGTTGTAAACAGTGAGGAGATATGTAGCGTTGGAAAGGTTCGCCAAATCGATAAATGTATCAGGGCCATCAACCTTTTTGTCCACTACCAGATTTCCTAGTAAATCATAAATGCGGTATCCCATTTCGCTCAACTGAAGAGCGGCAGGAATTCGCAAAGTCATACCGTCTCTCGCAGGGTTTGGGAACACTGAGGCGTGCAATTCAATGTGCAAATCATTTACACTCACCGGATAAATTTCAATGGGTTGCTGAACCCCCAAAGTCATTCTTCCACCTGAACCGGAAATAGTGATGTAATCAATTTGCCCTACTGAAAAGCTCACACTTCCGCCAAGACCTATGGCTTCTCCTCCTGAGGCCACAGTATTCTGCTGAGCGTGCATTCCTAAGGTTCCCAGTACGAGACCGGTTCCAAAGAGAACTTTTTTGCTTTTGTTCATGCTGTTTTTAAAAATTAATGAATGAATAATTTAAAGTATTCGTATGGTTTAAGATTACTTCTTCTCCAACATCTCAATGCGCTTCATTAACTCATCGATGAGTTGCTGTTGCGCTTGAATAGTATTTTCTAATTCTTGTTGCTTCACGTCAAGTGCTTTCACACCATTAAGCAAAAGACCACTCATGTCTGTAAGATTCACGCCCACAAATTTTTCTTGATCATCTGTTCTCTTGAGTTGTAGCAGATCAGCCTTTACACCATCTGGAAGGCTTTGAGCTATAAACCCAATATGCGGAGATGAGGTTGCATCTTCTGTTTTATATCGGTAGGTAATGGATTGAACACCACGAATTTTTTCAAGATACAGATTGAAATCCGATATCGGCTGAATGTCCTTTTTTAAACGATAATCGCTCGCAGATACAAAGGATTGGGCCTGACAGCTGGCATTGGTCATGCCATCTCCTTGCATCATCAGGTAAGTACCATAAGTAGTACCTCCGCTGAAACCAAGAGAACCGTTCTTAAATCCGGCATCGTTATCAAATCCAATGGATGCCCATTGCACCGCTTGTGGAGTGGATTTCGTAATAATCGCTGCTTCTTGGAAAGTTTCGTTTGCGCTTATATGAGTGAATCTTCCGGTACCAGCTACTTCAAGGCGCTTTTCTAATCCGACAGATGTGCCGATACCTACTTGATAACCGTTATCATAAATCTGAGAATCTCCACCGGTTGAAGGAGCGGTAAACTTTACAACGTAATTGATGTTGCCATTGATGTTGGCGTTTCCGGGTGGGCCTTGTTCTCCTTGTGGACCGGGTTCTCCTTGAGGTCCGGGTTCACCTTGTGGCCCGGGAATCGCATTACCTGCAGAGGCTGCATACAATGCATATGGCACACTCAACAGTTGTTGGGTTGATATGATGCTGAAGTTGGAACCTCCGGTCGGATCTGTTTCCATCTTTAGAAAATAGGGGCCGGCTGCCCAATCAATGTCACTAAAGTTGCCGGAGATTACTTGTCCACTTCCTATCTGAATGCTGAGTAGTCCGTTGACGTTTGTTTCGGCATTGTGCAATTCAGCATATACTTCGGTTCCATTTACAGAACCTTGAAGCAGCGCAATACGCGTGGTTACAGTGGAGTTTGTAATAAGTGAATTGTTATTGTCGCGGATGACTGCTTGATAGCTCATGCGATTTGGGGCTTGAGCAGCAACTGCCAAACCCATCATCAATGCCGCAACAGTGATGTATAATTTCTTCATATACACTCGTAATGTGTTAGAATAATAATGCTTTTAATTCAATAGAAGTTGATGGGTGGTACGCCCGTATAGAGATACTTTCGGAGTGGTGGAAACCTTCCTTTGAGAAGGATTGGGTAAATATATACAGGTTTCGTCAACTCAAAATTTTATCAGATAAAAAGTTATTCCACCAAGGAATGCGCATCTGAGAGAGATGGGCAAAACCCAATGAGAGGTAAAGTAGAATAGGTGGAACAGATGTGGCAGGTATTGTTTCTCTGCGCATAAGAAAAATATGTTTTTGTGGTACGAGTACCTTATACGGAGCAATGATGAAAGGTTACGTGCTATTCAATAAATAATGAGGTTCTCAGGTTATGTGTTTAGAAATGAATGAGTAACCGTGTAAATTATTTATCGACATTATGGTAATTATTTTACCCAATCGGTTTCTTCCATAAGTGCTAGAATGCCACCACGTAAATTGTACAGGTTGTCAAAACCATGAACTTGCTCAAGCGCATGAATAGCGTTGGCACTTCGCACACCTGCTTTGCAATGCACCACTACTTTTTTATTTCGGTCAATTTCATTTGCACGTTCCAATATTGTATTGAGAGGAATAAGCAAGCCGCCAATATTTCCTTGTTCGTATTCAAAAGGTTCGCGCACATCAATGATTTGAATGTCTTCGCCTTGTTCGCGCCATTGTTTTAATTCGGCAACGGAAATTTCTTTCATTACAGTTGGTTCTTTTTTTACTCCGCAAAAATGCTCATAATCGATGAGTTCTGTAGGCAATGGAGTATCAATATTGCGTTTGAATTGCAAGATGTGAACTTGCAATGTACGTGCATCCATTGTCCATAATTTTCCTGCGAGCACTTCTCCAATTCCGGTGATTAGTTTAATCACCTCACTGGCTTGCAGGCTACCAATGATGCCTGGCAATACACCAAGTACTCCGGCTTCCTCGCAATTCAATACTGATCCGGGAGGAGGTGGAGTAGGAAAGAGGTCGCGATAATTGGGACCAGTTATTCCATTCTTATTTGTATAGTTGAATACCGATAACTGGCCTTCATATTGGGAGATGGCGGCATGTACCAAGGGCTTGTTGCCAATCACGCAAGCATCATTAACGAGGTAGCGCGTTGGGAAATTATCTGAACCATCTGCAACGAGATCGTAATGCGCAAGCAGATGCAATGCATTCTCCCCAGTGAGATAATACGGGTAGGAGATGATGTTGATGTAAGGGTTCAAGGTTTGCAGTCTTCTTTTTGCAACCTCTGCTTTTAATTGACCGACATCCTCCACTGAAAACAATACCTGACGATGAAGGTTACTGAGTTCTACTTTATCTCCATCTACAATGCCGATGGTGCCTACGCCTGCAGCACACAGATACTGAAGCAACGGAGCACCGAGACCACCTGCACCTATTACAAGTACTCGCGCAGCTTTGAGTCGTTCTTGTGCTTCGGGCCCGAAGTCCTTTAAGCGCAACTGACGTTGATAGTATTTTATTTCATCAGTATTCATTGGAGATGCCAGCGATGTGTGTAAAGATATCGTTGTGTGGTGCAGCATGTAAAATAAAAAGCCCACCTCAACAGAGATGGGCCTTTTATTTCAGAGCGTCCAATTATTTAATACCAAATGCTTTCTTAACAGCATCGAGAGCGTTCAATTCTTCCCATGGGAACAATTTCACTTTCATTTTTTTCTCGTTGGCTTTGCCTTTGTTGAACACCTTCACTACTTCTTTGCATTCGCGTCCCATGTGTCCGTATGCAGCGGTTTCTGAATAGATAGGGGTGCGCAAGTTGAAGCGCTTCTCTATGAAGTAAGGGCGCATATCGAACTCAGGCATTTTGAGGATTTTGTTTGCAATCTCACCATCGGTCATGTTGATTTTGCAAGTGCCATAAGTGTTTACATAAAGTCCTACCGGCTTAGCCACACCGATAGCGTAAGCAACTTGTACCAAAGCTTCATCACAAATACCTGCAGCAACTAGGTGCTTAGCAATGTGGCGTGTTGCATATGCAGCTGAGCGGTCCACTTTGGATGGGTCTTTACCGGAGAATGCACCACCACCGTGAGCGCCTTTACCACCGTATGTATCCACGATAATCTTGCGACCTGTAAGACCCGTATCACCATGTGGCCCACCGATTACGAATTTACCGGTAGGGTTGATGTGGTACTTGATTTTATCGTTGAACAAAGCTTGTACGCGTTTTGGAAGTTTTTTCGTCACACGCGGGATGAGGATGTTGATGACATCATCTTTGATTTGTTTCAACATCACTGAGTCTTTCGCAAACTCATCGTGCTGAGTAGAAAGAACGATGGCATCGATGCGGATAGGTTGATTGTCATCGTTGTACTCGATGGTTACTTGGCTCTTCGCATCAGGGCGCAAGTAGGTCATTCTTTTCTCTTTGCCTGCAGCTGCCTCTCTTCTGATGTCCGCAAGCTCACGCAACATAAGGTGTGCGATTTCCAAAGCCAACGGCATATACGTGTCTGTTTCGTTGGTTGCATAGCCGAACATCATACCTTGGTCACCGGCACCTTGATCTTCGGGCTTCTTGCGCTCAACACCTTGGTTGATGTCTTGTGATTGTTCGTGAATGGCTGAAAGGATACCGCAAGAATTGGCTTCGAACATGTACTCGCTTTTAGTATAACCAATTTTTCTGATCACATCACGAGCGATGTCCTGTACATCCAAGTAAGCAGAAGATTTCACTTCACCGGCAAGCACTACTTGACCGGTAGTGACTAAAGTCTCACAAGCCACTTTGGAAGAGGGGTCATATGCGAGAAAATGATCTATGAGCGCATCAGAGATTTGATCCGCAACTTTGTCGGGATGTCCTTCCGAAACCGATTCTGAGGTGAATAAGTATGGCATGTATGAATTTTTTTATAACGCGGCCAAAAGTATATAAGATAAGTATTTGGAAATATTTTTTTTATAACAGCTTGTGAGAACATACTTATATTCGCCCCGCTTTATCAAGAAGGACGGAGGGATAGGCCCTGAGAAGTCCTGGCAACCCGAGTAAAAGGCGGGTGCCAATTCCTACTTCAGCTCACCAATCAGAGACTGAAGATAGATGAGGCAGCGGAGTTCAATCATTCGTCCGCATGTGTCATCCCGTAATTTTCTTGAAGAGCTTAACAACAGCGGCCTCATTGGCTGTATAAGCTTATTGGGATAAATGACAATTAAAGAACTAGCCATGCAGCGCATTCTCATCCTTGATGGAGCGATGGGAACCATGGTTCAGCGCTATCAACTCAAAGAGGAAGACTTTCGCAATGATGCGTTGAAGGAGCATCCACTTCCAATAAAAGGCAACAATGACCTGCTTAGTATCACCCGCCCGGATGTCATTAAAGCGATACATGTGCAATACTTGGAAGCAGGTGCTGATATCATTGAGACCAACTCTTTCAGCGGTACTACAGTTTCTCAAGCGGATTATGGCTTGGAACATTTGGTCTATGACATCAACTATCAAGCCGCTAAGATTGCTCGCGAAGCGGCCGATGAGTTTACCTCAAAGAATCCCTCAAAACCGCGATTTGTTGCGGGGTCTATCGGTCCCACAACCAAGCTGTCTTCCATGTCACCGGATGTAAACAACCCCGGCTATCGCGCTATCACTTTTGATGAACTGGTTGTAGCATTCAAGCAGCAAGTTCAAGCTTTAGCCGATGGCGGTGTAGACGCTTTTCTTGTCGAAACCATTACCGATACGCTCAATGCGAAGGCTTGCCTATATGCCATTCAGGAATGGCAAGATGAATCCGGTAAGGAACTTCCCATAATGGTATCGGGAACCATAACAGATGCAAGTGGACGCATTCTTTCCGGACAAACCACAGAGGCTTTCTTGATATCCGTGTCACATGTTCCTTTATTAAGCATCGGCTTCAATTGTGCTATGGGGGCGGAAGCACTCATGCAATATGTGGAAATACTGAGCAATCATGCGGATTGTTTGGTAAGCGTATATGCCAATGCAGGACTGCCCAATGCGATGGGGCAATACGATCAATCACCAGAGTATATGGCAAGCCTGATGCGACCTTATTTCGAGAAAGGATTGGTGAACATTGTAGGTGGTTGTTGTGGAACAACCCCTGAACACATCAAGGCGATTGCTGAGGTAGCAAAGGATTATGCACCGAGAAAACCAAAGCCTTTGGCTGTTGGCTTTCACTAATTACCAAGGATAATATCAGTAATATCTCGCCTAATATCGGATTAACTGACAACATCACATCCATTGAATACAGAGAATAAAATAGACAATACCACAGCGAGGGAAAGACAACAGCAGGTTGTCAAGCTAAAACTTTCCGGTCTAGAGCCGCTCATTGCAACGAACGAAAGCAACTTCATCAACGTAGGTGAGCGTTGCAACGTGACGGGTTCAAAAGTCTTTTTGAATCTTATCAAAGAAGATAAGTTTGATGAAGCCATAGCGGTTGCTCGTCAACAAGTGGAAGACGGTGCGCAGATCCTAGATGTAAACATGGACGAAGGTCTCATTGATGGAGTTGCGGCCATGACCAAGTTTCTCAACTTGATTGCTAGTGAACCGGATATTGCGCGCATTCCTATCATGATTGACTCATCTAAGTGGGAAGTCATAGTAGCCGGACTAAAGTGTGTGCAAGGCAAGTGTGTGGTGAACTCCATTTCACTCAAAGATGGTGAAGCGGATTTTATTGAGAAAGCAAAGAAGGTTAAGCGCTATGGTGCCGCAGTGATTGTGATGGCCTTTGATGAAGAGGGTCAGGCAGATACATACGAAAGACGTGTTCAGATATGCGAACGTGCTTACCGCATCTTGGTGGATAAAGTCAAGTTCAATGCAAGTGACATCATCTTCGATCCGAATATTTTTCCTGTTGGAACAGGTATGGAAGAACACCGCAACAATGCGGTTTACTTCTTTGAAGCCACCAGATGGATCAAGCAACATCTTCCCGGATCATTGGTGAGTGGTGGTGTATCCAATGTATCGTTTTCATTTAGGGGCAACAACCGCGTGCGTGAAGCGATTCATTCCGTCTTCTTGTATCACGCAATCAATGCCGGAATGGACATGGGCATTGTAAATCCTGCACAGCTTGAAGTCTATGATGAGATACCGAAGGATTTGCTTGAGCTCGTGGAGGATGTTGTGCTCAATCGCAGAGAGGATGCCACAGAGCGACTTATGGAATATGCCGAGCGCAACAAAGAGTCGGCAAGGAAAGGTAGCGCGCAAGACTTATCATGGCGTAATGGCAGTGTTGAGGATCGCTTGTCGCATGCACTTGTGAAAGGCATCGTTGACTTCATTGATGAAGACACCGAAGAAGCAAGGCAGAAATATGGAAGACCGCTTCAGGTGATTGAAGGGCCACTTATGGCCGGTATGAGCATTGTTGGTGATTTGTTTGGCTCAGGAAAAATGTTTTTGCCGCAGGTCGTGAAAAGTGCACGCGTGATGAAAAAAGCAGTGGCTTATTTGGAACCATTTCTTCAGAAAGAGAAGGAAGAATATGCCAAACAAATTCCAGCGGCTCACACGCCATTGGGAGGCAGGGGAGCAGGAAAAGTTCTTCTTGCTACTGTGAAGGGAGATGTGCATGATATTGGTAAAAACATTGTTTCCGTGGTGTTGGCATGCAATAACTATGACATCATTGACCTTGGTGTAATGGTGCCGGCAGAGAAGATTATCGAAACAGCTATCGCGGAAAACGTGGATGCCATCGGTCTTTCAGGATTGATTACCCCTTCGCTTGATGAGATGATACATGTTGCAAAAGAGATGCAACGAAGAGGATTAAAAATTCCATTACTGATTGGAGGAGCTACAACTTCACGCGTGCATACAGCCGTGAAGATTGAGCCATGCTATGATCAACTGGTGGTGCATGTGTTGGATGCAAGCAAAGCAGTGACTGTGGTGAGCAATTTGCTCAGCACCGATTTGAAGAAAGATTTTATTGAAGAAACAAGGCGGGAGTACGCGCGTGTTCGCGAGCATTATGCCAACAATACATCTTCCAAATCCTTCTTAGGCATCGAAGAAGCACGTGCAAACAAACTGCAACTCCTGTTTGATGAAACCACGATTCATACGCCTGAGCGCATCGGAATAGAAGTATATAATGACATAGCATTGGAGGAATTGGTGCCGTATATCGATTGGACACCGTTTTTCCAAACCTGGGAGTTAGCGGGGCGATATCCTGCTATCTTAAAGGATGAGGTAGTAGGAACAGAGGCTACCAAATTGTTCAACGATGCACAACACATGCTTCATGATATTGTAAGGAACAAGCGATTGAGCGCACGTGCGGTGGTAGGCATTTTTCCTGCATACAGTCAGCAAGATGATATCGTGCTTCCTGGATATGATGCAGTTTTTAGAACATTGCGCCAACAGACAAAGAAAACAGCAGGGCAGCCCAATCTTGCACTCGCTGATTTTATCGCGCCTAAAGAAAGCATCGTGCAGGACTATATCGGATGCTTTGCCGTATGTGCCGGTTTCGGGTTAGACAGACTTGTTGAGGAGTATGGCGTCAAACACGATGATTACTCGTCCATTCTTGCAAAGGCTTTGGCTGACCGCCTTGCAGAAGCCCTAGCAGAGTACATGCATCGAAAGGTACGCACCGAGTTGTGGGGATATGCTAAGGATGAGCAACTCGATAACGAAGCTTTGATTGATGAAAAGTACAGGGGCATTCGTCCGGCTCCCGGTTATCCGGCTTGTCCTGACCATTTGGAAAAACTCACCATTTGGAAGTTGTTACAAGTGAAGGAAAACATCGGTTTGGAACTTACTGATTCACTGGCGATGTATCCAACTGCTGCTGTGAGCGGTTACTACTTCGCACATCCGGAAGCCAAATATTTCGGTTTAGGAAAAATCACCAAAGACCAAGTTGAGGACTATGCAAAACGCAAGGGAATAGATATTGACACGGCTGAGAGATGGCTTTCTCCAAACCTATCCTATTGATGCAAGGATTCAAAGAAATCAATTTGGTTTTGAGCCAATCTCCTTATACAGATAACATAGAACACATAACCTAGGACAGAATAAAAAATGAAAGTAACCGAACATATTGCAAAGGCTAAGTCAACGCTATTTTCCATTGAGATACTGCCACCGCTGAAAGGAGAAACCATAGAAACTCTTTTTGAAACGATGGACGAACTCATGGAGTTCTCACCGGCTTTTGTGGATGTTACCTATCATCGCGAAGAGTATGTATATCGCAATGCTGGCAATGGTTTGCTGGAGAAGCATGTTGTGCGCAAGCGACCGGGTACAGTAGGGATTTGTGCGGCACTTTCACACAAATACAAAATAGATACTATACCGCACATTATATGTGGAGGTTTTACGAAGCAGGATACCGAAGATGCATTGATTGATCTTAATTTTCTTGGAGTTGATAACATCCTAGTGTTGCGTGGCGACCCTATTAAAAGTGAAGGCCGTTTCAAGCCCGAACCAAATGGACATACTTATGCCGTGGAACTCGTACATCAGGTCGTGAACATGAACAATGGTCGCTACCTTGACAGTGATTTGAAAGAAACAACCAAAACCAATTTTTGTATCGGAGTAGCGGGTTATCCGGAGAAGCACTTTGAAGCGCCCAATCGCAAAGCTGACTTGCGACATCTAAAAGCCAAAGTGGATGCGGGAGCGGAATACATTGTCACCCAGATGTTCTTTGATAACCAAGCATATTTCAAATTTGTGGATGAGTGCCGCGAGTATGGTATCACCGTTCCTATTATTCCCGGATTAAAACCTATTGCATCCAAGGCACAGCTCAGCGTGATACCGCATCATTTCCATATCAATTTACCGGATGAACTTGTACAAGCGGTAGAAAAAGCCAAGGACGATGCAGCGGTGCGAGAGATAGGAATAGAGTGGTGCATTGAGCAGTCCAAAGAACTCATGAAAGGTGGTGCACCTGTCTTGCATTATTACACCATGGGTAAAGCCAAGAGTACGAAGGCCATTGCTAAAGCAGTGTTTTGATTGACTGAAATACAAATGGCAGCAAGGGAAAAGCCATAAAAAAGAACAGCACCCGATTGCTCGAGTGCTGCCCCTAAATCAACTGTTATAAATATGACCGACTAAATCGTCTTACTGGCCATATATCTCTGCCAAACGTTCCTCGAGTTGTGGTCCTCTGAGGTTGTGGGCTAATATGATTCCATCCTTATCCACCAAAACGGTGAATGGGATGCTTTGTACTCCGTAATCTTTTGCGGCAGCGCTTTGCCACCATTGCAAGTCACTCACGTGATTGGGCCAGATGAGTCCGTCTTTCTCTATGGCATCAATCCATGATTGTTTGGTTTTGTCCAAGGATACAGAGAATACTTCAAATCCTTTTTTGTTGTATTTCTTATAGGCTTGAACCACGTTAGGGTTTTCTCTGCGGCAGGGGCCACACCATGATGCCCAGAAATCAATGAGCACTGTTTTACCGCGCAGGTCGGAAAGTTTGCGGATTTTACCCGTAGGGTCTTCCTGTGCGATTTCAGGTGCAGGTTGGCCAACACTGATTTTGGACAAAGCCGGATTTTCGGTTTGCGCCATTTGGCGTTGTTGCAACAATTGCATCTGTTGCTTCATGCCTTTATAAATAGTTGTGTGACCGAAGTACGAATTCAAATCGGTGAACACTTTGTTTATCAATTGCTGGTCGGCACGAGGGTCGAGATGTTGCAACGTGAGCAAGGCCGATGGAGTGGAGCTGTGCGTATCGAGCCATTTTTTTAGGAACTCGGTACGTTCCTTGCGCGCTTCAATAGCTGCGAGGCTGGCTTCACTGCGTTCCTCATCGCTGATTTCCGAATCCGTTATTTTTTTGCGCGCTTCCATTTCCCGAATGATGTACGGGCGCAATTGCACTTCGAGTTCGCGCAGTCTTTCGCTGTCGGTAGAGCCATCCACGCGCAATGTTTCAGCAATCTTCCCCAATTCGGCAACGACTTTGGGGCACTCGGTGCTGTCGGTAATTAGGGTGATGAAATCTTCATCGGAAATGACCAAGCGGTAGAAATCTTTTTCGAGGGGTTGGGCAGGACGGATAGCAAAGCTTCCATCTGCACCGATGACGGTGCTGTCGGTAAAGACACTTCGGTTGTTGGCAAAACTCTCAAGGTAGATGGTTTTGCCTTCCGCGCCTTTGATTTTTCCGGAGATGGTACCCTGTGTTCCGGATGAGCAGCAAGCAAGGGAAATACTTGCTGCTACAATCGTTAATAAACTCAACCCTTTCATTGTTGTTAGTGTTCGCTACGTCTGGTTATGATGAGCGATGATATTAAAACACAATTAAATAATCCGTTCCCTGAGCAGTCGAGTCAACTTTGGACCTGCTTGGCCCAAAATCTCCACGGCAATGGGCACATAAAAAACGGGTACATCGGGTAACCCGTTCATGACCTTGAGACGCATGGCATCTTTTTCCGTAGTGACCATCACTGCCTCGGGGACGCCAAATTTACCACATTCACTTGCCAGTCTTTCGATATCGGAGTGTGAAAAAATGTAGTGGTCCGGGAAGGATTTGAATTTTTTTAGGGTGTACCGTTTCGTTAAATGTTCTTCAAATGGTTGATAATTAGCGATTCCGGCAAAGCCAATGACTTCTTTGATTTCCGAAGTATCCGTAGGCCTACCGCTTAACTGAATGGGGTCACCGTAGACCAAGGTGCTAAAAAACACAAATTGATTCGCTTTTGGGGAAATAGCGCGTACGCAATCGTCCATCTCCTTCTGAGTCAATAGCTGTGGGCATTTTGTGACAAGGATGATGTCCGCTCGCTGTTTTTCGCGTTGGTTATCGCGCAGGTTGCCCGCAGGCAGCATCCAATCGCGCCAGAACGGTTGCTCATAGGTGGTGAGCAAGATGTTGAGATCGCCTTTCAGTCTGCGGTGTTGCAGTGCATCGTCCAATAAGACGAGTTGAGCATCCGTAGCAGCTTTGAGCTCTCGAATTCCATGGAGTCTGTCTTCACATACAGCCAACGGCAATTGAGGAAACTTGCGGTGAATCTGATATGGCTCATCTCCAATGGTATGCGCGGTGGATTTGTCATCTGCCATGATAAATCCTTTGGTCTTGCGCCCATAGCCCCTTGACAATATAGCCACGCGAATGTCCATTTCCATGAGCTCTCGGATAAAGTATTCAGCGTGGGGAGTCTTGCCGGTGCCACCAGTGGCCAAATTGCCTATGACCAAGGTGGGCAAAGCTCCGCGCTCGCTCCTAAGCACACCGATATCGTAGAGGCGGTTGCGCAAATAAACCACCGCTCCGTAGAGCAGGGAAAACGGATAAAGCAAGAGGCGCAGCTTTTTCATAGTCTGTGCGAATGTAAGAGCGACCGAGAAAAGAGAAAGGCTTTCACAGCGAATTCAAAAAAAAAAAAACAGGGATTCAAAATATTGGAGCATTGAACGGTATGGGCATTGAGTTGTACTGCATCGTGTAATCATTAAAACACGATACACATGATGGGTAAAACATTCTTGCTGGCGGTGCTCATTGCATTGGCATCACCGGCTTTTTCTCAGAAAGAGAAAAAGGTTGACAGCAAAATAGAACAGGTCACAGTGTTCCTGCAGGGTGCACAAATCAAAGAGAAAGGAAAATTCTCTGCCGATAAGGGGGTGACCAAATTGGTATTTGAAGGCTTGCCGCAAGGTTATGACCAACAAAGTATTCAAGTAAAAGGCAAAGGAGAATACATCATACTTGACGTGTCACCGCGCACGCAATATCCGGAGCCGGGAATCAATACTTTGCCGGAGTTGCCGGTTGAAATCAAGAGAGCATTGCGCATGCTCAATGATTCCATTGAAGACCTCAATTGGAAATTGCGCGAAACCGAAAACGAATTGAACGCTCTTTCGCTTGAGAAAAACATGTTGCTCAACAGTGGGAGTGTAAAGGGACAAAGCGCTAAGGACTCATTGCAGGCGCTCGTCAAAGCCATGGAGTATATGCGCATCAAGCTTGCGGAGATAAATAAGCTTCAGCTAAAAACTGAGCGCACCAAACAAAACCACCAACAAGAGCTTGCACGTATGCAAGAGCGCAAAGTGGAGCTTGAAAACTACGCCCATCACACCGGAGGAGATAAAAAGCGTTATGAGCCGATACAACAAGTGGTTGTCACCATTTCATCCGATATTACTGTAACAGGAACACTTGAGTTGAGTTACATGGTTCAACAGGCAGGTTGGTCGCCAGCATATGACTTGCGCGCAAATGACATTAGCTCTCCGGTGACGCTTACTTACAAGGCCAATGTATTTCAGTCCACCGGAGTGGATTGGAAGGACGTGAAGCTCAAGCTTTCTACCATCAATCCTCATCGCAGCAATGTGAAGCCCACACTGGCACCCTGGTATTTGGCTTATGTACAGCCATTGCAACAGACACCGCAATTCCCAAAGTACAATGAATTAAGCAAAGGAGCTGTAGTGGGGGATAAACCGGTGATGAATGATAAGGCAGAGTTGGATGCGCAACACATGCATGCTTACACCACGATGTCCGAGCATCTCACCATGGTAGAGTTTGATTTGAAAATACCATACACCATACCGAGCAATGGACAACCGTATCTCATGGCGATAAAGAGTGAGGAAATACCCAGCACCTATGAATACTACGCAGTGCCAAAGCTTGACAAAGACGTCTATCTGATGGCTTACCTCACAGGATGGGAAGAAATGAATCTGTTGCCTGCCGTGGCTAACATCTATTATGACGGAACCTATGTCGGTCAGACACGCATCCATCCCGGTATGATGGAAGAGAAGCTGGCATTGCCTCTCGGTCGTGACAACAATGTGATAATCACGCGTAAAAAAATCAAAGACGAAGACAGAGAACGAGCGCTTGGCAGCGAGAAAATCAAGAGTGTTGAGTATGAGATTGCAGTGCGCAACCTCAAATCGGCACCTATCAAGATGGTTGTGGAAGACCAAATGCCGTTATCCCGACAGGATGATATTAAAGTGGAGCCCGGTTCAACCGGTAAAGCCGAGTACAATGCGGATACCGGAACACTGCGCTGGCAATTCACACTTACCTCAAAGGAAACGCACAAGATGAAGTTTTCATACGATATTAAGTACAACAAGGACAAAGTACTTGCGATGAACTAAACTTATTCCTTCCAAAGGAGTAGTGCTTGTTTTCATTCTTCAATTCAATGCTAAAAGGCCTCACGGGTGTGAGGCTTTTTTTATGCATATAAACTTGAATAAAAAAATAAAGTCACAAATGGAAATGACCAATGGACAAATTTGTTGGACCATTCATCACCCTCGATAATTTACCTTCGCCATCCAATATGAAACAGTTATTCTTTTCCCTATTTATTTCGTTGGTATTATTTGGTTGTGCGGTGGCTCAACCGACATCCACCGGTTCTGAAAATGCAAGACGTCCAAAAGTGATCATCGGTATCACCGTGGATCAAATGCGTTATGATTACATAGAACGTTATTGGGATGACTATAGCGAGGGCGGATTCAAGCGACTTGTGAAAGATGGCTTCTTCTGCCGCAATCTGCATTACAATTATTTCCCAACCTATACTGCGCCCGGACACGCCTCGGTGTTCACAGGCACAACACCTGCACACCATGGCATTATTGAAAACGATTGGTATGACAGATATACCAACAGCATTATCTATTGTGTCGGTGATACTTCCGTTCGTGGTGTGGGAACTTCCTCCAAAGCCGGGCAGATGTCACCTACGCATTTGCTCACTACCACCATTGGTGATGAACTAAAGCTTTTTTCCAATCAGCGCTCGCGCGTGTTTGGTATTGCAATGAAAGACCGTGGAGCAATACTTCCGGCAGGTCGCACCGCGGATGCGGCTTATTGGTTTGTTGGTGGCAACGAAGGCGTTTTTGTGAGCAGTACGTGGTACATGAATGAGTTGCCTCAGTGGGTAAAGGACTTTAATGCTTCGGGTCGTGCGGCTTATTTCATGGAGCAAACATGGTCCTTGCTGAAAGATGTAACTGCTTATGATGAAAGCATAGAGGACAACAATGCACACGAGATTCCATTCCGAGGAACTACCAAGCCGGTGTTTCCTTATGTTTTGAAAGACCTTGCAGCAGCCAATGGCAACTACGAATTGCTCAAAGCAACACCATTTGGAAATCAGCTCACAATCGAATTTGCCAAAGTACTTATTCTACATGAGAACGTTGGGCAAGGAGAATTCACCGATATGTTGTGCTTGAGTTTTTCATCCACGGATTATGTAGGGCATCAGTTTGGGATACATGCAATGGAGACCCAAGACTGTTATCTGCGTCTGGATTTAGAGCTTGCATCTTTGCTCAACTTCTTGGATGAACAATATGGCAAAGACAATTACCTCTTGTTCCTCAGTGCTGACCATGGTGGTACACCAACTCCAAGTTATATGGCCAAACGCCACGGTGCTTATGGTTACTTCAAGAGTGCAGCGATTGAAGAAAAAATTGAAGAAGAGTTTACGAAACGCTATGGTGCCGGTGATTGGGTGGTGAATGAAAGCAATCAAAACATTTTTTTAAATAGAAAACTCATCGTTGAGAAGAAGCTTAACTTGAACGATCTTCAAGAAGAGGCGGCTGTGATTGTGAGAGATTTCCCGGAAGTGTTCATGGCATTTACCGCTCATGAGTTGTCAAATTATACGGGAGGTCAACAAGTGCGTGAAATGGTAGAGCGTGGTTTCAGCCAGAAGTATTCAGGTGATGTGGTTTATATTGTAAAACCAGGCTATATCGAGTATGGCATGGGTGGAACCACACACGGTTCGCCCTTCCGATATGACACACATGTTCCGGGTATATTTTATGGTTTTGGGGTGAATAAAGGCGAGAGTTTTGAGCCTTATACAATTACCGATATCGCTCCCACTGTTACAAGTATTTGCCGATTACCAATGACCAGTGGGTGCACAGGCCAACCGATTATTGAAGCCATCAAGAAGTAAGAGCAAGGAATTAAAGGAAATTTTGAGACATGATTGATTACCGCATTTTTTATAGTCATCCGCATCGTCATTTTATATCGTTCGAAGCCAAGTTTCCAGTGAAAGGAAAAAGTGTGTTGCAATTGCAATTACCGGCATGGCGTCCCGGGCGCTATGAGCTTGGCAACTTTGCGAAGAATATTCGCATGTGGCATGCCTTGGATGAGTATGGTAATGTGTTGTCCTTTAAGAAAAAATCGAAAGACTTGTGGGAAGTGGATTGCCTTGGATTGGAAGTGGTGAACATACGTTACCAATATTATGCGGCAGAGCTCAACGCAGGCTCTACTTATCTCGATGAAGAACAACTTTACATCAATCCTGTCAATTGTTTCTTCTATGATGTGGAAAATGCCTCCGCTCCGTATCGTTTGCAGTTCTATTTGCCGGAGCGCTATCAGATAGCTACCGGTCTTACCAAAGAATCGGAACACACTTTGTTGGCAGATAGCTTTGACCAACTGGCTGACTCTCCACTTATAGCCAGCGCATCACTCCAACACTTGTATTACGGTATGAACAACGTGATATATCATATCTGGATACAAGGTGATGTCACTATCGATGAAGACCGTCTTATTCGTGAGTTTGCGGCATTCACTGAAGAACAGCTCAACATCTTTGGTGATATTCCATGCAAGGAATATCACTTCCTGTTTCAGTTTGTCCCCTACCGTTTGCGACACGGTGTTGAGCATTGCAACTCCACAGTCATCACAATGGGACCTGCTACGGATTTCGCATCTGACGAGGGTTTCAAAGACTTGCTTGCTATCAGTTGTCACGAGCTGTTTCATACTTGGAATGTGAAGAACATTCGCCCGAAGGAGATGATGCCGTACGATTTCTCTCGTGAGAATTATTCGGAACTGGGGTATGTGGCCGAAGGTGTGACCACTTATTATGGCGACTATTTGCTATGGCGTTCAGGTTCATTTAGTGATGCGGAATGGCTGAATGTTCTTACCGATACCATCAATGTCCATGTCTCTAATCCTGGTCGCTTCAATTTGTCTGTCGCGGAGAGCAGTTTTGAAACCTGGCTGGATGGGTATGTACAGGGCATTCCATGGCGCAAGGTTTCTATTTATAATGAAGGTTGTCTTGTAGCGCTCATCTGTGATTTGATGATTTTGAATGCCACCGGTGGCAAGCAGTCATTAGATGATGTTATGCGCAAGATGTATGAAGACTTCGGTAAAACCAATAAAGGATATACCTCGCAAGATTATCGACTTGCTCTGGAGCAAATCAGTGGTCAGTCGTTTGAGCACATCTTTTCATCATTGGTTTTCGGAACCGATGATTATATCCCCTTCCTCAAAGAGGCATTGAATACCGTGGGACTTGAAATGGTGGAGAAAGAGTTAAATGATTGTGCTGCGACACATTTCGGTTTAGTGGTTGATGAAAGCCAAGGCAAAGTAGTTGTTCGCTCTGTAGCGGAAGGTTCGCCAGCAGATATGGCCAAACTTTGGGTAGGAGATGAGATTCTCTCAGTGAACAGGGTAAGTATCTCCCACAACTTTAATCAGCTGTTGCGAGCTGCAGAAGGTTCAGCTGAATTCACGGTGCTATCGAAAGGAGTGATTCGCAAACGACAAATATTTGCCGATGGTACAAAATACAATCTGCGCTATAAAGTGCGTAGGAATGACGCAGCCTCTAAAGCGCAGATTGAACTTTATACAAAATGGAAATCGCGTTATGCGGTCACAAACTGAGTGGTCAGCTTGTCAGCCATGTAATCGAATAGGTTCTTAAGTGGCCCTTTTACCATCATCTCAAGGAACATATTGATTTCGGCTTCACAAAGCAGTTGTGCTTCTGTCTTGCCATCCACTTCATTGAGTGTCACATTGAGTTGGAATGGAAAAGGAGTTCCTGCAGTGCTTTTATAGCGCACATTAGTATTAGGAGTATTCTCGGTGAGTTCAAGACCAATTTGATAAGCGTTCTGAACTTTGAAAGAGCAAGCTTTGCCATCGCTGGTCCAGTTGGAGATTTTGTCAGTCGGTAGTAAGCGCTCAATGTTGTTGGTATTGGAGAGGAAATTGAATACATCAGCTGCAGATGCCGGTACGGTTACCTTTTTGCTTTCGATTTTTGTCATGTTCAGATAATTATTTTTTTCTTAAGTAATTGTTTTTAGAGGTATCAACCGTTCACAGCAAACGATTCACTCCATTTCTCAGGATCGCTTTTCCAAGCGCGTAGCGAATTTAGCTGAATGTCATCAATGTATTTAGATTGTAAAGCTTGTGAGAGCAGCGAGTCATAATCGGTGAGGGTCTTCAATTCGCATTGAGCATTAAGGAAGTTATCGGCTGCTTTTTGGAAATTGTAAGTGAAGATGGCAACCATTCCCAACACTTCAGCACCGGCTTCGCGCAATGCAGCAACGGCATTGAGGCTGCTCTTACCGGTGGATACCAAATCTTCAATCACTACTACTTTTTGACCTTTTTCCAAAACACCTTCTACCTGATTGCCCAAGCCGTGTTTCTTGGCTTCGCTTCTCACGTAGATAAATGGAAGGTTGAGTTGTTGTGCCACAAGAGCGCCCAGTGCAATACCACCAGTAGCCACACCAGCAATCACATCCGGTTTGCCATATTTCTCGGTGACAATCGCTGCAAAGCGGTCGCGCAAGAAATCGCGAATCTCCGGATAGGAGAGTGTTTTTCTGTTATCACAGTAAATGGGGGATTTCATTCCGGAAGCCCAGGTGAATGGAGCAGAAGGGCTTAGCTCAACGGCTTTTATCTTTAGCAGAAATTCCGCTACTTTTAGCGCACTTTGTTCATCGTTCATGGTCCAAAAATATAAAGTTTATTTCGCCAACCGCCCTGTGTTTTTTTCACAACGAGTTCCGGGCGAAGCTCCTGTCAATAAAGGATTTGAAGTGGTCTACTCCAAAGGAAAACACGATGTGATGTTGATAGAGAATGCGTTGTCCAAGGGGGCATCACACGTTCGTGTGATTTGCGAAGATGTAGATGCATCATGGAAGGCTTTTCAGGAGCAATTCACATTTGTCCAAGCTGCGGGAGGATTGGTGGAAAACGATAAAGGCGAGCTGCTTTTCATCTATCGGTTGGATAAATGGGATTTACCCAAAGGCAAAGTTGAAGTGGGCGAGAACCTCGATGAAGCAGCTTTGCGCGAAGTGGAAGAAGAATGTTCCATTACCAATCTGGACTTGAACGAACGCTTACTTTCTACATGGCACACTTATGTGCAAGATGGCACACCAATGCTCAAAGAAACTGTATGGTACAGGATGAAGTACCACGGCTCTATAACCCCGCGTCCACAGACCATTGAGGGCATCACTGATGCGCGTTGGATTCACCCTGAAAACTTGAAAATAGTGATGGACAATACATACGCTTCAGTAATGGATGTGCTGGAGGTGTTTCGTAAGAATTGATTCTGTTTATGATATCATGCCAATTCTTCGGTAAATCCTACCGAAATTGCGCCCATGAAATTCAGCATTGCAGGTTCAGGAAATGTAGCTTGGCATTTTGCCAACATGTTCATCAAGGGTGGACATGACCTGCTGCAAGTTTATGCACGCAATGAAGAGGCCGGCATGGCATTGGCCGATGAGCACGGAGCCGAATACTTAAATGATGCATCCCGCTTCAGCAGTGATAATGATTTCATTTTGGTGGCCGTAAGTGACCGCTCCATTGCTGAGGTTGCCTCTGCAATTGGTAAAGAATTCTTCGTGATACATACCTCCGGTGGCAGTGATATGGATGTGATTCCACAATCCAAGCGCGGAGTGATTTGGCCCATCCAATCCATGATTAAAGGCAATGAAGTGGAATACAACCGCGTTCCTTTTCTCATTGAAGCATCTGTGCTTGAACTGCAAACCACTTTAATGGTGATGATGCAAAACATCTCCGGCAGAGTGATGGTTGCAACATCCGAGCAACGCAGGAAAGCCCATGTGGCTGCTGTGTTTGCAAACAATTTTACCAATGCGTTGTACACGATAGCCGAGGATATTTTAGGAGACAACAACCTTCCTAGCGACTTGTTGTTACCCTTGATGGAAGGCCATTGGAACAATTTAAAGAAACAACCGGCATCTAAACTGCAAACCGGTCCGGCTGTGCGCAACGACCGATCCACCATTCAAAATCATTTACAACAATTAGCCGATCAGCCGCAGCAAGCAGAGGTATATCGCTTGCTTTCTGAGTTCATCTACAAGCGCTTTTATGGAGAAAAATTTTAAAGCAAAACTGAAAGACATCCATACCTTCATTTTTGATGTGGATGGGGTATTTACCAATAATATCATTTACTTGTCTGCCAATGGCGAACCTTTGCGCACCGCCAATGTGCGTGATGGCTATACAGTGCAACTCGCAGTGAAAATGGGGCTGCGCATCGTGATACTCAGCGGTGGCAAGGGTGAAGCTACTCGCAAGCGCTTTGAAGGGCTGGGAGTAAAAGACATCTATTTGGGTGCAGGTACCAAGCTGGAAGTATTCAATCAATTCATCAAGGAGAACAACATTGCTCCTGAAGATATCTGTTACATGGGAGATGATATTCCTGATTATGCAGTGATGCAGAAAGTTGGCTTGGCCACTTGTCCGGCTGATGCAGTGCCGGAAATCAAAGCCTTGGCACATTACATATCGCCATTCAATGGTGGCGAAGGATGCGTGCGCGATATACTTGAGCAAGCACTCAAGATGAAGGGCATGTGGATGACGGAGCTAGGAAGTAGTTGGTAAATGATGTTTAAGAAGACTGCTTCACCGGCTCCAAACCAAGCTTCTTGCCTTGCTCAAGCATGTATGCATAAGCCTCATCATAGTCGTTGTGAATGGCGCCATCTAGAATGGCATCTTTGATGGCGTTCTTGATCACACCAACATTCTGACTTGGCGGAAGACCGAAAGTCTTCATGATGAGCTCACCACTGATAGGTGGTTGGAAATTGCGGATGTGGTCCTTGGTTTCCACTTCCACCAATTTCACTTTGAGCAATTCATAGTTCGCTAAGTAGCGCTGCACTTTTGCTTCATTCTTAGAGGTGATGTCCGCTTTGCACAAGGTCATCAAATCATCGATATCATCACCTGCTTCGAAGAGCAGTCTGCGAATGGCGGAATCCGTGATTTCTTCTTTTGTGAGGGATATTGGGCGCAGGTGAAGTTGTACGAGTTTTTGTACATACTTCATCTGGTGATCCAATGGCAGTTTCAGTCGATTGAAAATTTTGGGTACCATGCGTGCCCCCACATCTTCATGCCCGTGAAATGTCCACCCGCTGCCTTCTTCAAAACGTTTGGTGTTAGGCTTGGCAATGTCGTGGAGCAAAGCAGCCCAGCGCAACCAAAGGTTGTCGCTCATTTCTGCAACATTGTCCAATACTTGTAATGTGTGGTAAAAATTGTCCTTGTGCGCCCAGCCATTACGTTTTTCAACTCCGTGCAATTTCACCACCTCCATAAAAAATCGGTGCAGCAAGCCCGTATTGAACAGGAGTTTGAAGCCAATCGAGGGCTTCGTGCAAAGCATGATTTTATTAAGTTCTGTTGTAATGCGTTCTTGCGATACAATATCCAGGCGATGTGCATTGCGCTTGATGGCAGCGTGTGATGATTCTTCAATGAAGAATCCGAGTTGATTGGCAAAACGCACCGCACGCATCATGCGCAAGGGGTCATCACTATATGTAATATCGGGGTCAAGCGGAGTGCGCAAAATCTTGGCTTCGAGGTCGGCCAATCCGTTGAATGGATCAACCAATTCGCCAAACGTATCCCTTTGCAACGAGATAGCCATCGCGTTGATGGTGAAGTCGCGTCTGTTCTGATCATCTTGCAAAGTGCCGGCTTCTACATCCGGTTTGCGCGATTCCGCACGATAGGATTCTTTGCGTGCACCTACAAATTCAATGTCCAAGTTCTTGTATTTGAAGTGTGCGGTGCCAAAGTTTTTGAAGACGTCCACTTTGTTTACTTTGAGTGCCTTGGCACATGCTTGGGCGAGCTCAATACCTTTGCCGTTGGTCACAAAGTCAATGTCGGTACATGGACGTTTGAGTAAGATGTCGCGCACAAATCCGCCAATGGCATAAACCTCCACACCCAAAGATGCTGCTTGGTCGCTGATGGTGTGAAATAGTTTATCGTCTACGTGTTGGCGAAAATTCATATCCTATCTATTCGTGAAATTAGGGCGCGCAAAAAAACGGCTAATAATTCAAACGTAAAAATCTAATTGTCCAAAAGCTTGGTAATTAATTTCTATGGGGCGGAAGGGTTGCGCGATTAACGGGTAATGACAATGGAATGCACATGCGCTCCGCTGCGTAGGTAATATTGGCCTGCGGCCAAGTCCGACACATGGAGTTCATTGCAGTTGGTGCATGTTTTGATGGCATGGCCATGCAAATCATACAGGATGACTTCCTTTCTGCCTTCATTCCATTTAATTGTTTCAGTTGAAGGATTGGGATAGACTGACCAAACAGTAAGCTTGTTTTCATCGGTATGTACTGTACCATTGGTAGCACCCGGTGTAGGGGAAGAGGTCAGTGTAATGGTAGCTCCTCCATCCGGTAGGCGTGATAATGAAACATCTGTGGGGGCAATCACAGGATTGAAATGGTCAGCGATGCGAGGGACTCCTTGTTCAACATTGATTAGGTATAAATCCGTATCATTTCCTCCGACTTTGAATGTCGCATGTTGTTGTCCTTGATAGGGTTGGTCATCCATGTAAATAATCAAGAATTCACCGGGACCAATGGACACAGGAGGCAATGGGAACTTATTCCAGTTGCGGAGATCATCGGTCAGGTATTTGCCATTTAGATTGATTGACCAGCTATTGCTGTTGTACAGTTCAATCCAATCCTCGTGTTCATCGTATTCATCTGTAATGGATGTGCTGTTGGATGACATCACTTCATTGATGTAAACTCCGAGCAAAGACTTGGTCGTCCATATGAATTTGGGAGAGCATGGATATTCGTATCCATCGCAATTGAGTTTATAGTAAAGCTTATCACCTCCGTGATTGTTGGCCGTGAAATAGCTGAAAATCCCGTCAGCGGCTACATCCCAAACAGCACCGTTGTCCGCGAATTCATTGCCGGTGTTTGTCCAAGATGCATTATCCGATGAAATCCATAAATCACAAGAGAAATCATTGGTTGACCCAATGAAACTATGAAGATGAATGATGTCCGTGGGGCGGTACACAATGGTCTCACTGGTCAGCCAATGAGGATTCGGAGCAAGAGTGCTGATATCGTCCAGTTGTTGCAATGCACTCTGCCGCCTTGCTGTTACATAAGGAACAATGCCAAAATCTACATGCCCGCCCCAAGCTGTTGTGATGGCTGAAAGGAAATCATTGTAGGTATAGCCGAAGTCTTGCGAGTAGTATGGATCATTTTCAACGGCCGATGCAATCAACTGTTGCCATTGTAGTGAGAGTGCATAAAAATTTTCAGGAGTGAAATAATCCTGACACATTTCATGGATGTAGAAAGAGAAACGCTCGCGGTATTCAGGCACTTGTAATAATCGCCAATACAACGGACGAGGTTGTCCTGATTGTGCCCAATTATAGATGTTGCGCTGGGCCCAATTCCTATCCACCCAATCGATTCCGAGCGTATTGTCTAAATCGTAAGGAATGTATGTGATCAAACCGGTACGTTGGTCTTGATAGAGGTAATAATTGTTTTGGTTGTAGATATATCCATCCCAGTTGCCCAGCAAAACATTCAATGCGGCCACTTTGAGATAGCTCTCAACATTGAAAACTTTCGGCAATTCGCACGCAAGATTATTGATGGGGGTATTATTCAAAACCGTGATGAATTGCGCTAAATCGCTGTAATTGTCGCGCCATTCATTGGTACGCAAATCGTAGATGCGGCCATTCCAACTGTTCAGCTTATACAAATCGGGATTTGAACCAAGGTATTGCAGTGGCGCGGGATACGTGCATTTATAAAGGTTACCGTCACCTTGCCCGTCAAAATACTTTTTAGCAAACTCTTCATCGATGTGTTCCTGATGCAAGTACAATCCGCGATATTCATCGTTGATGTAAAGCTTTACATACGAGGTTCTGCAAGAGGTAATACCATAATAACGATAAGCGTCATGGCAGAGCTTACTTCTAAGCAGTGAAGGGTCATTTTGTTGAGCAATGAGATTGAGTTTTTCAAGCTCCTGCCATTTGGCGCCTTGCTCAAAAGCGTTGAACGAGATGCGGAAGGATTTCTTTTCTGCGTTGAGACTCGTGTTGCCGCGCAAGCGTATGCCAACATATTCAATCGTATCATGAAGCAAAGAGCTTTGATAGATGAAAGTACCGTGATAGTACATTTCATCTTCTTGCTCTTCTATCATTTCGTTCAGAGCATCCGTATCCATGAAGATGCGGATGGTAGACACTTCATCTTGCAGAAATGCAGCACCGAAATCAGGCATTGGAAATTGCGCACAAAGGCGGTGCCCACATAATATCATTCCCACCACACAAAGCGTCCAAAAGGGCTTGGTCAAGTAATGGACAAAAGTGGTGGCAATTGAAGTCATCAGCTGGTTTTCTTCTTTTGGTATTTAAACAATTGTGCGGGCTTGTGCGGGGCACCTTTTTGCTTTTCATCCAAGGGTTTGATGCTGTCCATCTTGAGTACCACCTTGCGGAAGTTGCGTTTGTCGAGCTTTTTATTCAAAATAATCTCATGCAAATGTTGAAGCTGCGTCAGAGTGAATTTATCCGGCAATAATTCAAAACCTATATTGTCAGCTATGAGTTCATGACGGAATGTTTCCAAAGCATGGTTCACAATGATGTTGTGGTCGAAGGCCAGCTCCGGGATATTGTAAACGTCCACCCATTTGGTTTTACCGGCAAAGCTGGATGCGACAGGCTTATAGTCATAAAGATTTACCAAAGAGTAATAACCTATCGTCACTACGCGTCTTTCAGGGTGTGCTCTGAAGGTGCGCAACCACTCTTGGTCTTTGAGGTCTTTCACACGCTTGGGATCGCCAAATGCATGGAACTGTTTGAGGTAGATGCCTTCCAGTGAAGTCAATTCTTTCAATACACGCTTGGCCGCTTTGTCGAAGCTCTCATTCGCTTTAAGCAAATCACCCGGTAGCGCCATCTGCAAGTTCTTCAGCGGTGGTCCGCTCTCAGGTTGTTTTTGCTCGATGAGCAATACCTTGAGTTTTTTATCATCAAAACCAAATACTACACAATCAACTGAAATGTCTATTGGTGCGGGATCTTTAGATGCCATAATTTCCTTTCCTCATGCAGCGGTCATTGGTTTGAATAAAAAGAGCCGCTTTTGCAGCTGTAAAAGAACAAAAAAAATGATGACACTTGTAACTTAGTGTGAAAAATACACTAAGTTAGCAGCGTACATTTCTTCTTCACGTTATATAACGATGATGAAATGGAATGCTGAGGATGGCAACACTATACTTGCTATTTCAGTAAAACCACACTAAAAGAGACCTATATGGGAAATTCAATTAAGAGAATAGGAGTATTTACAAGCGGTGGCGATGCACCGGGAATGAATGCGGCCATCCGTGCCGTGGTGCGCACATGCGTTTACCGCAAAATAGAATGCGAAGGTATCTTCCAAGGATATCAGGGAATGATAGATGGAGATTTTAAAAAACTGAATGAGCGGTCAGTGGCCAAAATCCTTGGAAGAGGAGGAACCATTCTGAAAAGCTCGCGCAGCAAGGAGTTCATGACGAAGGAAGGTCGCCAAAAGGCTTATGATAATCTCAAGAAAGAAGGGATTGATGCTCTTGTTTGTATTGGAGGAGATGGCACCTTCACCGGAGCGCACCAATTTTATGAGGAGTTTGGTGTGCCGGTCATCGGCATTCCGGGCTCAATAGATAACGATATCTATGGTACCGATCACTGCATCGGTTTCGATACAGCAACCAATACCGTTGTGGATGCGGTGGATAAGATCCGTGATACGGCCACATCGCATAATCGCATCTTCTTCGTTGAAGTGATGGGACGTCACAGCGGGTTTATCGCTTTGAAATCCGGTATAGCTACAGGTGCGATAGCCATAGTCCTTCCTGAAGATGAGATGAGCATAGACGATCTCATTGCTACCCTGCGTGCAAGTGAAGAAAGTGGAAAATCGAGTTCCATTGTGATTGTGGCTGAAGGCAGCAAGAGTGGTGGTGCTTATGAAATAGCCAGAAAGGTTGCCGAGCAATACACCGAATACGAAACGCGTGTTTCGGTTCTCGGGCATTTGCAGCGTGGAGGAAGTCCGTCATGTTATGATCGCGTGCTGGCATCGCGCATGGGCGTAGCAGCTGTAGAAGGCTTATTGGAAGGAAGAAAAGATGTGATGATAGGCATCATGAATGACCGTGAAACATACACACCGCTCATGGAAGCCGTCACCAGAAGAAACACTCCGAACAGAGATGAATTGCGCATCGGCCGCATCCTGTCCATTTGATGTGTTTCTAAAACTTTGAACGAAAATCAACAAGTATAAACTTATGCGGAATTCGTCCGCATACTAAACAACTACTTTAATATGAAAAACATTGCAATCAACGGCTTTGGAAGAATTGGCCGTATGTGCTTCAGGAGTCTTATCAAACGAACTGACATTCGTGTTGTAGCAATCAATGACTTGACAGATGTACCTACACTGGCTCATCTTCTGAAGTATGACACTGTGCATGGAAAATTCGGGCAGCAAGTTGAAGTTGCAAATGATGCACTTGTTGTGAATGGACAAAGTATTAAGGTTTTTGCTCAAAAAGATCCGGCTAATCTTCCATGGAAAGAATTGGGTATTGACGTGGTGATTGAATCTACCGGAATATTTACTGATAAAGAAGGAGCAGGAAAGCACATCGCAGCAGGAGCGAAGAAGGTCATTATTTCTGCACCTGCAAAGGATGATGTGAAGACCGTTGTTCTCGGAGTAAATGATGAAAGCATCACGGCAGAAGATCAAATTTTGAGCAATGCATCGTGCACGACCAACTGTCTTGCACCCATGGCCAAGGTGCTCCATAAAGTATTCGGTATTGAAAAAGGTTACATCACTACAGTGCACTCCTATACAGCTGACCAACGCTTGCAAGACGCACCACACAAAGATTTGCGCAGAGCAAGAGCAGCTGCGATGAACATCGTGCCCACTTCTACAGGAGCTGCAAAAGCAGTTGGCTTGGTACTCCCCGAGCTCAAGGGTAAGCTTGATGGTGTAGCGGTTCGCGTACCAACACCTGATGGCTCCCTTACGGATTTGGTGGCGATTTTAAAAAGAGAAGTAACCAAAGATGAGGTTAACCAAGCATTGAAGGTAGCCTCAGAGACCTATATGAAAGGCATCATCGAGTATTGTACCGATCCTGTGGTATCATCCGATATCGTTGGCAATCTTCATTCATGCATCTTCGATGCTGCGCTCACTTCTGTTAACGGCAACATGGTGAAAATAATGGGTTGGTATGACAACGAGGCGGGATATTCTGAACGAGTTTGCGACCTCGTTGCAAAGGTGTAAATCAAACACTCTGCTTAGTTGCAGTACAATTTTTTGAAGAACGAATTATGATTTTAATAGCGGACAGTGGTTCTACCAAATGCGATTGGGCGCTGATTGACAAGTCAGGTAAGCGAATCGATAACTTCAACACCATGGGATTGAACCCTTACTTCCACAATGAAGAAGTGGTAGAAAAGGCATTGAAAGATAGTGCATCCATCATGGCAATAGCCTCTCAGATTACGCATATCTTTTTCTATGGTGCCGGTAGCAGTACTCCAGATTTATGCGCACGCATGCAGCGCGGTTTGCAACGTGTTTTTACCGAGGCAGAAATTATTGTCGACCACGATTTGCTTGGAGCAGCCATGTCCACTTATGACGGACGTCCCGGTATTACTTGCATTTTGGGTACCGGTTCCAATTCATGTTATTTCGATGGTCAAGAAATCTATGAAGAGGTACCCTCGCTAGCCTATATCCTCGGTGATGAATCCAGTGGCAGTTGGTACGGAAAAATATTACTGCAAGAATATTTCTACAAAAAGCTACCCGATGATTTGAGGGAAGCATTTATTGCCAAATACAATCCGGATAAGGATGCTATTCTGATGCGTATCTACCAGCAACCAAATGCGAATGTTTACCTTGCCGGCTTTATGCAATTCGTGGGGGAGCATTACCGCCATCCGCATGTACGTGAATGGATTTACAAAGGCATGAAGCACTTCTCAAGCATCCACATTCGGTGCTTTAGGAACTATAGCCAAGTGCCGGTTCATTTCATAGGCAGTGTTGGGCACATTTTTCAGGATGTGTTGCAGCGTGTGGCTCAAGAAGATGGTTGGAAGTTGGGCAATGTGATTCGCAGACCATTAGACGGGTTGGTAGAATATCATATACGTTATAAGTTGCCTACATTGGCATAAATCACACCGGAGAATGATGGAACAAAAGATATGCGTTATCGCACATGATAAGATGAAACCGCAACTGGTTGCCTTCCTGAAGGAGCGCGCTGACTGGTTGTGGGGGAGAAAATTGGTGGCAACAGGCCACACCGCTGAACTGCTGCAAGCAGAGCGAATGAAGGTGGACATCGAAGCCGTGAGTCGCGGCCGTGATGGCGGCTTTAGAGAACTCACCGAGCGCGTCAACAAAGGAGAAATATCGCTGGTTATCTTCTTCCGCGATCCGGAAATTGACCATGAACAAGAGCACGATATTGTGCAACTCGTCAAGGCTTGTATCAAGCAAAATATTCCGTTGGCATCCAATCCGGCCAGCGCTGAATTGTTGATTGTTGGCCTCATTCGCATGGAGGCATCTAAAAGAAACAATGCATGATTAAAGCTTGTTTGTTTGATATGGACGGTGTCATTGTGGATACCGCGAAATTCCATTTTCTTGCTTGGCAGCGCTTGGCTGATTCGTTGGGCGTACCCTTCACCGAAGAACAAAATGAGCAGCTCAAAGGTGTAAGCCGTGCAGACTCATTGGATAGAATTCTTTCTTGGGGAAATCTCACTTTACCTCAGGAACGAAAGGAAGAGCTCATGAGGCTAAAGAATGATTGGTACCTGGAATATGTCGCCACGGTGACACCGGCCGAAATGCTGCCGGGGGTGCACGTTTTTCTGCAAGAACTAAAAAAAAACGGTATAAAAATCGGCCTTGGCTCATCCTCCAAAAACGCGATGCTTATTCTCGAAAAGCTCGAAATCATCGATTTGTTTGACACCATCATTGATGGCAATAAAGTGACGGTCTCCAAACCAAATCCCGAAGTCTTTCTCAGAGGTGCCCGTGAGTTGAACCTTTCCCCAAAAGAGATTATCGTTTTTGAAGACGCACAAAGTGGCGTGAAAGCAGCTATGGATGGAGGTTTCCATTGTATAGGAATTGGTGACCCGGAGGTACTCAAGGAAGCACACGTGGTGATTCCGGGATTAGAAGGAATGACCTTCCCTACGGTGATGGCACTTCTCCTGAAGTCTTAACCACAGGCCAAAAACAAAGTGCCATTTCTCCGAAAGTTATTTATTGACAAAATCACAGCTCACATGCTTCCAAAAGTTCAAAAAACGCTTTTCAGATTGACAATGCCCTTGCCATCTTTGAAGCCTTATGCAATTGGAAGAGGAAGTAATCGAAGTCATTGGTGCTCGCGAGCACAATCTCAAAAACATAGATGTCACTATTCCGCGCAATCAACTTGTTGTCATTACAGGTTTGAGTGGCAGCGGTAAGTCATCGCTTGCATTTGATACGATTTATGCCGAAGGTCAGCGCAGGTACATTGAGACATTCAATGCCTATGCACGTCAGTTTTTAGGTCAGCTGGAGCGTCCCGATGTAGATAAAATCAACGGATTGTCTCCTGTTATTTCCATTGAGCAAAAAACAGTGAGTAAGAATCCGCGCTCTACCGTTGGAACCATCACGGAGATTTATGATTTCATGCGCTTGTTGTTTGCCCGTGCCTCCGATGCATATAGCCACGTATCCGGTGAGTTGATGGTGCGGTATTCCGATGATCAAATCGTTCAGCGCATCATGAATGAATATGCGGGCAAAAAAATCATTGTCCTTGCTCCATTGGTGAAGGGCCGCAAAGGGCATTACCGCGAGCTCTTTGAACAAATCATGAAACAAGGCTACTTGCGCGCACGCGTAGATGGTGAAATTGTTGAGCTCACCAAAGGATACAAACTCGATCGATATAAGATACACGATATAGAAGTAGTGGTGGATCGATTGGCCATACCGGAAGAAATGCCCACTACTGCGAAGAAGAAGAAAGGCGAGGAGCCGGCTTCCAACAAAGACCTTGAACGCTTGCGCCAGACAGTCAATACAGCATTGCGCTTGGGCAAAGGAAGTTTGATGGTGCAATTGCACAATGCGCCTTCAACAGAATCAAAGTCGAAGAAGAAAAAAAGCGCGGACCATCCTAACGATTCTGTGCGCCACTTCAGTCGCCATTTGATGTGTCCCACCAGTGGGATCTCTTATCCTGAACCGGAGCCGAATTTGTTCTCGTTCAACTCGCCTTATGGCGCTTGTCCTCATTGCAATGGCCTAGGTGAAGTGGCCGAAGTGGATTTGAAAAAGATCATTCCGGATCCTAAGAAGACAATTAAAAAGGGCGGCATTGCTCCGCTGGGTGAAGCCAAGAATAACTGGACCTTCTCATTGGTAGAATCGGTGCTGAAGAAGTACGGTTATGATTTGAACACCGCAGTGGAAGATGTGGATGAAGAAGTCATCAACGTCTTGCTCTACGGCTCTGATGAAATGTTTGAAGCTAAGAGCAGCACAGGCTATACGCATCGTGCACGCTTTGAAGGCATCATTTCCTTTATCGAGAAACAATTGGATGATGATACAGTTGCTCCCGGTGTGAAGCGCTGGGTAGATAGCTTCATGAACAAAGTGCCATGTCCTGAATGTAATGGTGCGCGCCTAAAGAAGGAAGCACTCTACTTCAAGATCGATGGAAAGAATATCTACGAACTTGCTTCATCCGGACTGCATGAACTCATTCAATGGATGGACAATATTGAGTCCAAAATGACAGAACGACAAGCGGCAATTGCTTCCGAACCGTTGAAGGAAATACGCAGCCGATTGCGTTTCTTGGTGGATGTTGGTTTGGATTATCTCACACTTAACCGCAGTGCGCGCACATTGAGTGGAGGAGAAGCGCAGCGAATTCGTCTTGCCACGCAAATTGGTTCGCAGCTTGTTGGGGTCTTGTACATACTGGATGAGCCGAGCATCGGATTGCATCAGCGAGATAACCATCGATTGATTGCATCGCTCAAAGCGTTGCGCGATGGAGGTAATAGCGTCTTGGTTGTTGAGCACGACAAGGACATGATGCTGGAAAGCGACCACCTGATTGATATCGGCCCAGGAGCCGGAGTTCATGGTGGACGTGTGATTGCTCAGGGAAATCCTAAGAACTTGATCAAAGGTGAAAGCATCACTGCGCAATACTTGCGTGGTGAATTGAAAATAGAAGTTCCGAAGGAGAGAAGAAAAGGAAACAAAAAGTTTCTTGAGCTGGAAGGTGCTACCGGTCACAACCTCAAGAATGTGACGCTAAAAATACCACTTGGAAAATTTGTATGTGTGACGGGGGTTAGTGGTAGCGGTAAATCATCGTTGATAGAGCATACCTTGTATCCAATACTCAATGCCCACTTCTACAATGGAGTGAAGAAACCTTTGCCTTATAAGAAAATAAAAGGTCTTGAGAATTTGGATAAAGTCATAGAGATTGACCAAAGCCCAATTGGTCGCACACCGCGAAGCAATCCAAGTACCTATACAGGAATTTTCACGGAAATCCGGAATTTGTTTGCTAACTCTCCTGAATCAAAAGTGCGCGGCTATCAACCTGGAAGGTTCAGCTTCAATGTAAGTGGCGGACGATGTGAAACATGTAAAGGGGCCGGTGTAAAAACCATTGAAATGAATTTCCTACCCGATGTGATGGTGCCTTGTGAAGCCTGCAACGGCAAGCGGTATAACCGCGAAACATTGGAGATTCGCTACAAGGGGAAAAGCATCAGTGATGTGTTGGACATGACAGTTGACCAAGCGGTAGAGTTTTTTGAAAACATGCCGAAAATCCGAAACGTAGTGAAGACGCTTCAGGATGTGGGATTGGGTTATATTACCTTGGGACAACACAGTACCACCCTGAGTGGAGGTGAAGCACAGCGTGTCAAACTCTCAACCGAACTTGGTAAGCGCGATACAGGAAATACAATTTATATCTTAGATGAACCGACAACGGGATTGCACTTTCAAGATGTTCAGATGCTCATCAATGTGCTGAACCGTCTGGTGGACAGAGGTAACACGGTCTTGGTTATCGAGCATAACATGGATGTCATTAAAGTAGCAGACCATATTATAGATGTTGGCCCGGAGGGAGGCAAAGGTGGAGGAACTATTGTGGCTGAAGGAACTCCTGAAGAAATTGTAAAAGTCAAAAATTCCTGGACCGGAAAATTCCTCAAGGATGAATTGAACTGAAGTATATGACCGAAGACCTTGATCAACTAAAGCAGTTCCTTGATGCCATTCATCCACTCACGGACGATGAGTGGATGGATTTGTCCAAACATTGGCAGCCGTTCATTGCTAAGCGCAAAACCATGCTGACCGCGGCAGGTGAGCGTGAGAAGTATTTGTATTTCGTGTTGCAAGGTGTGCAGCGAGCTTACTATGTGGGGCCAAATGAGAGAGAGGCGACTATCGTTTTCACCTATGCACCTTCGTTCAGTGGTGTGGCCGATGCGATTCTTACAGGTCTTCCGTCACTGTTCTATCTAGAGACTTTAACGGCCAGCAGATTTATTCGGATGCCCGCGGCTGAGTTGCACAATATGATGGATAAGCACAGAGGAATACATACGCTTATCACAAAAGCACTAGGGCATACACTTCATGGTGTATTGAAGCGTCAGGCAGAAGTGCAGATTTTTACTTCAGAAGAAAAGTTCAAATCGTTGATGCAGCGCAGCCCACATCTTCTAAAACTGATACCGCATAAATACATTGCTTCATATTTAGGCATGGACGCAACCAATTTTAGCAAGTTGCTCGCAAGTGTTCAGATATAATCTTGGTGGATACCAAGAATTGGAGATGAAGCATTGCTAAATCTTTGCTCCATCAAATTCAAACCCATGACAGCTTTTAATTCAACAGCCTTATTAGATGAATTGTCTTCGGACGTAAGATCTATTTTGGCTTATACCGAAACACTCAAATCAAAATCGGAACAACAACTCAGCTTACCTGCAAAAGATGGCGGATGGAGTGCGGCACAGGTCTTGGCGCATCTCAACTTTTATGCTGGTTATTATTTAAATGAGATAGAACGAGCTTTGAGCAATTCAAATGCACAACCAACGCTGTTCTTCAAATCATCGTGGTTGGGTAATTATTTTGCCAACACTATGAAACCAAAAGAAGACGGCCAAGTGAAATCCAAGATGAAAGCGCCTAAGAATGCAGTACCTCCTCCAACTCCGAATGCCAAGCAAGAGCTTGAAAAATTCATTGGCTACCAACATCAGCTGCTCAACGTTCTTGAAATTACTAAGAAGGTGAATCTGCGTAAAATCAAAATCTCCACCTCATTGTCCATCTTGATTAAACTCAACCTTGGAGATACGTTTCGATTTGTAATTGCACATGAGCAAAGACACATGGAGCAGATCAAACGCTTGTCTCTTTAAATAAGAATGATTGTCGCAAATGGTGAACGGATGCGTAAATGCTGCATTGTTTACCTTTGATGTTATGAATAAGTTTGTTGTATTTCTCATCCTTTTAATGTCAACGATGGCGGTGCCAGCGCAGAAAATTGTACAGGACAATAGTTACAGGACCTCGTTCTATGTAAAGAGCGATGGTACGATACAAAGCAGCAGCTATGGAACTGTTGGTTATTTCAAAAGCGATGGCACTATTCAGGACAAGAATTATCGAACCATTGGATATATCAAAAGTGGAGGAACCATACAGGATAACTCATACAGAACGGTGGGGTATGTCAAAAAGGATGGAACGGTCCAAAGCAGCAGCTATCGCACACTGGGATATGTAAAGGATGACGGAACAGTACAGGATGCGAGTTATCGAACCTTGGGTTATGCCAAGTCAATCGATAAAGAATGGGCGGCTGTGCTGTTCTTCTTTTTCAAGTTTGATTAAGCCCTTGATTAAATCTCTTTCCACATAAACTTATGGGGACCGATTTTCGGAACTTCATACACTTCATCGATTTGAGAGAAACCGAGTCGTTCATAGAAACCGACAGCCTTTAAACGCGCATCACACCACAGTACATCTTGTTCCTTGTTTTTCAAAATGTCCAGTGCATGAAGAATTAATTGTCGTGCCAATCCTTGGCCGTGCCAGTGAGGATGAGTGGCCATGGCGCGGAGTCGGTATTGTTTGGAAAAAGGAATCTTATCCGATTGCATGGCGAAGAATGAACCGATGCACTTCAGTTCACCATTAACAAAAACACCGAGATGAAATGCATCATCTCGGTGGTCAATATCAATAACACAATCTTCTTCCTTCGCTATATGAGGCCAGAGAACTAAGTGTCTCAATGGTCTGGTTTGCTCAGGAGTAATCAATCGTGTTTCTATGTTCTTGTCGTCATGTTGCATCACATGCTCAGCTCATCGGGATGTGAAATTGTCAAAAGAGGCTTCCTTGTTCACCGGCATCTGCATTTTTTGATGACGGCTTCTTTTGTTGGAAAATGGAAGAACTCTTTTCTTTCATTGCCTTGAATTTGGCCATGTCGGCTTCCAAATTTTCAAGGCCTTCAATTTCCATATCGATATCGTCAGGGTTTTGACTTACGAACAAATCTTCTTCATCATTTGGTTCAACCTCCACCTTCTTAGGTTTGCGAGCTTCAATCATTTGTTGCAACAGCGTTTCGCTTTCTTGTTCACGTTGGGGATCTGCTTCCATGAGGTCGATATTCAGAACAGGATATTGCGTCAATCGATTACCCAGCGCTTTCAATCCTTTCACCGCAATAAACTCACGGAGGTTTACGCTTTCATCCATCTTGTTTTTGGCAAGCTTGTTACGCTTGTCATATCGGATGTACACGAATGGATGATGCAGCGTAGTGGCAACAATGAGTTTTGACTTCGGATGTTCGGTGATGAAAGTTACCGGACCTCGCGACTCTTCTACCAAGAAGCGTTTTACAAAGTATTGCTCTTTCTCTCCGTCATAATACACAACACTCATTGGTTTCTCCGGAATCCATTTTTCTACCGATAAAAGGTTATCATCGAAGTGTGTACTCAAATCAGGAGTGATGAGTTTGTAAACACCACTGCTTAGAATCACAAGCAATTTGTCTTCAGCTTCGAATTCACCGAGGAAGCGACCGTGGCCTTCTTCGTTGAGTCGCATTACGCTTTCATCCAACCAGATCTTACGTGCACCGAGCGTGGAGATACCGGCTTGTTTGAGTTCTACTTTCTTCACAGGATACTTGGTCACTACGTTACCGATGGCATCGCGACCTTTAATGGCAAGCTGTGCGAAGTCCACATCAAACTTGAGTTTCTTCAACCGATCCAATGCACGCAAGTGAACAGTTACAACTTCGGCTTCACCATTTGGGTTGGCGCTGAAGTGCAATACTTCACTTCCCGGAGTTCCCTTAGTGAGATCATATTCTTTATCCCTTGTGATGGCAGTTACAGCAAAGCGTTTCATCATTGCACCGCCTTTTTTACCATCGGAATAAATCATGTTGTAGATGGTGCGCTTATCATCTTTTTTCCAAACGGAAACATAGATGATGTCTTTGCCCACGAAGGCTTTGGGCTCCACGCGTTTCACCATCATCTTACCATCTTTGCGGAAGATGATGATGTCGTCAATGTCGGAGCAATCCATTACATACTCTCCTTCATCGCGCTTCAAGCCGGTTCCTACAAAACCTTCTTTGTAGTTCACATAAAGTTTTGCATTGGCAATAGCCACCTTGGAGGCGGCTACCGTATCAAATGTTTTCAGTTCGGTTCTGCGTTCTCTGCCTTTGCCATATTTCTGCTTCAAGTCCTTGAAGTAGGCAATGGTAGTTTCAACCAGGTGATCGAGTTTGTGTTTTACCTCAGCAATTTTCTCCTCAAGTTTGGCAATGTGCTCATCGGCTTTGAATGAGTCGAACTTGGAGATACGCTTGATTTTGATTTCTGTGAGCTTGGTTACATCTTCATCGGTCACTTCACGGATGAAGTCTTTTGTATAAGGCTTCAATCCTTTGTGAATGGTTTCGATGATTTCATCCCAGGTCTCACATTCTTCAATCTTGCGATAGATTCTCTTTTCGATGAAGATTTTTTCCAAAGAAGCAAAGTGCCATGCTTCCTGCAACTCACCAAGTTCAATGTTGAGTTCTTGACCTATGAGGTTTTTGGTTTGTTCAGTTGAGAAACGGAGCAGATCTTCTACACCGTAGAAGTGAGGTTTGTCGTTTTGAATCACACCGGAGTTAGGCGAGATGCTCACTTCACAATCCGTGAAGGCATAGAGCGCATCCATGGTCACATCCGGAGAAATGCCTGGTGCAAGGTGAATGGTAATCTCTACCTTATCGGTGGTAGTATCTTCAATCTTCTTGATTTTGATTTTTCCTTTCTCATTGGCCTTGATGATGGAATCAATCAAGGAACTGGTGGTGGTGCCATAAGGAATTTCAGTGATGACCAAAGTTCTCTCTTTATCATCCTTGCGGATGCGTGCACGCACGCGCACGCGGCCACCGCGAATACCGCTGTTGTAATCACTGCAATCGGCAAGACCACCTTGCTGGAAGTCCGGGAAGAGCTGAATTTTCTTACCTTTTAATACATCGATGCTTGCATCAATGAGTTCATTAAAGTTGTGAGGAAGAATCTTACAAGCAAGTCCCACAGCAATACCTTCGACACCTTGTGCCAACAACAATGGAAACTTGATAGGAAGGGTTTCAGGTTCCTTGTTGCGACCATCGTAGCTCGAAAGCCATTTGGTTGTTTTGGGGTTGAATACTACCTCCTGTGCGAATTTGCTGAGACGTACTTCTATATAACGCGGAGCAGCTGCAGCATCACCGGTGAAAATATTTCCCCAGTTACCCTGTGTGTCGAGTAGCAAATCCTTTTGACCGAGTTGCACCAGCGCATCACCGATACTGGCATCTCCATGCGGGTGATACTTCATGGTGTTACCGATTACGTTGGCCACTTTGTTATAGCGGCCATCGTCCATTTCCCACAGCGAGTGTAAGATTCTGCGCTGTACCGGCTTCAGCCCGTCATTAATATGCGGAACGGCACGCTCCAGAATTACATAGCTCGCGTAATCAAGGAACCAACCTTCATAAAGGTTTTGCACTTGGAGTACATTGCCCAAGTTGCTTTCACCTGTGTTGTTTTCTTCCGAGTGGTTATTTTCTATATCGCTCATTTTCTAAAATGTCACGGGATAAGCTCATCGCTTGTTCAAGCTGTTGTTATCCTGTTATGTAACAATCAATAGTTAGTTCATTATTCAAATAGGAATCTTCTCCATCCGAAATCCATAACAGAGTTGAAGTAGATGGGTTATTCCACAGTTTCTGCAACCGTCTTCACATTCTCTTTTTCTAGGATTTCATCTTTCTCCACCTTCAGGTTTTTGATGATGAACTCTTGTCTTGTGGGCGTGTTCTTACCCATGTAGAACTCGAGCAAATCTTTTAGGTGAGAGTCCTTACCGATAACAACGGGCTCCAGACGGATATCCGGTCCGATGAATTTTTTGAATTCCTCAGGAGATATTTCACCAAGACCTTTGAATCGTGTAATCTCAGGTTTGTTGCCAAGTTTCGCAATGGCGTCAATACGTTCTTGTTCGCTATAGCAATAGATTGTCTCCTTCTTGTTGCGCACGCGGAACAAGGGTGTTGAAAGGACATACAAGTGTCCGTGTCTCACCAAATCCGGGAAGAACTGCAGGAAGAAGGTTATCATAAGGAGTCGGATGTGCATACCGTCCACATCGGCATCGGTTGCGATAACGACTTTGTTGTAGCGCAACGAATCGAGACCATCTTCAATGTCCAATGCGGCTTGTAGCAAGTTGAACTCTTCGTTCTCATAAACCACTTTCTTGGTCATGCCATAGGTGTTGAGTGGTTTACCTCGCAAGCTGAATACGGCTTGTGTGGCCACATCGCGACTGATAGTGATGCTACCGCTTGCACTATCCCCCTCGGTAATGAAGAGGGTGGTCTCTGCAGCGCGATCGTGTTTGTCACAGTAATGAACTTTGCAGTCGCGAAGTTTTTTGTTGTGAAGATTGGCCTTCTTGGCGCGTTCGCGTGCAAGTTTTGCAATGCCCGATAGTTCTTTTCTCTCGCGTTCGCTTTGAAGAATTTTTTTCTGAAGGCTTTGGGCAACTTCGGGATTCTTGTGCAAAAAGTTGTCGAGCTCTTTCTGAAGGAATTCCAATACGAATGCCTTCATGCTCTTGCCGTTTGGTTCAATCTCATTGGAGCCCAATTTTGTTTTGGTCTGAGATTCGAAAACGGGCTCAATGACTTTCACGGCTATGGCTGCGGTGATACCGGAACGGATATCCACGGCCTCATAATCTTTTCCGAAGAAGTCGCGAATTACTTTCACGTAAGCCTCGCGGAATGCAGCCTGGTGTGTACCACCTTGGGTGGTGTACTGTCCGTTTACGAAGCTGTAATAATCTTCGCCATAGCTGTTGGTGTGAGTGATGGCCACTTCGATGTCTTCACCGCGGAGATGAACCGTTGGATACAATTGCTCTTCACCGATGTTGGCTGCAAGCAAGTCACGCAAACCATTCTCGCTCTTAAAACGCTGACCATTGAATACAATGGTCAATCCTGCATTGAGGTATGCATAGTTCCAAAGAAGTTTTTCCACGTATTGCGCGCGGAATTGGTAGTTGAGGAAGATGGTTGGGTCAGGTACAAAATGCGTGGTCGTACCATTCTTGGCATCGGTTTTTGTGATGGCGTTTTCTTTGAGCAAATTACCTTTTGAGAACTCTGCCGATTTGCTTTCACCATCGCGAACACTTTCAACACGGAAGAAGCTGCTCAATGCGTTTACCGCTTTGGTACCCACACCGTTCAAACCAACCGACTTTTTGAATGCGCGTGAGTCATACTTACCACCGGTATTCATTTTTGAGACGGCATCTACCATTTTTCCGAGCGGAATACCGCGTCCGTAGTCACGCACGGTTACTGCTCCGTCTTTGATGGTGATGTCAATGGTTTTTCCATGTCCCATCACAAACTCGTCAATGGAGTTGTCGATGATTTCTTTGAGAAGGACATAGATACCGTCATCGGCAGAGGAGCCATCTCCCAGTTTACCGATGTACATACCCGGACGAATGCGTATGTGTTCGTTCCACTCCAGTGAGCGGATATTGTCTTCTGTATACTGAACTTGTTCTGCCATGAAGATTCTAAAATTTGCAGGTAATAAAGTTGAATTGCATCCGCAGTTGGGACTCTACAGCCCTGGTGTACAAACTATACGAAATGTAAGATTTGAATAGTGGGCGCAACGATGCAAAACACGCGCGAATTTAGCCCCCACAGCGGGTTTGGACGGTTTTGCTGTAGGTATTTTTTGAACATCTTGTGATTTTGAGCCTGTTAACAATCCACAAGTAATGAACAATGCCCATCCTGTACTCGGATACGAGATGGGCATTGTTTTATTGCGATGGTGCTAATGAAAAAAATTGTTAGCTATTCAATATCAGCGCAGCAGGTAGATGTGTCCTCGGTATTCTTTGGGCATAGCCAATTCATCTTCAATCAAAAGGATGTAATGATACATGCCATCCGATGTGAAGTAGTAATCACCGTCTTGGACTTCACCAATCCATGGTATTTCCGGATTGTCGGTGAAAAACACGCGCTCACCCCATCGGTTGTATATCTGTAAAGAGTATTTGGTGAACTTACCGCGTATAACGGGTCTCCAAACGTCATTGATTCCGTCACCGTCCGGTGTGAAGCTGTTGGGGATATACAAATTGAATTGGGAAGTGATAATCACACATTTTTCACTGCGGTCAGAACATCCGTAGCTACTACTCACCGTGTGTGTTACGCAGTATTGTCCAGGCCCGGGGAAGGTATTGCTAGCCAAATATCCTGTGGCTGTATTGCCATCACCGAAATTCCATTCTACTGTTTCATTTGGCCTTGGGTTGACTGTCTTGAAATGAATGGTAGAATTGTCCTCCGGGGCTTCATATTTATCTGCAGTGAATTCAGAAATAGTCGCTGGAAGCACCGTTATGTAATCCGTCTTTGAAACGGTTTTCGTACATCCAACAGCATCTCTTATTTTGAGCTCGATGGTATATGTGCCGGCCGGGAAACAATGAGTAGGATTCACATCATTGGAAAAGATGGAGCCGTTTGCTTTCCATTCATAAGCTACCAAAGGTGCACCGGTAGGTGTGCTCAAGTTTTCAAATGCTGCGCAGAACGGGCTACAACCGGTTTGGCCGTTTGTGTGGAATTCGGCACCGGGGGCATCCAATACGTTCACTACAATTTCAGTGCGTTCGCTTTCACAGCCATCAACGGTTTGGCTTACATAGTAAGTCGTGCTTCCCACTGTATCAGTAGAAGGAATAGGTGCAGTAGTGGATGGTGTACCACCTGATTCTGTGGTGTACCAGAGCAAGTCGGTGCCATTGGCTGTAAGCGGAATGGCGGTATAACCTTGGCAATATTCCACAGGGCTAGGAGCAAGCGGGCCGGCCGGTATTGCCGTCAAAGGGATAAATACCGGTCCGTAGCTAGCCGAGCAATTGTTCTGACCAATAGCCGTCAACGTGTAATAGCCTGATGGTTGATTGATCAAACTAAGTGAGCCGGCAACCCAATCACCGTTTTCATTATGCCATTGGAAATTGAGTAGCTGAGAGTTCCCCGGTTCGGCAAACACTCCGGATATAGAACCGGTAGCTTGTCCACAGGCCGATGGAGTTACCTGTAAATTGCCCGTGAAAGTCGGCAACGCTATGATTTCGGCTTCAATAACAGCGCGCTCGCTTTCACATCCATTGATGGATTGCGATACATAAATGTATTGCGTGCCATAGTTGCTGGTAGAAAGTACAGGAGCCGTTGGGCTGCCTGTCCCTCCTGTTGGTGTACTGTACCACAACAAGTCCGTTCCGTTGGCCTCAAGAGGAGCCGGAGTGTCAGCTTGGCAATACATGAGGGGAGAAGTAACAGTAGGAGGTGAAGGTTTGGCTGTTACGTTTACTGTTATGGTAGCCGCAGAGCTTTCACAACCATTTATCGTTTGTGTGACATAATAAGTGGTGGTTCCCGCAGCGTTTGAAGAAGGTGTGGGAGGTGTGGAAGAACCATCTGTGAGACTCGCGCTAGCATACCACGTCAATGATGAGCCGGTTGCAGTCAGTGGTGTTGTTTCATCCAGTTGGCAATAGTGTACCGGAGAAGCTACAACGGGAGGAGCAGGTGCCGCCTCTACTGGGATGATGTAGCCACTTTGTGTGCCTTGGCAACCATAACCATCCGTAATGGTGAGGCTGTATTCGCCTGCCGGTTGGTTGCTCAAAGTAGAGGAGGTGGTAGATGTGCTCACAACGGTTCCGGATGCGTTATACCATGTATAGGTAATAGTACCGGTGGCATTGGTAGTGAGTCCGCTGATGCTTCCTGTTGAACCATTGCACTCGCTTGGTGTGATGGTAGGAGTGCCGGTAACGGTGGGCGAAGGATGCACCACCACATCAATTTGAGAACGTTGACTTTCACAGCCACCAACAGTTTGTGATACCCAGTAGGAAGTGGTCCCCGTTGTGCTGGTATTTGGGACAGGAGCAGCACCCAACTCAGTACCTCCGGTGGCAACATCATACCATTTGAGTCCACTACCTGAAGCCGTTAATGCTGTGGCTGTGGCATTGATACAATAGTTTACCGGAGATGTAACATTTGGTCCGGCAGATGGATTGGTAACGGTTATGTTTCTGTTGGAGCTGATGGAGTTGCCACAAGCATCCGTTATGAAACAATAAATAGTGCTGACTCCCGGATTTTCAAACGAAGTAGTTATTGTAGTGCCGCTTCCAATAGATGGTGTAC
Source organism: Flavobacteriales bacterium (assembly GCA_036562565.1). Lineage (GTDB taxonomy): Bacteria > Bacteroidota > Bacteroidia > Flavobacteriales_D > Sanyastnellaceae > DATCJY01. The sequence goes on along the minus strand of DATCJY010000066.1, from coordinate 15,018 downwards.
CGGAGCTGTTGAGACTCCAGTTGATGTTATATGGTGGAACACCGTATTGAATATTGGCCGTAGCTGTTACCGAAGCCCCTGGACACACGTTGGTAGATGAAAGCGTAATTTGTTGCGTTGGGTTGGTGGATGTGAATTGAACGGTGTAACCTCTAACGGTCATAATCCACGGTTGATAGGCGCGGATGCAACTGCCATTACAACCGGGATCACCGTAACAAGTCCGGTAGAATCGCATTTCAAAATTCAACGGTTGGGGAGAACAGCTCGGAGTGAGCGCATTCATACACGTTGAAAAGTGAGAGGCCAAGCTGATGTTAACTCCGGTACAAGTACCTGGCCCCCAATCATCACAGGTCCAGGTAGTACTTCCGTTCGGGCTCACGCAGCTATTGAATGCGTAGCGCATAGCACCGTCTTCTAACCAGCACATGCCAATAGCTTCATACGCAAAACTAAAAAGGATATCCGTGATGGTCGCATCTGCCGGTGTGTTCACTGTCATGTTGTAGTTACAGGAGTTAACGAAATTGCAACTCGCGTTGTATTGTGAACCGGTAATTGCGGAAACACCCATGGTATTGTTTGAAGATACCAATGGGTCAATGATCACCACATCAGTGGCCAGCTTTTCCTTGAGCCATTGATATGGTACGTTGATGTTGAGTTGGTTCTTTAGAATGGCATAAGGAGCAATGAACATCTCTTCGCGTTTTGCGCTTTGAGGATAAACAATGGCATCTCCAATGTTTACGAGAGGCTTTCCGTGCTCATCAATAACATTTACAGAATCGTGAGCTGTGTCAATCATCAGAGATTTTAACGGTGATGAAAAGCGGTCTCTGAACTGGACAAATTGGTACTCACCATAGGGGAATGCTCTAACAATGAATTCGGACTTAATAGCGCCTTGTAGTACGCGCATCTTTAGGTCGATACCTTCAAAGATGTTGTGGATGTAAACACCATCGTCACCAGCAGTATAGTTGGACCAGTCAGCCACACTCAGAAGTGTGGAAGTGTTTTGGTTGATACCATAAAGCTCCCATTTATTGAATTCAACTCTGCCGTTGACGGTTTCGATATACGAGAGTTGTTGCTGCGTGTGAATGCCTACAGGCTCCGGTTGTGAAGTAGCTGCGTAATGATGTTCTGAGAGAGGAGAGAGACTGGGATCGATGGTCAGCCATCGGCCTCCTGACATATAATGCAAATCACCATGGCTGGTTTGTTTGAAGAACTCCGAAGGATTATTCGGGTTGACGAAATAGCGCTCGTTGGCTGTGCGCATGGCGAGTACTTCCACCAAGTCTTCCGTTGGGGCATATTTGGGTTTGATACCAAACTCAGGATGGTCATGATACAGCTCATCATTCAAACTCATCCAAGTTTCGGTGTCAAATGTATTTATATTACCGGAGAATGTCTTGAAGTTTCCGGAAGATTTAGTCATACCATGTTGGGCAGGTGTTTGAGCCAACACCATGGGCACCAGCATGACAGACAGTATTGTAAAGAAAGCGGATTTAAAAATTTGAATTATTCCAAACTTCTTCCCCCCTAATCGACCTTTCATACGTAAAACGACTTAATTCAAATTTTCTTGCAGTAATTAAATGCAACGCATGTAATCAGTGGTGAATGATTACCTGAGCTTAGACCATTAATATTACAACAATAGTTGCACCTGTGTGTTAATTATAACTACAGGATGCTGCGCCCAAAGTTAGTTGCTAACAGAGATAAAAAATCAGCAATCGGTCTAGTAATAGAAAAAGGGGAACAATTGTTCCCCTTTTTTATTGTGTTTAATACAGTTAAGTCGGATTATTTCATTTTCTCCAACTCAGCACGCATCTTTTTGTTGCCTTCGAAGTTGCCTACGCGAGCGTATGCTTCCATCAAAGCAGAGATGATGTCTTTGTCTTGTGGTCGGATGTTGTATGCCTTTTCGAGGTTTTCAACTGATTTATTGAAGAATACTTCGCTCTGAGCAGTACAATCGTTGTATTGAGCTTTCTCGCGAGCAGGGATTTTGTCGCATTCTTTCAATTTTTCGATACCGCGGTTGTAATAAGTAGCTCCCAAGTTGAAAAGTGCATCATAGTGTTTGCTATCAATTTCGATAGCCTTTTTGTATGCCTTTTCTTGTTCATCCATATTACCTAGCTTTTCATGAGTGGCGCCCAATACAAACCAGATGGTAGCATTGTTTTCGTCTTTGGCAGCCAATGATTTGAGCAACTCAAGTGCTTCATCATATTTTTTGTCGTTCAACAGGAAGTTCACTTCAGAGCGGAGCAAGTCTGCATTGTTAGGGTACTTGGCACGCGCTTCGGAGATAATCTTTTTGGCTTCATCAAGTTTTTCTTCTTTCACATAGATATCAGCCATGTAGATGTAAACTTCCGGAACATTATATCCGATTTCGGCACTTTTCTTATAACCTTCGATAGCGAGATCTGATTTGCCACAGCGGTCGTTGCAATAAGCATTGTTGAAAATGGACGCTGAATCCACAATACCGAATTTTTTGCTGATTTCGCCTGCTGAAAGGAAACTTTCTGCAGCTCCACAGTAATCAGCATTTTCATATTGCTTAGCAGCAGTTTCTAATACCTTGGCTTGAATGTTTGCCAAAGCCAAACGGTTTTCGTTGATATAATCATTGGACTTATCCAACTCCATTGCTTTGAAGTAAGATTCGGTAGCCAACTTAGCTGCATCGGGATATTTGGTAGCATATTCTTCATTCATCAAAATATTGCTGTAAATATTCCCTCTATATCTCCATGTTTTCTCTTTGGAAGTTGCCTTTGGGTCATTGAGGGCTTTTTCGATATACATCACTGCTTTGTCGTAATCGTTAGCCTTATTGGCGTTGAAAGCGGAAGTGACATCGGCTTGTGCTATCCCACTCACGACCAATGAAGCAAAAAGAACTACAGAAACTGCTTTTTTCATAATTGGTTTTTAAATATTAAGTTGATGCAAAAATAAGTTGTTCGTTTTAGGGCATTCCAACATTCCTGCCAAAATCTTCGAAAACTAACAATTGAAATCAAAGGATATGCTCAAAACTCTATTGATTGTGGCGGTTCGAATTTCTATACATTTGCGGGGTAACTTTTGAAGTTGTTACACTAAACCATATTAAATCAATGATTAGAACCGAGAATTTACCAGAACTCATGGAAACCGACACACCCAATGACTTATCCTCGCTAGTTGTGAGGGCAGGTCGAAGAAGCTATTTCTTCGATGTAAAGGCAACGAAGGGTAAAGACCTTTTTCTGTCCATCACCGAGAGCAAGCGCATAAGTCATGATGATGAAGAACCACGGTACGAGAAACATAAAATTTTTCTTTACAAGGAAGACTTTGAGGCATTCGTAGAGGCACTCCAATCATCTCTGAAATTTATTGAGAGCAAACAAGGTTGTGATGGCTATCGCTCAGCAGAGAGTGTGCGCATATCAAAAAACAACAGTAAGGGTTCTGAATAAATCCCTAAGTTTGAGAAAAAAAATGAGTCGCTGGAAGGCGTAACGGTTGGATATTGCGCCACAATTATAAATCAGCGCAGCAGTGGCTACACGTAAAGGTACCCTTTATCTCATTCCTAACTCCCTAGGGGGAGGAGTGAATTCATTCGCTACAGAATTGAGCAAACAGCTCGTTCAAAAGGTCGAACATTTTGTGGTAGAAGAAATCAAGAGCGCGCGCAGGTTGTTGCGCGCACTCGGGTTGAAACGTGAGTTTGAGGAAGTAAACTTTTATTTCCTCAATGAGCATACGCGTTTCAATGAGATGGGCTCCCTGCTCAAACCCTTGTTGGCAGGTCACGATGCCGCTATTATTAGCGAAGCAGGTTTGCCTTGTGTAGCCGATCCGGGAAGCAGCCTGGTCGCACTGGCGCATGAAAACGGAATTAAAGTAGTTCCACTCTCCGGTCCTTCATCCATTTTCATGGCTTTGATGGCCAGTGGTATGAATGGCCAAGAGTTTACCTTCAATGGATACTTGCCCCGCGACAGAAGCGAGCGCATTCGCAAAATCAAACAACTTGATAGTCTGGGAGCAAAGGGCCATACACAAATATTCATGGATGTGCCGTACCGCAATCAGCAAGTGCTTGAAGACCTGCTGCAACATTGCAGAACCGAATCCAAATTGTGTATTGCTTGCAATATCTCCACCCAGGCTGAAATGATTTTGACCAAAACAATTGCGGAATGGCTTGTGCTTCAACCATCCTTGCCAAAGGAACCAACCATGTTTCTATTGGGCAAATAGGCAATCTGAGCACTTGTAGTACCTTCGCGCGTTCCGGCTTAGACATTTTGCAGCCGATCTAATTCAAAAATTAACGATAGAGGTAGATTGTGTTAAAGACTTCTGTATTCATTATAGTGTTGGTGGCATTGGCCACATTGATACGTCTTCACGATATTGATAAGAACGGATTGACTTTAAACGAAACGGTGACGTTATGTACTGCCAATGGTATTGCTGCGCGTGGTAATGGATCTATAACAATCCTTACTGAAATCGATTCATCCTTTACAAGACAGGATATCCGTAAGTTCAAGACCTATAGCAATGTAGTGGAAGCTACCGTGCAAAATGGAGGAAACTCACTGGTGTACAATGTGCTCTTGTCCTGGTGGACAAAATTGTTTGGCAACACCAACACCTCCATTCGATTGATTTCTTTGCTTTTTGGTGTCTTCACTGTGTTGCTCGGATATTATTTCTGTAGACAATTATTTAATCATCAGACGGCCATCATAGCAGGTATTCTATTATGTGTGCATCCTGTTTTGGTTGAATATGGCCAACTGGCAAGAGCTTATGTACCGGCAACATTTTTTGTGTTGGCCAGTACCTATTCACTTTATCAAGTAACGGTGGCAATGCGACATGTGTGGCTGCATATTCCACTGTATATCTTGTGTGTGACCTTATCCATTCTGTATCATTATCAAACGATTTTTATTTTCATCGCACACATTTTATTGGTTGTGTTTTTCCGTGGCCACCGCAGGGCATTGATTGAGTATGCCATAATGCTCGTGTGCAGTTTGGGATTGCTTGCTATATGGATGTACAACGGTGGTTTTGATGGAATGAAAATCATGGCTGAAACCGATTCGTTGTGGAACCACCATTCCGGGCCGGTGAGTGAGCTGAAGGATACGCATTCAATAAAATCCATCTTCTATAACACGGCTCACAACTGGATGAAAATCTTCGGAAACAAGTATTACGACCTTGGTGTTTCGCGATGGGCCATCTTGTCATTGTTACTTGTTCCTTTCACCATCTTGTTTTTTGTTTTCAGAAAAATCAGAAAGTCGGAGTATTTCCGCCCGGTGATGTTTCTCACCTTCCCGGTTGTGATTCAAACTTTTGCTGCTATAGCAGTGGGCTTGCGTTCAGGAAGCATTCACGCTTATGATATACGTTATGCTACATGGGTGATGCCCATTGCCTGTCTTTTATTGGCTTTTGGTATTGCGCGCATGATGAATGAGAAGCATGATTGGATTCGCAAGATGGGCTTTGCTTTTGGTGCCGTCACTTTGTTGGTGATGGTATTGTCAGGCTATCCGGAGTGGGTGAATCCTCATCTCAAGAAGAAGGCCGACACATTTGCCTATCACAATGCAGCGGACTTTATCGAGCACGAGTCGAAGGAAAGCGATAAAGTTTTCTTCAACAATAAAAAGGATGCTGTACTTACCAATTTTTATGTGAACCGTGATGTGAAGGTACGACAATACATTAATCCCTTAGTGGATGAGCACAGTGTAGTGGTGATTACTCCGCAGAAGAGAATTACCTATCCATTGGATAAGGAGCGTCATTGAAATTGAGCAACACCAAGAGAAAGACCTGAAAACAAAAAAGCCGATGAAATTTCATCGGCCTTTTTTCTTGGTAGCGGGGACCGGACTCGAACCGATGACCTTTGGGTTATGAGCCCAACGAGCTACCAACTGCTCCACCCCGCACTATCAAAGTATGTTTCCCGAATTGGGGGTGCAAATATACACTACTTTTGTGCCTTGTCAACTCTAAAATTATAAACAATTACGTGGATACTACACATAAAGCGGGTTTTGTAAACATCATAGGCAATCCAAATGCAGGAAAATCAACACTTATGAATGCCCTGATGGGAGAGAAGCTGAGTATCGTTTCTCCCAAAGTGCAGACAACGCGTCATCGCATCATGGGAATTCTCAATGGTGATGATTATCAGGTTGTTTATAGTGATACACCGGGAGTCATCGATCCCAAATACAAACTGCAGGAGGGGATGATGAAGTTTGTGGGAACCGCTCTTACGGATGCGGACCTTATCCTTTTGGTAATTGATTCATCAGATAAAACGCCTTTTCATGCACCGACATTAGAGAAAATTAAGAAAACAAAAATTCCGGTTTTTGTGGTGCTCAACAAATATGATTTGGTAGGCAATGAAGGTGTCAACGAGTTATTTGAGTTATGGACAAAAGAATTGCCTGATGCGAAGGTCTTCCCAGTATCGGCACTTGAAAAAATTCACACACGCGAATTGCTGGACCAAATCATCAAAATATTGCCGGTCAATCCACCTTATTTCCCAAAGGACGAAGTGAGCGACCGCTCCATGCGCTTCTTTGTTGGCGAAATCATTCGTGAGAAATTACTCATGAATTATGATAAGGAAATTCCTTATTCGTGTGAAGTCGCTATTGAGTCCTACAAAGAAGAGGATGAACTTGTGCGTATTAGTGCCATCATTTTCACGGAGCGCGAATCGCAGAAGCGTATCATCATTGGTCACGGTGGCAGTGCGCTCAAGCGTGTGGGAACACAAGCGCGCAAAGACATCGAAGCCTTTGTGGGTAAAAAGGTTTTCTTGCAAACCTTTGTGAAGGTAGATGAGAACTGGCGCAACGATCCGCGCAAATTGCGCAACTTCGGCTATCTTGAGTGAGCTGTTATTTGGTCATTGCTTCGTAGTTTCGGACTTCATCCAATATGCCCCTTCAGGTGAATACAGCACATGACATATTAAAGCGTTATTGGGGATATGATCGGTTTCGTCCCAAGCAGGAGGAAATCATCCAGTCCGTTGTATCCGGAAAAGATACATTGGCGCTGTTACCCACCGGTGGCGGTAAGTCTATTTGCTTCCAGGTGCCAGCTCTGATGATGGAGGGATTGTGTGTGGTGGTCTCACCACTCATGGCACTTATGTATGACCAAGTGAACAACCTGAAAAAACGCGGTATTGAAGCTTATGCTGTAACATCAGCCATGCAACACCGCGAGATGGATAGAGTACTTGATAATTGTGTGTATGGTCAAGTCAAGTTTCTCTATGTGTCTCCGGAGCGTTTGCGCAATGAAATGTTTCTGGAGCGTTTCAAAAAGATGAAGGTGTGCATGCTTGCAGTGGATGAAGCACACTGTATCTCGCAGTGGGGCTATGATTTCAGACCAAGTTATTTGCAGATAGCAGATGTGCGCCAATTGAAGCCCCAAGTGCCCATTTTGGCTTTGACGGCCAGTGCTACTCCTGCTGTGGTAGCTGATATTCAGAACCGACTTCAATTTCCTCAACCGAATGTGATAGGTACAAGCTTTGCGCGTCCTAATCTGTCTTATAACGTCCTCAGAACGGAAAGCAAAGAAACGAAGGTGCTGGAGATCTTTCGCAAGATGCCCGGTAGTGCCATCATTTATTGCGGCACACGATTGCGAACAAAAGAGTGGGCAGCATTATTAAATAGCAACGGCATCAAAGCCGATTCCTATCATGCGGGAATGAGCACACAGGAACGCGACTACGCCTTCAAACGGTGGATGCGCAATGAGGTGCGTGTGATGTGTGCAACCAATGCATTCGGGATGGGAATTGACAAGCCTGATGTGCGATTTGTATTACACATCGATGTTCCACCAACACTTGAGGGATATTTTCAAGAAGCCGGTAGAGCCGGGCGTGACGGGCAAAAAGCATATGCCGTGCTTATCTATTTTGATAACGATATAGATAATCTGCAAAAGCAAGTAGAACAAAAGTTTCCGGAGAAAGAGTTTATCCGCAAAGTGTATAAATGCCTTGCGAATTACTTGCAATATGCACCCGGGGCGGGCAAGGATACTGCGAATGCATTCAACATGAATGAATTCACCAACAAGTTCGAACTGCCTTATGCCGAGACGATGTATGCATTGCAAATTTTGGAACGTTCAGGTTATCTGACATTGAGTGATACGGCCTTTGTTCCATCGCGTCTTTACATTGAGGTGACACGCCAACAACTTTATAGCTATCAAGTGGCCAATCCTGTCATGGATGGGTTTATCAAGTCCATTCTCAGAATGTATGGCGGCCTATTCGAGCAATACACCAATATCAGGGAAGATGATTTGGCGCGTGCTTCCAAGTTAACAGTAAAGCAAGTGGTGGAGAAGCTTACGCTTTTGCAGAAACACGGTATAGTGGATTATCAGCCGCAAAGCGATCAGCCCAAGCTCACATTGCTTACCGGAAGGATGGATGAGCGCAATCTCATCTTCCCCGATGAAGTGTATGAGCACCGCAAGAAAGTAGAACTGGATCGCTTGCATTCCATTGTTCGTTACCTCCAAAAGAAACAATGCCGCAGCATTCAATTGCTAGAATACTTTGGTGAGCGCGGTACACAGCCGTGCAATCAATGCGATGTGTGCCGAGAAAGCAACAAGCACGGCATTCCTCCTCAGGATTATGAAAAGATGAATCAGGCAATCATGGATATAGTGATGAAAGGAGCCTATACCGCTGAACAGCTCATGGAGCAAATTCCATCTTTTCCAAAAGATGCTTTGATTGAACTCATCCGATGGAAGCTCAACAACGAGGAGCTTGTTCTCAATAACAAATTGGAAATCGTATTGCCGGGGATGGAGTAAAACATGCCTAGTTTTGCCGCTTCATTTTCTGGCAACAGCAATTTTTATATGGTGCTTACACAAATCATTCTCAAACCCGGTAAAGAACAATCCTTGAAACGTTTTCATCCATGGGTATTCTCAGGAGCTATCAAAGGCATGAAGGGAACAGCTCAAGAGGGTGATATGGTGCAAGTGGTAGACAGCCAAGGCAATTACCTAGGAACGGGGCATTATGCAAATGGCTCGATTGCTGTGCGCATCTTTACGTTTAAGCCTTTTGATGGAAGTGCAGACTTTTGGAAAGAAAAGTTGCAAGCTGCGTTCAAATTGCGCGAACGCCTTGGACTGGTGCATAACGAACATACCACTATATATCGTCTCGTACATGCGGAAGGCGATGGTTTACCGGGTTTGATTATTGATATCTATGGGACGGTAGCGGTTATACAAGCCCACAGCACAGGAATGTTTGCATTGCGCGAAACGCTTGCTGATGCACTTGTACAAATTTATAGAGGCAAGCTCACGGCTGTTTATGACAAAAGCAATGAGAAAATCAATAAAGGCTCTAATACACCGTCCACCAATCAATACCTCTATGGAGAAGGCGGTGAGAAAGTGTGTCTAGAATATGGAAGCAAATACAACATCGATTGGATAGAAGGCCAAAAGACGGGCTTCTTTATTGACCAACGCGAAAACAGAAGACTCTTGGGAGAGTTCTCTGTTGGCAAGAAGGTACTCAATACATTTTGTTATACAGGAGGATTCTCTATTTCAGCACTGAAGCACGGAGCATTGTTGGCGCATAGTTTGGATAGCAGTCAAAAAGCTTTGGAGCTGGCAGAAGAGAATGCGGTGCTCAACGGATTTGATTCAACGCGTCATGCTACGATTAAAGCGGACGCTGTGGAATACCTCAAGAACCTGCAAGAAGACTATGATGTAATAGTATTGGACCCACCGGCTTTTGCCAAACATCTCAGCGCAAGGCACAAAGCCGTTCATGGGTATATACGCATCAATGAAGCAGCCATCAAGCAAATCAAACCCGGAGGAATCATCTTTACGTTTTCATGTTCTCAAGTAGTGGATAAGAAATTGTTCCATGACTCCGTGATGGCAGCATCCATTCAGGCGGGAAGGAAAGTGCGAATACTGCATCAATTGCATCAGCCAGCAGATCACCCGGTGAGTATTTATCATCCTGAGGGAGAATACCTCAAAGGTCTTGTTTTGGAAGTGGAATAGTGGCAACTCCACCAAGGTTTACCAATACATTAAAGTGATGAAGTGAGATGAGGCGCGAAAGTGCTTTCGGACTTACTATGTATTGCTCATTCTAATTTGGAGCAAAAAAAGAAGAGCAAGCTACTTTTATCGCACCGCTACAACCGTCTGCCTTTGCTGCCTTCCGGCCCTGGAGGATTGGACAGGAGCTGATCGTAAAAGACTTGCCCTTCGGGGCGCGAAAGTAATACCTAGTTTTAAAAAAACAAGTATTAATAAACATCAAGTGAAATTAAATTGTCGCGGAGTTGATATTCATACATTTACCAGCATTAACACTAAAATTACATTATCACTATGGAAACTTTAGACAACAATTTTGGTAAGAATCCAAACACCCCACTCGTTCAACCCGCAATACGATATGCCATTGTTTTTGCGCTGGTAGCTATTGCTTTATTCCTCATAGGATATTATGCCAATATTCCTCAGGAGAGCTGGACATGGAGGCTCGTAGGTTGGGCAGCTACCATCGGTCTTATGATCTGGATGATTAAAGATTTCAGAGACAAAAAGAACGGAGGCTTTTTGCGTTTAGGACAAGGCGTAGGTCTTTCAGTGCTAGTAGGCTTGTTCTCCAGCATCATTACCGGTGTTGTTATGTACATCTTTATGACTGCTATTGCTCCAGGTTATATGGAGCAGATTCAGGATCAGGCAATCATTAACATGGAAAACCAAGGGTTGAGTGAAGAGCAAATCAGACAAAGTCTTGAAATCACCAATAAAATCATGACACCGGGAATGATTGTGTTCTTCGGAATGATTGGCAGTGTAATTTTTTACCTCATTTTAGGATTAATCTTCTCAGCAATCTTCAAGCGTGATTAATATCGCGCTCGTATTTGTATGGACGTTTCAATTGTAATTCCCCTTTATAACGAAGCTGAATCGTTGGGCGAACTTCACGCCTGGATTCAATCTGTTTGTCAAAAAAACAACCTGAGCTATGAGATCATTTTTGTGGATGATGGTTCACGAGATGGTTCGTGGGAAGTGATTGAGCGTCTGCAAAAGTCGGATAATAATGTTCACGGAATAAAATTCTTGCGTAACTACGGCAAGAGTGCAGGATTGCATGTAGGTTTTGAGGCAGCACAAGGCGATGTGGTAATAACCATGGATGCCGACCTGCAAGACTCGCCCGATGAGATACCTGCGCTGATAAAAATGATCAGAGAAGAGAACTATGACTTGGTGAGTGGATGGAAGAAGAAACGCTATGATCCACTCTCCAAGACTATCCCTACAAAACTCTACAACTGGGCCACGCGCAGAATGAGTGGCATCTATCTACACGATTTCAATTGCGGTCTCAAGGCATACAAGAAAGAAGTCGTGAAGAACATCGAAATCTTTGGTGAAATGCACCGCTATATACCGGTGATTGCGCATCGCGAAGGTTTCAGAAAAATTGGTGAGAAAGTGGTGGAGCATCGCCCGCGCAAATACGGTCATACCAAGTTCGGATTGTCCCGTTTTATTCGCGGACCATTGGATTTGCTCACCATTATGTTCATCTCCAAGTTTGGCAAAAGTCCGATGCACATCTTCGGAACCATTGGAGGGTTGATGTTTGCCGTTGGATTTATCTCTGCAGTTTATCTTGGTGCGAATAAACTCCTTCATCTCTATGTATGGCGCACTCCGGCTCCATTGATTTCGGATCAAGCTGTGTTTTATATCGCACTTGCTGCTATGATTATCGGAACGCAATTATTCCTAGCCGGGTTCCTTGGTGAGCTTATTTCGCGTAGTGCACCTCATCGCAATACCTACAAGGTTGCTAAGAGAATTTAATGGGGACAAAAGGGCGCACGGATTCAGGCTCTTATTTCATTGTAGATAAAGCATCATTTAGAATTAAAAACCTTCCATCTAGGTCAGCCCAATCGCACAGTGGAGCAAGCGCTTCGCCTGCAAGGCAACCTATGGAGGATTCGCTCATACAACCAATCAGCACTTTCATATTGATCGAGCGAGCAGCTTCTATCATTCGTTTGGCTTCCGTTAGCCCGCCACATTTTTGGAGCTTGATGTTGATGCCATCAAAACAGTCTTTGAGGTCAGTAACGTCCTTCAATCGCTGACACGCTTCGTCAGCAATTATAGGAAGTGAGGTGTGGTGTCTCAACCAACAGGAACGGTCCAAGTCATATTTGTCAAACGGTTGTTCGAGCAGTACGCACCTCATCTCTTCCAGTTGACGGACACGTTGCATAATTTCACTTTCGCTCAATGTTGTCCATGCCTGATTGGCATCAACCGCGAATGCATGCGAGCAAAGGGAGGCGTAATTATGGAGAATTTCCATGTCAAGGGTGCCATCCAACTTCAATTTGAAAAATGTAAAGCCCTGTTCTTCACCAAAGCTGATGCGCTCTTGCATCTCATCCTTCGTACAGATACCGATTGTATAGGAATGCGGAACAGATGTGTCAACATGGACATCGAGCGCTTCTTTCAAACTGATTCCCTTATGCTGAGCGTACAAGCTCCAAATTGCCATATCCACCGCTGCTTTGGCTGGCATATTACCGATTGCCAACTTGTCCATTTCATCAAACACCTCCTGAGGATGCATGTCCAACGAGATGGAGGAGAAGAACGGAAGTTTGATAAACTCCATTACACTTTGCACGGTATCCTGTAAATAAGGTGGAAGAGTAGCTTCGCCTAGGGCGCTGTAGTTGCCGGCAGTTGCTTTTACAAGTACACTATCGGTATAGGTGCGCATACCATGAGCAATCTTGAACGGAAATCGAAAATGCAGTTGTACCGGTCTGAACTCAAATTGGATGGTCATGCTGACCAAGGTAACCCGTGCACCACGCATTCGGAAACGTGAAAAGTGAAACTTTTGAATACCGCGCGGTGATGTACGCTTTTTGGAGCGAATCCATATTAAATTCGCGGCTTTCAAATAGGGAGTGCATCCGTAAGTATAGATGTTACTGACCTGAGAAAGAACTTTTAAGAACATGAGAGAAATTCAATTTAGAGAGGCTATTTGCGAAGCCATGTCAGAGGAAATGCGCAGAGATGAGCGCGTATTCTTGTTGGGCGAGGAAGTAGCTGAATACAATGGTGCTTACAAAGCATCCAAAGGAATGCTGGACGAGTTCGGACCCAAACGTGTCATTGACACACCGATTGCAGAGCTTGGTTTTGCCGGAATTGCAGTGGGGGCTGCTATGAACGGTCTTCGTCCGATTGTAGAATTTATGACTTGGAACTTCGCGATTTTGGCCGCTGACCAAATCATCAACTCCGCTGCGAAAATGCTGCAGATGAGTGGAGGTCAGTTCAATGTGCCAATCGTGTTCCGCGGTCCTAATGGTCAAGCCGGACAGCTTGCCGCGACACACTCACAAAGCTTTGAAGCTTTTTATGCACACGTTCCCGGATTGAAAGTAATCACCCCATCCAACCCATACGATGCGAAAGGTCTTTTGAAAGCAGCTATCCGTGACAACGACCCTGTTGTTTTCATGGAAAGTGAAAAGATGTATGGAGACAAAGGACTAGTTCCGGAAGGTGAGTACATCATACCCATCGGAGTGGCAGATGTGAAGCGTGAAGGTAACGATGTTACGATAGTTTCTTTTGGTAAAATCATGAAAACTGCGCTAGCCGCTGCCGCAGAGTTGGAAAAAGAAGGCATCAGCGCTGAAATCATTGACCTGCGCACCATTCGTCCGTTGGACATCGATACCATTATCCAATCGGTGAAAAAGACCAACCGTCTTATCATCCTTGAGGAGAGCTGGCCGGTGGCAAGTATTTCTTCTGAAATTGCGTATCGCGTGCAACGCCATGCGTTCGATTATCTCGATGCCCCCATCCGCAGATTGACCCAATCGGATACTCCATTCGCTTTTGCTACAACATTGATTGAAGCTGCACTTCCACAAGTGGCTGACGTAGTGAAAACAACGAAGGAAGTATTGTACAGATAATTCAACTTGAAGAGAATATGAAAAAGGACATGCCTTGAGAGGTGTGTCCTTTTTTTAGTTGTTGCCAGCTGGGTGTATTACCTTCTGCAAAACATTCGTGTGTTGTATTTGGAGCTTTTTTAGTTCTTTGCGCAGAATGCATGTTACAATTCAATTTCTTAACGAGCCATGAGTGAATCAAAACATGATGCTAAAGGCCGCCCTACCGTTTTTGCCCAAACGTATTTTCATGGAACAAAGGCCGATTTGAAACTCGGTGATTTAATCACAGTGGGCTATTCGTCTAATTACGATAAGTCTTCATCATCGAAGTATATTTTCTTAACCTCTACGCTGGATGCCGCTATTTGGGGTGCGGAATTAGCTGCAGGAGAGGGGCGCGAGCGGATTTATCTGGTTGAACCTACCGGTCCAATTGAAAATGATCCCGACTTAACGGATAAAAAATTTCCCGGCAATCCTACGATGTCTTATCGTTCACGTGAGCCTTTTCGCGTAGTGGGCGAAGTATGCAAGTGGACCGGCCATACACCTGAACAAGTGGCTGCGATGAAAGCATCGTTGGCCCGATTGCTAGAGCAGGACATTAAATCGGATAATGATAAGTAGTGGGAGAAGGGACGTTGGCTAACACTTTTGCTAAGCCTGGATGTTTGCGAAATTTGTCGACCATATTGTAGTCTATGCGTATTGATAAATACCTCTGGTGCATCCGCGTGTTCAAGACCCGCTCATTGGCAGCTCAACAAGTGAAGTTGAACAAAGTGTGGGTGAATGGTGAGCAGGTAAAAGCCAGTCGAGAAGTGAAGCCCGGAGACCTTCTCAAAGTGCG
>DATCJY010000061.1:0-12832 GCA_036562565.1 Flavobacteriales bacterium | reverse complement strand
CAAACCTTCTTCTCAACGCGTTCTTTTCGCTAGAGCCTATTAATGAAAGGAATTCGGAGCCATATTAAGATTATAAAAGCGCATGGAGTGATTCATGCGCTTTTTGTTTTTATTGCTCGCTCCGCGTGAGACGATTAAACCGAGTTTTTGCCGCCCCCGTTGGGGCTAGTCCATAAACCCGTTGGGGCTAGTCCATAAACCCGTTGGGGGTAGTCCATAAACCCGTTGGGGGAGGACCACTCGACCGTTCGATGACGACCACATGACCGAACGACAACCCTCATTTACAACACATTACACAGCATCAAACGGGTATTTACCCCATGCAAAACGGGAAACTTTGCGGTCCTTGGTGCCTTAGCAGACCATGCTAAAAAGATTTCAGGAGGACACTCGCGGAAGTCTGTGCCATGTGCGTGCAATACTGCAAAATACCGGAAAAGAATTTGAAGCTACGCCCGGAGCATTCGCCTAGAACAAACTCAGCTGCTCGGTGTCCAATTCCGGATATCGGTGCGGCTCTATGACCGATTCGCTAAAAGCATCCACTCCCTTGGTGCGGATGGGCTTTACGGTGTAAGCATCCAGCATGTCATCGGGGAAGGTGATCATGATTTCCTTTAAGGTGTTCATGTCGGTATCGGGATGCAACCACTCCATAACGGCATCGCCAGAAAGGATGAGCGGCATCCTTGGCCCTTGGCTCTTGGCCGGTTTGTTATGGATGCGGGTCAAAAGGTCGTTTCCCTTGGTGGTAACAATGCTAAAGGTAGCTTCCTCCTTGGACATGACGGGGTTGTACCACATGGAGTAAATGCAGCCCAGATAAAGCAGCTCATCTTCTGCATCGTGGATGTAATAAGGGAATGGTTTGCCGTTGACATGGTGATGCTCAAACCATCCGTTTATGGGCAGTAGGCCCCGGAAATGACGGATGGACGCTTTAAATGAAGCTTTCTCAAAAGCCGTCTCTGCTTGACAATTGATGGTCATGTTCATTACTTCAGCGGCCTTCTTCGGTTCGTTGATATAGGACGGAACCAGCCCCCACGTCATAAGCTCCGTTGTATAGCGACCATCCTGGCGCACAATCACAGGCAACTCAGGATGCGCAAAACCACTGAACAACACCTGCTCACCCCGCCAAATGCGTTCGTAATCTTTGATGGTTTCCTCAATCTCTTTAGGCGTGTGCCCTTTGCGCTGCCCCTGCTTCTTGAGCCTTGATTTCAATTTGGCGATGTCGTAACACATGTATCAAAGATAGGGATGCGGTTGGAGTTTTACCCAAGCGATGCACCGCAGTGCGCTTTATACTGCCGGCTAAGAGCCCCCTAGAGCATGAAGAGCACACCACGCAAAAACATTAACCGACTCCACCCTCAAGCATCACCGCCCGTTTGTAAAGAGCATTTATGTTAAAAAACGCTTATCTTATCCGGTGTTGCGTCCCTATATTCGCGGCCGAAATTTTTTACACAAGTAAAACCAAATCATTACATTACAATCGATGGACAATCTGATTTATCTCGTTCCAGCGCTGGGAATCCTCGGCCTGATCGTTATGGCTCTCAAAAGTGCCTGGGTGAACAAACAAGATGCGGGTACCGACCGCATGAAAGAAATTGCAGGATACATTGCCGAAGGGGCGATGGCCTTCCTCAAAGCCGAATACCGCATCCTTGCTATCTATGTGATAGTGGCAGGTGCCGCTTTGGGATGGTTGTCTCAAGAGGTGCCCACTTCTCATATCCTTATCGTTGCATCCTTCGTTATCGGATGTATCTTCAGTGCATTGGCCGGATTCTTCGGTATGCGCATCGCCACCAAAGCCAACGTGCGCACTACACAAGCTGCACGTTCTTCTTTGGCCAAGGCGCTCAAAGTGTCTTTCACCGGTGGTACGGTGATGGGACTTGGTGTGGCCGGCTTGGCAGTGCTTGGCCTTAGCGCTTTGTTCATCATCTTCCTAAAGATGTTCTTGACCGATGGTCAATATGAATACAATACCATGGTGCGCGTGTTGGAAGTGCTTGCCGGTTTCTCCGTAGGTGCTGAGAGCATTGCGCTTTTCGCTCGCGTGGGGGGGGGTATCTACACCAAAGCGGCTGACGTAGGTGCTGACCTCGTGGGTAAAGTAGAAGCCGGTATCCCTGAGGATGACCCTCGCAACCCTGCGACCATCGCAGATAACGTGGGTGATAACGTGGGTGACGTTGCCGGTATGGGTGCGGACCTTTTCGGTTCTTACGTGGCCACAGTACTGGCTTCCATGGTATTGGGTAACTACGTTATCCGCGACTTCATGGATGCCAACGGTGGTACATTGTCCGGACTTCCTTTCAACGGCCTTGGTCCTATCTTCTTGCCTTTGTTCATTGCCGCAGTGGGGCTCTTGGCTTCCATCATCGCTAGCTACCTTGTAAAAGTGAGCGACAACGGCAAAGCCAACACCGACACGGTACAAAGTGCCTTGAACCTCGGCAACTGGGCTTCCATCTTGCTCTCATTGGTAGCGTCTTATTTCCTCATTGATTTGTGTCTTCCGGCAGAAATGACCATCAGCGTATTCAACGATGGCCAATTCGCCACCTCCACCACCAGCAGCATGAATGTGTTCTGGGCCGTATTGATCGGTATGTTCGTAGGTGCTGCCATCTCTTACATCACCGAGTTCTACACCGGCCTTGGCAAAAAACCTGTATTGGGTATCGTTCAAAAATCTGCCACAGGAGCAGCCACCAACATCATTGCCGGTCTTGGTACCGGTATGCTTTCCACTGCTACTCCCGTTATCCTCTTCGCAGGTGCTATCTGGGGTGCTTATGCATTGGCGGGCTTCTACGGTGTGGGTATCGCAGCTTCTGCTATGATGGCCAACACCGCTATGCAATTGGCCATTGATGCCTTCGGCCCAATCGCTGACAACGCGGGTGGTGTGGCTGAGATGAGCGAGCTTCCTGAAGAAGTGCGTGAGAAGACTGACATCCTTGACTCGGTGGGCAACACTACTGCGGCAGTAGGTAAAGGTTTTGCCATTGCTTCTGCTGCGCTTACTGCTCTTGCGCTTTTCGCAGCTTATGTTACGTTCACCGGCATCAACGGTATCAACATCTTTGATGCAAAAGTGCTTGCTGCATTGTTCATAGGAGGTATGATTCCGGTGGTGTTCTCCGCATTGGCCATGAACTCCGTGGGTAAAGCGGCTATGCAAATGGTGAACGAAGTGCGCAGACAGTTCCGTGAAATTCCGGGCATCTTAGAAGGTAAAGGCAAGCCTGAATACGGTAAATGTGTAGAAATCTCCACTCAAGCCGCCTTGCGCGAGATGATGCTTCCAGGTGTGATTACCATCGTTACCCCAATTATCGTTGGGTTTGCCATGGGGCCTGAAGCTCTTGGTGCTTACATGGCCGGTGTTACCGTGAGCGGTGTGCTTTGGGCAATCTTCCAAAACAACGCTGGCGGTGCTTGGGACAACGCGAAGAAGTCTTTTGAAAAAGGTGTGGAAATCGAAGTAAACGGCAAGAAGGAAACCTTCTTCAAAAAGTCTGAGCCGCACAAAGCCGCAGTAGTAGGTGACACCGTGGGTGACCCATTCAAGGATACTTCCGGTCCGTCCATGAACATTTTGATTAAGCTTTCTTGCTTGGTAGGCCTTACCCTTGCCCCGCTTTTGAATGTGAACGGTGACGCTCACGGAAGCACAGTGGAAGAGAATAAAATCGAAATGACTTCTGCTAATGAAGCAGTTAACCAAAACGAAAAAACTTTCGTATTAGGCGCTTCAAACAACTCATTTGAATAATTAAAAAAACCATCCTGAAAGATGAAAATCACCCAACTCTTATTAGCAGGCACAGTGGTTGTAGCCATGGCCGCTTGCAACAGCAACAACTCCTCTAAATTGGATGCTTGCAGTTGCGCCAAAATTACCGACCAAAACAGCGATGATTACAAAAAGTGCAAGGAGCTTCGTGCGGATGCCACATTTGAAGCCGATTTCCAAAGATGTAAAGTTGCTGTGGCTTCCGGTATTGAAGATACTTCCAAAGTAAGAATCAATCAAGGAGGTACCAGCGCGGCTGTGAAGTCAGCACAAGACGGCAACTATGTAATCGACCCTGCTACTTCTACCATCGGTTGGATTGGCGAAAACATCACCGGTAAAAAGCACAACGGTAACGTTCAAGTGAAGAGTGGTTCGTTCACCCTCCTCAATGGAGAATTGCAAAGCGGTGAAATCATCATCGACATGAAGTCCATCAAAAACGAAGACCTTGCAGGCGATGCTCAAGCCAAACTTGAAAGACACCTCAAGAGCCCTGACTTCTTTGATGTAGACAAATACAGCGAAGCCAAATACGTTATCAAATCAGCTACGAAGAAGGACAAAATCCAATACGAAATCGTAGGTGACCTCACCATCAAGGGCATCACCAAAGAGTTCAAAACCTCTTTGATTATTGCACCCAATAATGATGGTGCATCTGTTGCTGGCGCTATCGCTTTTGACCGTGCTGCATTTGATGTGAGATACGGCTCAGGCAAGTTCTTTGACAACCTCGGTGATCAAATGATCAAAGACGAGGTCATCCTCAAAGTATTGCTCAAAGCAAAACAAACGCTTTCATAAGCCCGTTATAAAAACAAGAAAAGCCCTGAATTACTTCAGGGCTTTTTTTATTGTGTGTTTAACAGGAAATAATCTGAACGGAAACGTTTCGCTTAATGTCCTCTTTGTGTGCACGAAAATGATATAACAGACAATAACGGCACGGATTTTACTTTTACCGCCAAAGGAAAAGAGTAGAAATCATGATGAAGTTCGTTGCCGCTGTTGCTATTGCATGTCTTGCATTTAGCCCCGTTCAAAAAGGAAAACAATTCCCCACCCTCAACGGTGAAACATTGGAAGGTAAATCGGTCACCTTGCCTGATGCGGCTAAGGGAAAGAAAACGCTCATCGGCATGGCCTATAGCCAAAAGGCTGAAGAAGCATTGAACACCTGGTATCAGCCGGTATATGACAAATTCATTGCGAAGCGCGGCATGTTTGATAAAGACTATGACGTGAACCTCTATTTCGTCCCCATGTATATCGGTTTGAAACAAGCCGCATATGAAGCGTCACTGAAAGAGCTCAAGAAATCAAGCCGCAAAGATCTTTTCCCTTATATCCTTTTCTACAAAGGTGAACTCTCCCCTTACGATAAGGAGCTCAAGATGACGGATAAGGCTGAGGCTTACTTCTTCCTTTTGGATGAAAAAGGAAAAGTCATTTACTCCACAACGGGGAAGTACAGTGATAAAAAGATGGATGAATTGGAGGAGCTGTTGGATTAAGCTCACCAGTTGTCTTCGAGCTGACGCTTGAGGGCAATCATCTTGATGGCGGTGATAGCCGCTTCCGTTCCTTTATTGCCCAATGCGCCACCGCTGCGCGCGCGTGATTGCTCTATGTTGTCATCGGTGAGCACACCAAAGATGACAGGCTTGTTGTATTTGAGCATCACGTCCTTGATGCCATCGGCACAGGTTTGGCACACAAAGTTGAAGTGGGGTGTCTCACCGCGGATGACAGAGCCGAGGCAAATCACCGCCTCAACGGATTTGTTTTCGAGCAGCAATTGCGCTCCCATCGGCAATTCGTAACTGCCCGGTACGTGATGGATGTGCAGGTTGTTCACGGTAACACCGCAGTCCATCAACGCTTCTTGACAACCGCGAAGAAGGTTCTCGGTTATCTCTGCGTTCCATTCAGAAACAACAATCCCGATGCGCATGTTGCGAGCATCGGGAAGGTTCTCTTTATTATAAGCTGATAAGTTTGTAGTCGCCATAAAACTGCTTATGACTGTGCTTTCACGTATGAGAGCAATTTCTCTGCTTCAGCATACTCACTGCCTTTTTTATCGTAATTGTCCACTACGTATTGAAGCAATGATTTAGCACGATCTTTTTTACCCAGTTCCAAATAAACTTTGGCCGCTTTCAGGCTGTAGATAGGACCGGTGAAATCACGGCTGTTGCTCTTGTTGGCGTTCTTGGCTGCTTTCTCCAACCATGATGCTCCTTCTTCCAAGTTGCCTTGCATCACATACATATCACCTATGTTGCCCATTACTTCTACAGCAACCGCATCATCATTGAAGTTTACTTTTTTGAAATACTCAAGAGCCGTAGCGTAGTCCTTCGCAATATCGCGGTAGTACACACCACACCAAAAATTGGCTCTGTCAGCGGCTTTGGTACCTTTGTAATTCTCAGCAATAGATTCGAAACCTTCAAAGTCTCCGTTGCCTTTGAATGCAAGTTCAATGGAATCTCTTCCTGCCCACAATTCCGCAGTCATAGCAGCATTGTTAGCCTTTTGCTCTTTCGGAGCTTTGATGCCGTATTGGTATCCGAAGAAACCTGCAAACAAAACTGCAACAGCGATTAATCCATAAAGAAGCGGTTTTCTGTTTTTCTCAAAGAACGCTTCTGTATTGTTATAAACTTGCTGTACGTCAACGATTGGAGCTGATTTCGTTTCTACTTGTTTAGCCATTATTTTTAAAAAATTTCGGCCGCGAAGATAAAAGAAATGCCTTACGGGCAAAGTATTTCTTGCTCTTTACCACGGAGATGTGCATAAATCGGTAATTTTGCAAAGATCTCACAATAGAATTGCCTGCACTCAGTTACCCATTACAAAAGCCCTGATGTTTCCTAGATTTTTAATTTCCCTTGTAGCCCTCATCCTACTCAGCACTCCCTCTCTCGCCCAAAAGAAATACCAAAGCCTGATGTGGAAAATCAGTGGCAATGGCATGACAAAGCCTTCCTACATGTACGGCACCATGCACATTAGCGGCAAGATGGTGTTTCACCTCGGTGATCCGTTTTACAAAGCCCTCAAAGAAGTGGATGAAGTAGCGCTGGAGCTGGAGCCCGAGGCCTGGTTGCAAGCCATCTTCGATGAAACCAAGGGCAACCTCTATCGCGCCAACCGCGGCCGGTGGACCAATGAATACGGCTTCAACAACAACAATAGCGGTATTCCGGAGTTGCACGGCTACTTTGTGCTCAACACCAACGTGCAGAAGCGCGTGCAGGAAGTGCTCATGTTCGACCCCATCCTGCTCAACTATATGCTCTTCCGCAGCGGCAACTACGGCCTCTCTCCCGACTTTGAAGAAAATACTTGGCTGGATATGCACATCTACCAAACCGGCAAGAAGCTGGGCAAAAACACCTTCGGCCTGGAGACCTATGAGCAGTCCACACAGTTCATGAAGCTCGCCCGCAAAGAGGAGATGAACGAGCTGGATGAAACCTCTTATGATGCCAAAGACCGAAGAGAACACCAGCAATTGCTCGCTCAACTGGAACCCGCATACCGCAACCAAGACCTGGACCTCATTGATTCGCTCAACAAGAAAACGACCAGCAAATCATTTGACAAATACATCCTCGTGGAGCGCAACAAAGTGTTCGTCCAGAACATGGACAGCGTGATGAAATCCGGTAAATCCATCTTTGCCGGAATGGGATGCGCTCACCTGCCCGGCCCTAACGGGGTGATTGAAATGTTGCGCCAATTGGGCTATACCGTTGAGCCTTACAACAAAGGAGAGCACGGTGGTAAAGCGCGCGCCAAACTCGAAAAACAAATCTATAAGCGCACACCGCAGGTATATGTGACGGAAGACAAACTCCTGAGCTTTACCGCACCCGCTACCATTTATCCTCTGGGTGGCGACTCCGATGGCAGCACTTGGTTGAGCATGGACATTCCTAACGGGGCTTGCTTCATCGTTGCTTCCATGCGCAGCTATGCCGGTTGGAAAAACTACACCACCCAACAAGTACTGGCATCCATTGACAGTATTCTCTACGAATCCATTGCCGGCAGCATCGAGAGCAAAAAGCGCATCGCACTGCAAGGCTTTATCGGTTATGATATTCTGAACAAAACTCGCAAAGGCGATTATCACCGCAACATGGTACTGGTACAGGGCGAGATGGTGCTCATCCTGCGTGCCACGGCCACTGGTGATAAAATAAAGAACGGCTATGGCGATGAGTTCTTCTCCAACCTCAAAATTCTTCTGCCGGCAGTGGAAGCCAAAAACACTTGGTCTTCCATAGATGGCAGCATCCGCTTCAGCGTGCCGGCACGCGTGTTGGGCTATGTCAACACCAGCGATGAAGTAAACGGGGATTTCACGGCTACGGCCTATGATCCCCATACAAAAACCTTCTATCTGTCACAACGCCACACTGTGGACGACCCGGGCTTCATCGATGAAGATGTATATGAGGTGAACCGCCTTGCCGATGCCTACAAAGATGACAACCGCCTCACGGAAATCTCACGCACCAACACCACACATCAAATGCTCCCCGCAGTGCGTGCCAAATTCCAGGGCCCCCATGGCAAAACGCTCCATGCGTTGTTCGTTTTGCAAAACCTCAACTATTGCGTATTCTCTGCTTTGACCTACCATGAGCAAGAAGCGGAAAAGTATTTCCTAAGTATTCAATTCGCGCTTCCACAATACAGCTCCTTCACCACTTATGAGGACACTACTTGCTTCTTTAGGGTAGAGCTGCCTTATGTGCCGCATGCCCAAAAGAACGATGACGATGAGGATTACAATTGGTATTACTCTTCCAAAGAAGAAAAGAACATCTTCCGAGGGATGAAACAACAAACCGAACTGAGCGTTCCCAACAACGCTGAAACGGTGAAGGTTCACTTTCAACGCTACCACCGCTTCTCGGATGCGGAGGATTCAGTGTCATTTATCAATAACCGCGAAGAGTTCATCAAGGCCCATAACCTGATCATCGACAGCCGCAGCATTACATGGACTCCCACAGGTGTGATGCTTGAACATGTATTGTCAGACACCGCCTCGGTGCGCAAAGCTTGGGTGAAGCAAATCCTTCACAACAAATCGCTCTATGTGTTGCAAGCCACCTATGACTCCATCTTGGGGCCAAGCAGTTTCCTCACCACTGTGTTCAACACCTTCGAGCCAACCGATACCGTTTTTGCCTACAACCATTTCATCAATATGGACTTGGCGTACTTGGATGCATTGTACAGCAGTGACAGCACCATCCGTGAGAACGCCATCCGCTTGGCAGCTGAGGTGGACTTGGGAGCTGAGGCCGTGCCGCGCATCCGCACCATCCTGCACAATATGCCTGAGAGCCCTGACAAAGAAGCCCTCAACAACCTCAAAGAACACTTGGTGGAAGCGCTCTACAACGACACAAGTGCTGCCAATATCGCTTTCATCAAAGAGGAATATTACCGCTACCCGGACAGTGCATATTACCAAGTGGACTTATTGAACAACCTGCGCTGGATGCGCACACGCAACGCCCTTTTGGCCTATAAACAATTGCTGCTGGACGAACCGCCTATCATCGACTTTGAGGAGTATGAGTGGAACGGTATGCTCAACATCGACAGCTTGGAACTGGCCACGCTGCTGATGCCGGAGGTGACCACACTCACCAGCCTCAATGAATATGAAATTCCCGTGTATGTGCTCTTGGGCACCCTCATGGACAGCGCAATGATTCATCCAAAGCTCTTGGAAACGGAAGTGCCTCAATTCCTGATGGAGGCCAAGAACGAACTCAAACGCATCAACGCGGTGAAAAACGAAGATGACTACCGCGATACATATCTGTTCCTCACGTATTGCACCTTGCTCCATCCCTACCGCCACAAGCCTGAGGTAGCCACCTTCTTTGCAAAAGCGTATGCCACCAAGAACCTGCCCTTGCTCCTGGACCTTGCTGCGTTTGATATGCGCCACAACGTGGCAGTATCTGATTCCGTTTTGCAACGCATTGCCAAAAAAGAAGAGCTCATCATTCCGCTTTATGAATTGCTCTATGACCAAAAGATGACTGACCGCTTCCCGGAGCAATACCGCAACACCGAGGAGCTCATCAAGCTGTATATCAAAGAGAGGTATCGCCACAACTACGATAAGAAAGTGGTGGTGGACTCGGTAGTGGTATTCCACAAGCGTGCCGACCGCATCCGCAACGATGCCTTGATGGTCTATTACGCCAAATACAAACGCAGCGACTCCAAACAATGGCGTGGTGTGATTATCGCTTTTGACAACAAAAACCCTAACCATCTGTGGCCGCGCAGAATTGTTTCATCCAGAACCATTGTCCTAGATGAGCACGAAGATGAAATGGAAGAAATGGATTTGGCCTACAAACAGCTTGTAGAGCTCAATAGGAAGAGGCGTAATTTTGGCCGCGGTTATACCGGTGATGATGACGATGACCGGTATTGAGTAAGCGGTCAAATTTTTAATGAAGAACATTCTGCTGGAGCGCCTCACGCTCTACAACTTTAAGAATTACACAGAGGCTTCTCTCCACTTTCAAAACAAGGTGGTGTGCTTTGCCGGTGACAATGGCTCGGGCAAGACCAACCTGCTCGATGCCATCCACTACTTGTGCGTTTGCAAAAGCTTCTTCAACACCACCGACTCACAGAATATCACCACCGGGCACGAACAAGCTAGCATCACCGGTGAGTTTGAAAAAGACGGCATGCCGGAGCACATCGTCTGTGCGCTGCGCAAGGGCCAACGCAAGGTGTTCAAGCGCAACTTCAAAGAATATGACAAGCTCGCTGACCACATCGGCCTGTTGCCGGCTGTTATCATCACACCTTATGATATAGAACTCATCTGGGAAGGCAGCGAGGTGCGCAGGAAATTCCTCGATGCGACTATCTCCCAACAAAGCCGCCCCTACTTGGAAGCATTGGTGGCCTACAACCATGCTTTGCTCCAACGCAACAACCTGCTCAAGAGCTTTGCCACCAAGGGCGGTTATAACCCTGATTTTCTGGAGCCGTGGGACATGCAGCTCATTCATTACGGCACCATCCTATATGAAGAGCGCAAGAAATTCCTCAAAGAGTTTGCCGTGCAATTCAACTCCGTTTACCAAACCATTTGCGAAGGCAAGGAGCAGACGGCCATCACTTATGAGAGCGACTTGCACGAAAACTCCATGGAGGAATTGCTCCAACAAAACCGCGATAAAGACCGTCTGTTGGAAAGAACATCGGCCGGAATACACAAAGATGAATTGGCATTTACCATTGGCGGTATGCCGCTGAAGAAGTTTGCCTCACAAGGGCAACAGAAGTCGTTTTTGTTTGCACTCAAGTTTGCTCAATACAATTGCATCCGCACCCACCAGGGCATCAATCCGCTGCTGATGCTGGATGACTTGCTGGATAAAATTGATGAAGGCCGACTCATGCAAATTTTGCGTTGGCTCAAAGACAACGATACGGGGCAAATTTTTATCACCGATACGCACACCGAGCGCATCCCGGCTTTGCTCACCAAGCTGGAGATGCCCCATGAGGTGTGGAAGATAGCAGCCGGCACTGCCGTGCACGCATAAAAAAAGGGAGCCCTGCGGCTCCCTCGGTTATTTCTTTAACTGCGAGATAATCTTCTTTTCCCAAAAAAAACGTACACGCAACCTGATTAGTGAGCAGCAGGCTCGGCAGTTGGTTGGGTGTTTGCCGCCTCAGTGGCAGCCGGTGCTTCCACCTTTGGGGCCGGAGCGGATTTAACTACATCTACTCTACCGTCCAACTCCTCACGCAGTGGTGGTACATTGTGATTCAATTTGGTGAGAAACAAACTTAGCACAACAGCAACAGGTGCAATAATCCACAAGATAGTGCGCTGTTTGGATGAATGATTGGGATCGTGATTTGCCATAACTTTTTATATAACGCGACAAATATATAGAAACACCTTTGCGGGCAATACCTCGCTGCCATCTTAGAACGATTATCTTTAAACAGCATTTATCCACACTCCCTGCCCTGTTCCACTTACCGCTCCGCGTGGGTTATCCTCTTGGTAAAAACCGGCTCTCGCCCCTTTTCCGAAGCTCATTTTCAACCCTTTTCATACGATGACCAACCTCTAGGCGGTCAGGACATTTCACTGCCGGGGACCGCTGAGGCCCACTCGCTGCTGTGAACAACGCACCTCATAATTTTTACCGAAGGTAATCGGGCTGCGCACGGTATTGGTTATCTTCGGATCTCGTTTTTTCATAGTCAATTCAACTACCCTCAATCTGTTTAGGAAATAATGGATTCTAAGAAGGATGCAATCCGCTCGCTGGCTACCGAAGCCGCACTCA
The DNA here is from genome assembly GCA_036562565.1 of Flavobacteriales bacterium. Lineage (GTDB taxonomy): Bacteria > Bacteroidota > Bacteroidia > Flavobacteriales_D > Sanyastnellaceae > DATCJY01. Next base: position 619 of record DATCJY010000061.1, on the reverse strand, counting down.
TGCCGCAAGAAGAACTTGCGCCCATCGGTAAGAAACACTCACGACTCACCATCGGAATTCCGCGCGAAACTTCGTTTCAGGAAAGACGCGTGGCCCTGGTGCCGGAGAGTGTAGCCCTGTTGGTGAACAACGGCCACGAGGTGATTGTGGAGACCAACGCGGGTAAGGACTCCAATTTCCAAGACCACGACTACAGCGAGGCCGGTGCGCGCATCGTGTACAGTCCGGAGGATGTCTTTAAGAGCGAATTCATCCTCAAAGTGGCTCCTCCAAGCCTGGAGGAAATCAATATGATGACCGGGCGACAAACGCTTATCTCGGCATTGCATCTGCCGGTGCAAAAGCAGGAGACTTTCCGCGCGCTGAGCAACAAGCGCATCACGGCCATTGCCTGGGATTATATCAAAGATGAGATTGATGTGTTTCCCGTGGTGAGGGCCATGGGTGAGATAGCCGGCAACACGGCTGTGCTCATTGCTGCCGAATACCTCAGCCACGCCAGTGGTGGTCAGGGGTTGATGTTTGGCGGCATCAGCGGTGTGAAACCTACCGAGGTGGTGATCCTGGGAGCAGGCACCGTTGCGGAGTTTGCCGCACGCGCTGCACTGGGCCTTGGGGC
>DATCJY010000060.1:0-62199 GCA_036562565.1 Flavobacteriales bacterium | reverse complement strand
AGTCATAAACTCTGCATAAGCGCCAAAAGTTGAATCATTATAGCCAAACACTTTGTCTCCCACCTTGAAGCGAGTTACATCATCTCCAATACCAACAATCTCACCTGCAAATTCACTCCCGAGTATTTTGTTTTTAGGTTTAAATAATCCGCTAAAAAGTCGGCTGATTACGTATTCAGCACTTCTAAAACCTGCGTCCGTTCGGTTTACTGTAGTGTAATGGATTTTAATGAGAACTTCATTGGCTTTGGGAGTGGGAGTAGGAAGTTCTATGAGTCTAAGAACTTCAGGTGGACCATATGTTTCATGGATAATAGCCTTCATGTTGGCAGTCAAGTTAAAAGTGATTGCAACATAGCCATTGTAGAGGATTTCTTAATGGGGATTGGGACAGTTGGTCAATTCCGCCTTCAAACGGATATAATTCATTCTCCTGAATTTCTAACCAGAGGTGCTTACACCAAGAACTCTACACCATCATACTTTCTTACGATTTCATCGAGCTTGTTCAGGATGAATTCAGGCTCTTTGCTCATCACGAGCTCCATGCGGTCTTCTTTGAAGTTTGGAAGCCCTTTGAAATAATTGCTGTAGTGCCTGCGCATTTCAAGTACACCCAGTACAGGACCTTTCCATTTTATTGAAAACTCAAAATGCTTTCGGCAAGCATCTGCGCGTTGTTGGACGGTAGGAGGTGGAAGTTTTTCTCCTGTTGCGAAGTAGTGCTTGATTTCATTGAAAATCCATGGGTAGCCAATGGTGGCGCGACCTATCATGATGCCGTCCACCCCGTAGCGATTGCGGTATTCCAATGCTTTCTCCGGGGAGTCAATGTCTCCATTGCCAAACACCGGAATCTTCATGCGCGGATTTTCTTTGATTTTAGCGATGAGCGTCCAGTCAGCTTCGCCTTTGTACATCTGCACGCGCGTGCGACCATGCACTGTGAGGGCTTGTATACCGATGTCTTGCAAGCGTTCGGCCACTTCAACTACGTTCTTGCTGTCTTCATCCCATCCAAGGCGGGTTTTTACGGTGACCGGAAGTTTGGTGGCTTTCACTATAGCCTCTGTCATACGCACCATCTTCGGGATGTCTTTCAAAATTCCCGCTCCGGAACCCTTGCATGTCACTTTAGAAACAGGACAACCATAGTTGATGTCGAGCAGATCAGGCTGGGTGGCTTCGATGATTTCGGCACATTTTACCATGGTATCGATTTCGCTGCCGAAAATCTGTACTCCTATAGGGCGTTCGTATTCGTAGATATCGAGCTTCATGCGGCTCTTGGCAGCATCTCGGATTAAGCCTTCGCTGCTGATGAACTCTGTGTACATCAGGTCAGCGCCATTTTCCTTGCACACCATGCGGAAGGGCGGATCACTCACGTCCTCCATTGGGGCAAGTAACAATGGAAAATCCGGCAGTTCGATGTTGCCAATTTTAAGCATGAATTATTCTAAAATTTATAACGAGCGTGCAAAGATAGTTCGCTTCTTTGCACCCATGAATAATCCGATACTTAAAGGCCTGTCGCCTTCACTGCAGTTGCTTTACTTCGTTGTATTGCTTTTTTTATTCATGTTTATCGGCTCATTTGCGGCTTCCCTTGTTGGAGTTTATGGTTTCGGAATTCCATTGGCCACGCTTTCAACCATCGTGGCTGACCCTACCGAAGAATATGCTCATGCCATGATGTGGATGAACAACGTGGCTCAGATTTTTACTTTTTTCATACCTGTTCTGGTTTATACAATCATGTTCGGCAGGGTTCATACGCATAACTTTATGATGAAGCCCGTGAGCCTCCTCTTTGTTTTGGCTGCGGTGGCATTGGTGCTTTTCTCCAACGGACTGATTGATATCTCGTCTCAAATCAACAAGGCCTTGATTCCTTCCGGGTCAATTATCGAAACATGGGCCAAACCGATGGAAGAGTCGGCCGCCCGATTGACCAAGGCAATGCTCGATGCTTCCGGCACCGGAACGTTGGTCCTGACCATATTCAGTATAGCTGTCATTCCCGCATTTCTGGAAGAACTTGCTTTTCGTGGTGTCATGCAGCCATTGATGACTAAGAGTGTAGGCAATATCCATGTGGCTATTTGGGTAACAGCCATTGCTTTCAGTGTGTTTCACATGCAGTTTTATGGCTTTCTTCCGCGCATGATTATCGGGGCACTGTTGGGGTATCTCGTTATTTGGACAGGAAGCATCTGGCCTTCCATTTTGGGACACTTCGCTAACAATGCGGTGGCACTAATACTCTATAAAGTCTATGGCACTATGGAGTCTCCGGATGGTGCTGTCCAGAGCCAGTGGTATGCATATGCGGCTTCCTTGCTTTGCACAGCGGCATTCATCTTTTGGTTCTTGAGACAAAGCAAATGGCCGCAGTTTTCCTTTTGGTATTTGGGAAAAACATCCTCAGCCAATGTGAGAGATGTGGTGCAATAGATTAACATATCCTTTATGGTAGCGGAAATTATCTCCATCGGTGACGAATTGCTCATCGGTCAAACGGTGAACACCAATGCAGCCTGGATTGGTGAAGCATTGAATAAAATAGGAATTCGCGTAAGTCGGGGAATAACCATTGCCGATGAGCACGATGAAATCATTCGTGCACTGGCAGAGAGTGGCGCCAGTGCACAGCTCGTGCTCCTAACCGGAGGCTTGGGGCCCACCAAAGATGATGTGACCAAACGAGCGCTTTGTACTTACTTCAATACGGAACTCGTCATGAACCAGGAGGTGCTGGAGCGCATCACTGAAATGTTTTCTTTTAGAAATATTCCTTTATTGGAAGGAAATAAATCGCAGGCCGAGCTTCCTGCTTCGTGCACGGTGATTCCTAATCACAGAGGCACTGCCAGCGGTATGTGGTTTGAAAAGAACGGAGTGGTGTATGTGTCAATGCCGGGTGTACCTTTCGAAATGGAGCATATGATGGAGAAGGAGTTGCTTCATCGGTTGGAAGCCCATTTTAAACGCCCACGTATTCTTCATCGTACCATATTGACCACAGGCGTGGGTGAGTCGCTCTTGGCCGAAAAAATTGCCGACTGGGAAGAATCGCTTCGCGCGGAGAACCTCTCGCTGGCTTACTTGCCCGCACCGGGATTAGTGAAATTGCGGATTTCGGTTTATGATGTGCGGGATGAGGAAAAGGTGAAAGCTGTGATTGCAGAAAAGGAAAAGCAACTGAATGCACTCATTGCAGAACATATATATGGATATGAGCAAGATACTTTGCAGTCGGTCATTGCCCGCATGCTTACCGAGCGACAAGAGACCGTGACGGTGGCCGAGAGCTGTACCGGAGGCACTATAGCTCAAATGTTGACTTCGGTAGCCGGTGCAAGTGTTTACTTTCCCGGAAGTCTTGTGACCTATCGCGAAGAACAAAAGAGCGCTTTGCTGGGTGTGGAACCGACCCTTATCAAAAAATACGGAGTGGTGAGTGGGCAGGTAGCGGAGGCTATGGCTTCAGGCGCACGCCAACGCATGAAAACCGATTGGGCAATTGCAACTACCGGTGTGGCCGGACCTGCCGGTGGTACGGAAGAAACTCCGGTCGGTACGGTATGGATAGGTATCGCAGGTGTATTTGGAGTCAAATCCGTTTGTTATCAGTTTGGTAGGCGCAGAGAGTTCAATATTCTCATGGCGGCTCAAGCGGCACTCAATGAACTTCGAAAAACGCTGATTGCTCAGCATGTTTGATAAATCACAGTTTCGCCAGTGATAGTTTTTTCGTTCGGAAATCCGCGGATAGTAGGGGTTTCAGAGGAATCGCGATTTTTTTATCCTGATTTCTTTGTTCAAAACAAAAAAGTATGCTTTCTTTGCAGCCCGTTTTAAAAAATATCAATGCCATGGCACGCGTTTGCGAAATAACAGGAAAGAGTACAATTACAGGACACCACGTGTCTCACTCCAATATTAAGACGAAGAGAAAGTTCTATCCGAACCTTCAGTACAAACGTTTCTGGTTGGAAGAGGAAAAACGTTGGGTGCAACTTCGTGTAACTCCAAAAGGAATGAAAGTGATCAACAAATTAGGCTTGGCTGCAGCTTTGAAAAGAGCTAAAGCTGATGGTCTTATTGCTTGATTATAAGTATATAATGAATTAAAAGCACTGCGCAAGCAGTGCTTTTTTGTTGTATATACCTAGCATGCCTTCTGTCAGTCAATATTTTTTTGCCTGAAAATCAGAACCTAATCACTTCAATCGGAGTAAGAACTCCTTTTTAACACAGTTGTAATCAAAGCAAATAGCATCGGGCTATGTTCTTACCCTTGTCTGATTATATTTGCCGCCCTTAAAAAAAGTAAAATCAACCTTACCATTAGATTGATACATGCGGAATAGATCGCTTTTATGGATTTTCGTAATCCTCCTTACCCTGTCAGTCGTTTACGTACTGTCATTCGGATTTGTAGCGAAACGCTACGAGAACAAAATAGCTCAAATAGCTAAAGACTCTTTGGAGTTTGCCGGTGTCAGCGGACCCGAGTATGACTCTACGTTGGCTGCTTTGCAAGCAAAATTGCTTCGTGATAGCGCTGACGCTAAGGCATATCCGGTATTCGGTCATAGCTATAACTACCTCAAGCAACGTGAGCTGAACCTCGGTCTCGACTTGCGAGGTGGTATGAGCGTTACCTTGGAGGTGTCTATTCCGGATTTGTTGATTTCCCTCAGCGATAACAGCGAGAACAAAGTTTTCAGAAAATCCATCGAAGATGCGAAACTTGCTCAACGCAGCTCTAATGCATCCTTCATCGATTTGTTTGCTAGCGCTTGGAAAGCGAATAACAAAGACGGCATCGGCTTGTGGAGAATTTTCGACACCATGGAGAACAAGGGTAAATTCCCTTCTAGAGAAGTCTCTGACGATGAAATCATTGCTATCCTTCGCAAAGAAGCCGAAGATGCCATCAACAACACCGAGAACATCATTAAGAAAAGGGTTGACCAGTTTGGTGTGATTCAACCCAACATCCAGAAACAATCATTGAGTGGTCGTATCATCGTGGAACTTCCGGGGGTGGACGACCGTGAGCGTGTTCGTCAGCAATTGAAAGCCACTGCGAACCTTGAGTTCTGGGATACTTACCGCATGGACCAGGCTCTTTACAACAAACTCAATGAGCTCAACTTCATTCTTGGTAAGAAATATGCCCCTGATTTGTATTCGCAAGATCCGGATCAGCCACGTAAGGACTCTTTGTTCATGGCTGCTTTGCAAGATCCTGATTTGACAAGTGTTCAAATTGACTCCTTGCGCAATCTCTACAGCGATAAAACTGTAAAACCTGACAGCGCTCTCACAAGAGCCGAATTGTTGCGCAAATATCCTTTGGCTAAATTGGCTATCAGCAACCAAGCCGGTTCTCCAATTATCGGATTTGCTCAAGTATCCGATACTGCTGACTTGAACCGTTGGTTGTATTCTCCTGAAGTGAAAGCGGAATTGCCGGCTGACCTTCGTTTGATGTGGGCTGCTAAACCACAAGGCAACGTGGTGACCCTTTACGGTATCCGCGATAAGAGCTTGAAAGGAAAAGCTGAATTGGATGGTCGCTCAATTACCGATGCGCGCAAGGATTATGATCCTATCACCGGTGAGGTAATGGTGAGCATGACCATGAACACGGAAGGTGCTGCTATCTGGAGAGAAATGACTCGTGTGAACGCAGCTGATAACCAACGTCCGATTGCAATTGTGATGGACAACTTGGTTTACTCTGCTCCAAGCGTTAACACCGAAATTCCTACCGGTAACTCCAGCATCACTTTCGGTTCAGGTGCCGGAAGAGACCAAATCAAAATTGAAGAAGAAGCGGCAGACCTTGCGGGTCTTTTGAAAGCCGGTTCACTACCTGCTCCTGCTAAAATTATCGATGAAGTTACCGTAGGTCCTTCATTGGGTGAAGAAAACATCAAAGCCGGTATCTGGTCATTCATCATTGCATTTATCCTCATCCTCATTTACATGGTATTCTACTATGCATGGGCAGGATGGGCTGCTAACGTTGCATTGATTGCCAACTTGTTCTTCTTAATTGGTGCCCTTGTATCCTTCGGTGGTGTATTGACATTGCCCGGTATCGCTGGTATCGTATTGACCATGGGTATGGCCGTTGATGCGAACGTATTGATCTATGAACGCGTGAAGGAAGAATTGCGCCTCGGCAAGTCTATCTCCGCTGCGATGAACGATGGTTTCTTGAAAGCTATCAGTGCGATTGTCGATGGTAACGCTACTACCTTGATTACCGGTATCGTGTTGTTTGTGGTGGGTACAGGACCTATCAAAGGTTTCGCTACTACTTTGATCATCGGTATCTTCACCACACTCTTCACCGCGATTATCATTTCCCGTTTGATTCTTTACAGAAGACTCGAGAATAAGAAGCCGATTACTTTCTATAGCAATATCACCAAGAACTGGTTTACCAACTTCAACTACGACTTCGTAGGTAAACGTAAAATGTTCTATGTGGTATCCATCGTCTTCTTCTTGATTGGTATCACTTCATGGGTGACCAGAGGGTTCAACATGGGGGTTGACTTTGCCGGTGGTACATCTGCCAAAGTGGTATTTGCTTCAGCCGTTGATGCTGACCAAGTGAGAGATGTGTTGGGTAAAACATTGATAGAAGAAGACGGTCAGACTGCGGCCTACATGGTTCAGAACATTGGTGCAGGCAGCACTGATTTCAAAATCACTACCAACTACTTGATGAACTCAAACTCCAATGCTAACTCAGAGGATGCTACAAGCGAAAAACTGAAAGAGGCATTCAATAAGCTTGGTGTTGATTATAAAATTGACTCTACCTATCAGGTGGACCCGACAATGAGTGACGACTTCCGCAAGGAAGCTATTTGGGCCGGTGCACTTTGCCTTATTTTGATTGGTATCTACATGTGGTTGAGATTCCGCAAATGGGACTTCGCCATTGGTGCATCAGTTGCGTTGTTCCATGATGCGTTGTTCGTTATCATGATGTTCACCTTGTTCAATGGCATCCTTCCATTCTCGCTTGAAGTGAACCAAAACTTTGTCGGTGCTATTTTGACCGTTATCGGTTACTCTATCAACGACACAGTGGTAATCTTCGACCGTGTACGTGAATACACCAAAATCAGACGTAACGCTCCTCTTGATAAGACCATCAACGATGCATTGAACAGCACCATGGGCCGTTCTATCAATACATCCATGACGGTGTTGCTCACTTTGATTGTGATGTTCATCTTCGGTAGTGATGATATCAAAGGATTCTGCTTCGCTATGATTGTGGGTGTCCTTTCCGGTGTGTACTCTACACTCTTCATTGCTACTCCTATTGTAGCGGACTTGAGAAAGTTGTTCGGTATGAGAACCGATGTTGTTTAAGCTACAGCGAAAGAAGCTACTGCATAAGAATTCTCAATAATCAGCTATAGAAAAAGGGCGGCTCAACATTGGCCGCCCTTTTTCATTGTTTGGACAAATCTTCACAGAACATGGGTTCTTGATTTATCCCGATGACTTCGGCTTTTCTATTCAAAAACACTTTGTACTACTGCCTGTCCAGATATAGAATAGTGTTGGCGCACTTAATTCACACTGTTTTGTGCAGCTAAGCCCGTGTTTTATCGAGTATGGGTATTCGACCATGGAAACGCTATCGAATAGAAAGTTGAATGCTTCTATTGCCAGGATTGAATCTTTCTTTTCAGGTGATAATAACGCATGCGAATGGTGTCGTAGAACAATGTAAAAACCAGGGTGCCGGCTGACACCAGCAGCGTTTTGAGCTCCATGGTTTTATATACCATTCCTCCGAGCAAGCAACCAAGGAAGAAGCCACCAATGATGGATAGTTTCAGTAGAATACTTTTAAGCAAGCGGCTTCGATGTGTGGCTTCCCGGTAGAAAAACCATTGCGAAATCTCAATGCCCAAATCCGTAAATAAACCGGTAAGGTGGGTGGTGCGCACTACCGATTGAGATACCTTGGTCACAAGTGCATTTTGCATACCCATGGCGAACAACATCGCACATGAGATATACTGCCCATGCCGATCAAGCAGTGACGATGGCATCCCCCATAACCCTACAGCACATAGTATGGAAATTTCAATAATGAGTGGCAGGGTAGAAGCATACGACTCAAATTTCTGAGGAACCAATTCAATCAGAAAGCTGGACAGAAATGCACCGAGCAAAAAAGCGAATACAAACACGAGGTATATCGTGGCCACTTGATAGTTGCCGGTGAATATGTCCTCAGAGAAGTAGGCGAAATGACCGGTTATATTGGTCGTTAGCACCTTTATGGCAAGCACTCCCGTGATGTTCACAATACCGGCCACGAATGACAGCAAGGATGCCAACCGTAGGTTGTGCATGTATGTTCTGCTTTTTCCTTTATGCCGAAACATATAGAGTGTTTGTGGCGCAAAGCTAATGTGTTCGGACGCCTGTTATTCAAGCTCCACGATCACATCGTTTTGGTCAATCATCACTCCGGGCTTAAGAACAATGCTTTTTACTTTGCCATCACGTGGTGCAGTCACGGTACTTTCCATCTTCATGGCTTCCACAATGAACAGCGGTGTTCCATTCTTCACGCTGTCACCTTCTTTTACAAGAACACTGGACAAGCTTCCTTGCAACGGAGTTCCTATTTCCGTATCCGGATTGGTTACTTTCTTATGTTGAACTTTCGTTGATTGAATGGTGTTGTCTTTCACGCGCACATTGCGCACTCCACCGTTGAGCCCAAATGATACCGTGCGGAAACCTTCTTCATCCGGTGCAGAGACATAGCGCAACACAATGTGTATCACTTTTCCTTTGTCCAACTGCACTTGTACTTCTTGACCAATGGATACCGGATAGAAGAACGAACTGGTTGGAATGTTTTCTACGCGTCCATATTTCTTGCGGTGTTCATAGTATTCATCAAACACTTTTGGGAACATTTGATAGGACAAGAAATCCTGAAATGATGCTTTCGGATATTTCTCTTGGAACGCTGCAATGGATTTTTCTAAGTCGATATCTGGAAGAATTTGTGCTGCAGGAGCGCCTACTTCTTTCTCATTCTTCAATACGATGGAACGCAGTTTTTCTGGGAAGCCTCCATATGGTACGCCCAAATCTCCTTTGAAGAAACCAATCACTGATGCAGGGAAGGAGTGGTTCTTGGTTTCATCCAATACATCTTCGGCAGTGAGGTTGTTGGCGGTCATAAACAAGGCCATATCACCAACTACTTTACTACTAGGAGTCACTTTTACAATGTCGCCAAAGAGTTGGTTCACCACTGCATAATTGGTTTTGATTTGGGTGAGCTTGTCTCCAAGACCTACGCCTTCTGCTTGTTGGCGGAGGTTAGAGTATTGTCCGCCCGGAATTTCATTTTCATATACCTCGGCTGTGGATGATTTCAAATCCGATTCAAACGGATAATACATCTCGCGAACGATGTCCCAATAGTTGGAGTGTTCGTTCAATGAAGCGAGGTTCATGTTCACGTTTTCGCGCTCATGGCCTTTTAGCAATGCCACTAGCGAGTTCATATTCGGTTGAGAGGTTGTTCCGCTAAGGGAGGCTATTGCACAATCGATGCTGTCAATGCCAGCTTCAATTGCTTTGAGGTAGGTAGCGAGCTGCGTACCGGCTGTATCGTGTGTGTGTAATGCTACCGGAATTTGTACCGCCTCGCGCAATGCTGGAATCAATACTTCTGCAGCTTGTGGTTTGAGCAAACCTGCCATGTCTTTAATGGCAAGCATGTGTGCGCCTGCATCTTCAAGCTTGCGCGCAAGGTCGAGGTAATAATTGAGGTTGTACTTGTTGTTGTCGTTGCGCAAAACATCGCCTGTGTAACACACGCACGGCTGAGCAATGGACTTTGTGTACTTTGTGGTGTATTCAATTGCTGGCAACATCGACTCCAGGTTGTTCAGCGAGTCGAAGATGCGGAAGATGTCGATGCCGGTTGCAGCTGCTTCTTCGATGAATTTCTGTACAACGTTTTTCGGATAGGCAGAGTAACCTACTGCATTGCTGCCTCTGAAAAGCATTTGCAACAAAATGTTTGGCATAGCAGCTCTTAGGTGCTTCAGGCGCTCCCAAGGGCATTCATGCAAGAAGCGAAGCGCCACATCGAATGTTGCTCCACCCCAAACTTCTGAGGAGAACATCGCATAATTGTTCTGCGCAAAACTTGGTGCAGCAGTGAGGATATCCTTGGTGCGAACACGTGTTGCAACCAATGATTGGTGTGCATCGCGGTAAGTGGTATCGGTGAATAGTATTTGTTTCTCTTCACGGATTTTGCGCATGAGTGCTTCGCGTCCCATGCGGTCAAGCAGGTTTTTATATCCTTCAGGAATTGGTGCTTTTCGGTCGAATGATGGTGCTTGTGCCTCTCGGAAGGTGCGTGATTTGTCATACACCTTCACATCCGGATGACCATTCACTTGCACTTTGCCCAAGTAGTTCAAGAGCTTCGTTGATGAGTCTTTGAGCTTGCGCAAGTTGAACAGTTCAGGATGCTCTCCAATGAAGTTGACGGTACATTCACCTTTGCGGAAAAGCTCATGACTGATGACTTGTTCCAAGAACAAAATATTGGTAGTCACACCACGAACACGGAACTCAGACAATGCGCGCAACATGCGTTGACAGGTGCCGGACAATGTTCTTCCGGAAGCTGTCACTTTCACAATCATCGAATCGAAAAAAGGCGAGATGCGCATACCGGGATACGCTGAACCTTCATCGAGGCGGATGCCAAAGCCCGCAGCATTGCGGTATGCGATTAATGTTCCGTAGTCAGGTTTGAAATTGTTCTCAGGATCTTCAGTGGTGATGCGGCATTGAATAGCAAAGCCATTTATACGCAAACTCTCTTGTGATGGAATGTGAATTTTTGGGTCGGAGAGTTTGGTGCCTTGTGCAATCAAGATTTGACTGCGCACGATGTCAATGCCCGTTACTTCTTCAGTTACCGTGTGCTCCACTTGTATGCGCGGATTCACTTCGATGAAGTAAACATTGTGATTTTTATCTACCAGAAATTCTACTGTTCCTGCATTGTTATAGTTAACTGCTTTGGCAATGCGGATGGCGTATTCATATACCTCTTGTTTAGTTTTCTCCGGTAGGTTGGGAGCCGGAGCAATCTCTACTACCTTTTGAAATCTGCGCTGTACGGAGCAATCCCTTTCAAACAAGTGAACAATGTTGCCATAGTTATCCGCTAACAATTGCACTTCGATGTGCTTAGGATTTTCTATGAATTTCTCAATGAAGATGGTGCCATCACCAAATGCTTTGAGCGCTTCATTCGATGCTTCGAAGAAAGCATTCTTCACCTCTTCTTTGGTGCGCACTACACGCATGCCCCGTCCACCACCACCTGCAGCAGCCTTTAGGATAATGGGGAAGCCAATCTTCTCTGCTATTTCTTCTACGTGTTCTTTGTCATCTGCGCTCAAAATCGCATCTTCAATAACGGGGATTTGTACCGAACGCGCCAATGTTTTAGCCGCAATCTTATCTCCCAGTTGTTGCATGACGTCAGGCTTGGGACCAATGAAGGTGATACCTTCTTCTTGGCACCTGCGTGCGAATTGAACATTCTCACTTAAGAAACCATAACCCGGATGTATCGCATCTACTTGGTTTTCTTTGGCCACACGGATTATCTCTTCAATATCGAGATAAGGTTTCAGCGGTTGATCGTTTTCACCTACCTGATACGCTTCATCCGCTTTGTAGCGATGCATCGAATAGCGGTCTTCATAGGTGTAAATAGCAACTGTAGTGATGCGCATTTCCGATGCAGCTCGAAGTACGCGAATAGCAATCTCTCCGCGGTTAGCGACTAAGAGTTTTTGAAACATAAGAATGATGGGAGAATTGAAGAATGAATGGAATATTGTTCAGGGGAAGAAGGGACTGCCGTGAGGGCATGGTATTCCTTTGCTCATACTTACTCCGAAGAGTGCCATGCAAAGGAATTCCTTTCATGGGTGCAAACATGCACCGTTTGATGTAAAAGCTACATGATGCCAGTCGAATAGTTTTTGACTAAAACTTAACATAGTGTCATTGTCACACTTTTTATTTGGCTTTAAATAAAGACGATAACGTCAATGGGTTGTTCCAAGTTGAGCTTTTCAGTTTTCCTTACTTCTGCCTTGATAGGAAGCAGGTAACAACCGGTTTTGGCGGCATACCAAATGGAGGTCTTCCATTCTGTATTCCCATTTTTAGCGGTGGCTTTCAATCAGCCCCAACCCTCTTCCTCTGATTTGAAATGATTTCTTATTTCTTCTGAAATGGCTTTAGGCAAAGAGATGAAGTGCCAACCCAATTCGTGGCGAAATGGTTTTGCGGAAAAGTGATACTGTATCTTCATGGAAGGTAATGAAAGGGGCTTAACCTACTTTCACCTTGCGCAATTGGAAGTTTTGACCCAAGTAAACTTTGCGCACGGTTTCATCGGCTGCGAGTTCTTCTGCTGTTCCGGCTTTCAAAATAGCGCCATCATACAAAAGATATGCGCGGTCAACGATGGACAATGTTTCTTGCACGTTGTGGTCGGTAATCAATACACCGATGTTGCGCAACTTGAGTTGCCACACAATTTTCTGTATGTCCTCCACGGCAATTGGATCCACACCTGCAAATGGTTCGTCCAATAAGATGAACTTAGGGTCAGTGGCCAAGGCGCGTGCAATCTCGGTTCTTCTGCGCTCGCCTCCACTGAGGTGGCTTCCAATGAGTTTGCGTTTGTGTTCTAAGCCAAAGTCGTTGAGCAACGATTCGAGCTTCATGCTTTGCTCTTTCTTTGTGAGCTTGGTCATCTCTAATACCGCTTTGATATTGTCCTCAATGGAGAGCTTGCGGAATACGCTCGCTTCTTGCGGAAGGTAGCCTACACCGAGCTGTGCCCTGCGGTACATCGGCTCTTTGGTGAGCTCTATGTCTTCGAGGTAAACATGTCCTTCATTGGGGCGAACCAAACCCACAACCATGTAGAAACTCGTGGTTTTACCCGCACCATTCGGCCCTAGCAAACCAACGATTTCGCCTTGGTTCACTTCAAAAGAAACACCACGGACAACTGTGCGTTGGCCATACCTGCGGACAATATTTTCTGCTCTGAGCTTCATGAATTTTTGCGTTGCGAAAGTAAGGACGGTGAGGTGTTTAATTCCGTTTATCCATGCCCCAATTCATCTTGTTGCGAATGGTATTGAAGAAATTGTTTCCTTCAAAGGCGACAAGGTGCAAGTCAAATGATGCGCGTGTTAGCGTCACCACCGTTTCTTGGTCAATGGTAAAATACTTGCTGTCCAAGGTGAGGAGGAATTCAGGGTCGCGACCTTCTGCCTTGAGGGTGATTTCGCATGAATCAGGCAAAACAAACGGGCGCACATTGAGGTTGTGTGGAGCAATAGGAGTCAAGATGAAGCTATTGCTGCCGGGCATGATAATCGGTCCGCCACAACTGAGCGAATAAGCCGTAGAACCTGTTGGTGTAGCCACGATGAGTCCATCGGCCCAATAGGTCGTCATGTATTGACCGTCCACATCAGCATGCACAGTAATCATCGTGTTGCGCCCCTTATTGAGCAATGTAATTTCATTAAGTGCATATGGGAAATCACCAAAATCGCGCTGCGGACTTGATAGCTTTATCAAGGAGCGCTGATCGCGCTTGAAGTTGCCGCTGAGCAGGGCGTTTAAAGCATCTTCAATGCCGTCAATTGAAACATGTGACAAAAATCCAAGACGCCCAGTGTTGATACCTAGTATTGGAATCTCGCTGTCGCGAACGATGCGCACGGTATCCAGCAATGTCCCATCTCCTCCAATGCTGATTAGCGCATAACATCCATTGATGCCGCGGTAATCATCATAAATCTTGACACCTTGGGGCATCTTCAGTTTGGCCGATAGCAACCCAAAGAAGGGCTCATAAACGGTAAGTTCCGCATTGTGCTCAATAAGATAATCCACCAAACGCTGGATAGCGGGTACGAATTCATCGTCAAAATTTTTTCCGTAGATAGCGATTTTCACTGCAGTGCTGATTTGGTACAAAGAAAAGACTTGAAGAGGTAAAGTGTACAATGTATTCTGATGAGACTACCGGGTATTGAATCACACTGAAGACTTTTCTTATAACCAATGCCCATTGCCTAATATCTGACAACGATTCCATTTGACAGATAAACATGGGGTAGCTCATCCACTCGTGCTGCCAAGCGTGCGATGTTCTTGCCGGTTCTATCAGGTGCAATGAATGACATGGTGATGCGCGCAGATTCTGCGGGTTGTAAAGTTTTAGGGAGGCCTTTAATTTCTACCTCTACATCTGCTTGATTCGGCTTTTTGTAATTGAACAACAATAGCCAGCCAATGGGATGTTTTTCGTTTTCCAAATGAACGGGATAATGGTTGTGATTGGTAATGGTCGATTGCAGTGTTATGTATTCTCCGGGATAGGTATTTAGGCAAGCATCATCCGTCAATACTTCCAGCTGATGGAGCACAGGCAGATCATCATAGGCTTTTATCTTGAAATGAATGCCGTCTTGCTCCACATCTTCAAAGTGGGGCGCATCATAGGAGGCTACAAAAAGAAAAGGTTTTTCGTTGATGTATTCATTGTAGTTCCAAAGGTCGTATTGGTTTTTTCCACCTTCAATGTTGTTGATGGAGTGCGCAATGCCACCAGTGTAAAACATGTACAGGGAAGGCATTTGGTAGGAGTTCATGAAACAAACGGGTTTGTCTTTGGCTATTTTGTGCAGGGCGGTAACGGACTGTTTGCCCGTGTGATATTCTTTTTTTAATGGAGGAAAAATATCCGTTACGAGCCCTATGCGCACCACCATCAACATGGTGGTGATACCTGCAAGACTATACAATACCGGTTTGCCGGGAGACTTGCTTTGCCATTCGCGAAGGATGAGGATGATGGCGCAGAGCGTGACAGGTGTTGTCCAGTGGGGCTCCACACGTCCTCTAAAACTGTTGAACAAAAACAGCAAGAGCACTCCGCTTAGCAACCATTGGATGCTGCGTTCAAAAGCATCGCGTGGAGTTCTTTTTACTAAAATATAGATTGCCATGCCTAGTACTACCGGATTGAAGACCAACAACTGCCCACCTATATAACCACCGATGTGCTTCCATTCCCAAGCATCATCATTGCGACCTGCAAGGTGATATTTGAAGGTTGGGAAATCATGTTGGTATTGCCAAAGCAAGTGGGGTAAATACAACAGGATGCCGATACATGCTGCCGACCAGAATTGTTTGTGCAGCCACAATCTTTTTATGGGCAGTAGTGCAAAAAGAATGATGAGAAGGCCGTGGTATTTGCTCCAAACCAGAAAGGCCATGCACATGCCGAGGAGCAAAGTATGGAGCCACGATGAATCACGGATGAATCTTTGCCAAGTGGTGAGGTACAAGGCCGTAGCCAGCAACAGCGGAGAATCCGGGGTAGCAGTAAAACCATACAAATGCATGACGGGCACAGATGCAATGAGCAATGCGTAATGCAGCAGCTTCACAGGGCGCGCCAGCCTGAACAGCAACCACAAGGTGAGAAGGTGTGACAGTATTGTCATCAGGCGCACACCCAGTTCTGTTGCAAGGAGATGGTATCCCAGTCCTGCCCACAGCCCCGTCATAGGAGGGTGGTCACGAAATCCCCAGTCGAGGTGGCGGGCATGCATCCAATATAGCGCTTCATCTCCCGTGAGTTGTGTGCAGGCTGCTTGTATCCCATTGAGCAACAGCGCACCGGCCAATAATCCTATCAATTTGCCTTTGGACATCGCTGCAAATAACGAATTTTAGAGGCTCTCTACGAACTAAATTTGACGCTCCCATTTTCGGAGTACACACCCGTGATTAGTCGCGAAACCATAGAAAAGATTTATCAGACAGCCGTCATCGAAGAGGTGATTGGCGAGTTTGTGCATCTCAAAAAAAGTGGTAGTGCCTACAAGGGACTTTCACCGTTCTCCAACGAGCGGACACCTTCGTTTTTCGTTGTTCCTTCTAAGAACATCTATAAAGATTTCTCCTCCGGCAAAGGCGGCAATGTGGTGGATTTCCTCATGCAGCACGAGAAGCTCACTTATCCGGAGGCGTTGCGCTGGCTCGCTGCCAAGTACAACATTCCGATAGAGGAAGAGCAGCAAACCGAGGAGCAACAACAAGAGAAAAGTGAGCGTGAACAACTCAGTATCGTTACAGAATTTGCTGCCAAGTATTTCCGCGACCAATTGCACACTACCGATGAAGGTCGTGCGATTGGTTTGTCCTACTTCAAAGAGCGTGGATTCCGTGATGATATCATAGAAAAATTCCAACTTGGTTATTGTCCGGATAAATGGGACGCGATGACCAAAGCTGCACTCGAGAATCAATACAAACTCGAATACCTCATCAAAGCCGGTCTCACTCGCGAGCGCGATGGAGTGCCTTATGATTTCTTCCGCGGTCGTGTGATGTTCCCGATTCACAACATCAGCGGCAAGGTCATTGCATTTGGTGGGCGCACACTCAAAGCCGAGAAGGAGGTTGCGAAGTATTTCAATTCGCCCGAGAGTGAATTGTATGTAAAGAGCAATGTGCTTTATGGATTGAACTTCGCTAAGAATGCGATTGTAAAGCATGACATGTGCTACCTGGTGGAAGGTTATACCGATGTCATCAGTATGCACCAAGCGGGGGTGGAGAATGTGGTGTCATCTAGCGGTACGAGCCTCACCGATGGGCAGATCCGCATGATCAAGCGATACACGACCAACATCACGATTCTTTTTGATGGAGATAGTGCAGGTATCAAAGCTTCGTTCCGCGGTATCGATATGATCTTGAAGGAGGGCATGAACGTGCGCGTTCTGCTCTTCCCGGATGGTGATGACCCCGATAGTTTCTCGCGCAAGCACAGCACCACCGAGATACAGGAATTCATAGCGAACAACGCGAAGGATTTTATCACCTTCAAAACGTCTTTGCTTCTTGAGGATGTTGGCAATGATCCTGTGAAACGTGCTGCACTTATTCGCAGCATAGTGGAGAGCATTGCCCTCATACCGGATGGCATAACGCGTACGGTGTACGTGCAACAATGCAGCCGCTTGCTCAATATGCAAGAGCAGGTGTTGCTCACAGAATTGAACAAAGCGATTCTTGCACAACTTAAGAAAGACAAGAAGCAGGATATTCCTGATGAGCTACCACTGCTAGATGAAACCTTTCATGACGGGCAACCCGAGAGAGCGGAGACTTTGGAACAATCGCTCTATTATCAAGAGCGAGACTTTATTCGTTTGCTGCTTACCTACGGTGAGCGCATGATTCCTATTACGGTATTGAATGAAGACGGTCATGAAGAAACCCATCATGTGACTGTTGCCGAATACCTGATCACCAATATTCAAGAAGACGAAATAGAGTTTGAACATGAAGTGTATAACCGCATCTTGCGCGAGTACATCGAGTTCATCTATCGTGAGGAATTGCCGGACACCTCTGTGTTTACCAATAGTCCTGATTCGACAGTATCATCTGAGACTTCATCGTTGCTTGTACCCAAATACGCCTTGAGTGAGAATTGGGTGCGCCACCAAATCTATCCTGAGTCTGAAGATGAGCTCTTGAAAAAAGCAACGAAGGATTGTGTCTTCTGGCTCAAAGCCCGCAAAGTGCAGAAGATGTCATTGCAACTCACCAAAGAAATAGCAGAAGCGCATGAAGCGGGTGATGAAGAACGGGTTGATTCATTGCTTGCGGAGAAAGCCGCTATCGACCGCGTGAAGGCTGACATCGCCAAATACTTTGGGACGGTGATATTGTAGTGAATAAAATATACCTCAATAGAAAGCCTCGTATTCTGTACGAGGCTTTCTTGTTTCTGTGGAGAGGAAGAAAATATCTTCTTACTTCAATACCGCTAGTGCCGCATCATAATTCGGCTCTTGGCCAATCTCCGGAACTTGTTCGGTATAGATGACGTTGGTGTTTTCATCCAACACGACAACTGCTCGGCTCATTAGTCCTGCTAGCTTGCCATCGGTGATGGTTACACCATAAGCTTTGGAGAATGAATCGTCTTTGAACTCTGAACCTGCATGCACGTTGTTCAATCCTTCTGCTGCACAGAAACGCTTGAAGGCAAACGGAAGATCTTTAGATACACAGATGATTTGTGTGTTGCTCAGTTCGGAGGCACGTTTGTTGAATTCGCGCGCACTTGCTGCACATACTCCTGTGTCGATGCTCGGGAAAATATTCAATACTGTGCGTTTGCCTTTGAGGTCAGCCAATGTGATATCACCAAGGTCTTCATTGGTCAAACGAAAGTCAGGTGCTTGTGAGCCTACCTTGGGAAGTTCTCCAATTGTGTGGATGGCGTTACCGCCTAGTGTTATTGTTGCCATATGATTTCTTTTTTGATTCTGTTGTGAAAGATATGGTTTATTGAAAGAACTCATCGAGTAGCTATCTAGAATTAGCGAAACGGTTTTCGCTGTCACGCGGAGCTTGCTATAGGTAATTCAGTATTGTTTCAAGTTCCCTCTCTTCGTGAAGCTACTCTGCTAACTGGGATGCTGAAACGAGTTCGGCATGATGTGGCGACAACGTGGAATGTATTGCTCTGCGGTGCGGTTACCACTAGAACAAAGAAGCCCCTTCTTAATGAAGAGGCTTCTTTATTGTCTATTGCGGCTTTATTAAATATTAAGTCCTATAATACTTTGGGGCTATATACCTGCTCAACTTAAACTCGCCAGCTTCTCCTCCAGCAACTTGATTTTACTCAAGGCATCGCTTTGTTTTTTGCGCTCGCCTTCTAGGACGGCAGCGGGAGCTTTACTGGTGAACTTCTCATTGTTGAGCTTGGCTTCAACAGATTTCAAGAATCCGCGTGTGTATTCGAGCTCATCGTTGATTTTTTTCTTTTCGGCTTCGATATCCACTTCACCTGTGAACGGAACGAAATATTCATTTCCTTTCACAGCAAACGAGAAGGCATTGTTCACTTTATCATTCACAAACTCGATGCCGGTGATGTTGCACAAATGCATGAGTGCGGCATCAAATGCAGCGCTGTATTCGGCATTCTTTTTCACTTTTAGTTCCAACTTCTCCTTGTTCGGGATGTTGTTGTTCTTGCGAATGTTGCGTATGCCTATGACTACTTCTGTGAAGTTGTTGAACTCATTTTCCAAGGCTTCATTGCTCTTGGTTACTTGAGGCCAGCTTGCCACACAAATAGAACCTTTGCCCGGTTCGCGCTCACGGATGTAATGCCAGATTTCTTCGGTGAGGAATGGCATGAATGGATGAAGCACCTTCAAAATGTTTTCCAGTATTTCTACTGAAGCTTGATAGGTCTTAGCATCCATGTTGCTGCCATAGGCAGGCTTCACCATCTCGAGGTACCAAGAGCAGAAATCATCCCACACGAGCTTGTAGGTGTCCATCAACGCTTCATTGATGCGGAACTTGTCATAATTATCGTTGAGTTGTGCAAGCACGGTGTTGAAACGACTTTGCATCCATTCCACAGCCACATTGGCCGATGCAGGCTGTTGGAGTTTATCATCCACTTTTTCTTCCCAGCTCTTCACAAGGCGGAAGGCGTTCCAAATCTTATTGGCAAAGTTTCTTCCTTGTTCGCATAGGCTTTCGTCAAACAACAAATCGTTGCCCGCAGGTGAGGAGAGCAACATACCCACGCGTACACCATCTGCCCCATAGTTCTTCATCAGTTCAATTGGGTCAGGCGAATTACCAAGCGATTTGGACATCTTTCTGCCTTGCTTGTCACGCACGATACCGGTATAGTAAACATTGCGGAAAGGAAGTTCACCGCGGTATTCATAACCCGCAATGATCATCCGAGCCACCCAGAAGAACATAATCTCCGGAGCAGTCACCAGGTCATTGGTCGGGTAGTAATAATCGATTTCGTCTTTGGTATAGAATCCATCGAATACGCTGATGGGCCACAACCAAGAAGAAAACCAAGTATCCAATACATCGGGATCTTGTTTGATTTCATCTGCACTGAGCTGTTTGCCTTTGGCTGCAAATTGCGCAAGAGCATCTTCTTTGGTCTTTGCTACTTCATAACTTCCATCAGGAGCAAACCATGCAGGAATGCGATGTCCCCACCACAATTGGCGAGAGATACACCAATCCTTCACGTTTTCCATCCAATTGCGATAGCTGTTCTTGAACTTTGGAGGGAAGAAGCGGATGTTGTCGTTCATTACGTTTTCCAATGCCGGTTTGCTGAGCTCTTTCATGCTCACCCACCATTGCATGGACAGACGTGGTTCAACAACAGCATCACTTCTTTCGGAGAAACCAACTTTGTTCACGTAGTCTTCCACTTTTTCCAAAAGTCCAGCGGCTTGCAAGTCTTCGGCAATCTGCTTGCGCACTTCAAAGCGATCCATATCTACATAAAGCTGACCGGCTTCGCTGATGGTACCGTTGTCGTTCATCATGTTGATGACTTCAAGGTTGTGCTTCTCACCGAGCATGTAGTCGTTCATGTCATGTGCAGGAGTCACTTTTAAACAACCTGTACCGAAATCCATTTCTACATACTCATCAGCGATGATGGGCACTTGGCGGTTTACAAGCGGTACGATTACTTGCTTGCCGTGCAAATGCTTGTAGCGTTCGTCTTTCGGGTTAACGCAAACGGCCGTATCGCCCAAGATTGTTTCAGGACGGGTGGTGGCAATGACTAAATACTCCTCGGTGCCTACAATCTTGTAGCGCACGTGATAGAGTTTGGAGGCCACTTCTCGATAGATTACTTCTTCATCGCTCAGCGCAGTGAGGGCAGCAGGATCCCAGTTGATCATGCGCTCACCGCGATAGATTTTTCCTTTTTTATAAAGGTCGATGAATGTGTCGATTACGCTGTCGTAGTATTTCTCATCCATCGTGAAGCGAGTGCGATCCCAATCGCAGCTAGCACCCAACTTCTTGAGTTGTTCCAAGATGATGCCTCCGTGTTTGTGTGTCCATTCCCAAGCGTGCTCAAGGAACTGCTCACGGGTGAGATCGCTTTTTTTGATGCCCTCTTTGCGGAGCTTTTGCACCACTTTAGCTTCGGTGGCAATGGAGGCGTGGTCAGTACCGGGGACCCAAAGGGCGTTCTTTCCTTGCATGCGTGCCCTGCGCACGAGCAAGTCCTGAATGGTGTTGTTGAGCATGTGCCCCATGTGAAGCACGCCCGTTACGTTAGGCGGGGGAATCACTATGGTATATGGCTCACGGTCATCGGGAACGCTTTTGAAGAGCTTGTGCTCCATCCAATAGGCATACCACTTGTCTTCAGTGGATGCGGGGTCGTATTTACTTGGTATCTCTGACATTTTTCTATTTGGAAACAGTGCGCGAAGGTAAGTAGGGAAGGGGGTACTCAGTACAAGCTATTAGGTCCAAAGTAAGTATCCACGAGGTTGTTGTTCTTTCGCAACTTCTCTTCAAGTAGAGCCGGTTGTAACCAAACCTGACTGAAGCAGGTGCTCAGAGCGAGTCCCATGTTCCAACACGTTGGGTGCGTTATCATTATTGCGTTTTATTCTTTCCGCAACCATCCCAATACACGGTCATTTTCAATGGTCCATCGGTTGTTTTTGTTGGTGATGGGAAGTCGTTCCCTGGAGCTGCTAAACGGTCCGGGATTTTGTTGGATGATTTCAATTTCAGTGATGCTTTCTTGTGCAACTATTGCCACATGGCCAAAACGATTCCATAAAGTGCCCTTGAAGACTATGATATCGCCTTGTACGGGGCGTGATTTACTGCCGTTGGTATATTGTATCAAATTGCGCTACCTATTGAGGTGTCCATCTTTTACTCCGGTATCGGAGAAGTCTTTGGCGTGGCCGTAGCTGTCAGGCATCTAGTGGTGATAGTGCTCGTAATAGTATAGCTTTACAAATTCCACACATTGGTATTTCAAACCAAGGTTGTATCCATTCGGTGTGGTGTTGCGCTCCATCACATGGTCAACACCACCGTTGTAATAGACGTAAACTCCGTAGAGGCTGTCAAGCTTTTCGCCTACCGCATGTGATGGATTGAAGTTATACTTTTTGAAAGTCCATACTACAAGCATGAATGTTGTGAGTAGGAAGATGGCATATGCAAAGTGCTTGCGGTGCATGGATACTGACGTGTGGCTAATTTATACCTTTCCGTTGCAAGCGCTCAATGGATTTTAATGCATCCTCACCCCGTATGCTACCACTCAAACTTTCCTTTGTACTTTGACTCATTGCCCACAGCATCGATGATGGTAAGTTCAAACTCGTGCTTACCGGGTTGGATGTAGTGTTTGTCAAAGTAGTACGTCAATCGGTTGAACTTGGCATCGTATTCCATCAAGGCCCATTTGCCATCTATTTTTGGAATTATCTGGTCAATTCCGGATAGCGAATCGGATATCTTTAATGAGAACTGGGTGCGTCCTTTCATGTTGGTGGAGAAGTCCACGTTGGAGATGGTGGGCTTGATTGTGTCAATCATCACCGCATAATAACCGAGGTAGGAAGGCTTGGCCGTAATCCAGCCTTCAGCGTATTTGCCTCCTTCACTGATGTTCTTATTCTTTTCCGGGTCCCAGCGCACCACCACGAGTTTGCTTTCCTTGCCTGGTGGAGCATTGGGAACTCGGATGGAGAGATTGTAGCCGTTGTGAATGGGCTCGTAAGGAGAGCCTATTAAATAGGTAGGAGTAATAGCGTTGGCAATCTTATTGCTTTTCTCAATGGTCAGGTCCAAGTTGTCATAGAGTGTGAAAGCTTTCATCTCTATTTGCACATCCTCACCTTGGTAAACATTGTCTTTTTCCCAATTCCATTTTGCAAGAGCGGGTTTGGCGGTCTTCGGTGTGGCATTGGGGGCAGTCAAGGCCTGCACCTGAAATTTGAGCGTGCTCACGTTGCCCATCACATCGGTGATGCGGTATTCGCATTGGTGCAGCTTGCCATCGCGAAAAGTAACAATGCCGTCATTCACTAGGTTGTCATAAATCTCCAGTGGGTTACCGGCCACCCTGTATGACTTGTGGATGGAACTTTTGTGTTTTTTGAAACGATCATACATCGTGTGCGCATTCATGGCCCGATTGGTGGCAAAGTCGAGCTTCTCCATGCGCTGGCCGTAAACCATCACGCTGTCCACATAAAACTCAATGCGATAGATGCCGCATCGGTTGGTATTGCCATCGAGCATATCAATGGTGTGCACTGCAAAGCCGAAGTCTCCATAGAGTGTGGGCGGGGTGGGCTTGGCCAGCTGGCATTTGCCGGAGCTTACCTTGGTCTCATAAGTCACGGGCGATTGCACACCATTCACAAACGAGGAGTCGTTGAGCGGTATGATCCAAATGCCATGAACCGATGGTGGAATTTTGTCCTTCACATCAAAGCCGAAGAGTAAGGGGTTGAGCACTTTTTCGGTCACAGTTTCTCTGATTTCGAAATGCAAGTGAGGGCCACCGCTGCCACCAGAGTTCCCACTCCAAGCTATGAAGTCACCTTTTTTGACAGGGAAAAGCGTTGAGTCGGGATAGAGGTCGATGCTGAAGGATTGCAGTTTGTATTGTTCTTGTTTCACATAAGCATCGATGGCGGCATTGTATTTCTGCAAGTGGGCATAGACGGTAGTATAGCCGTTCGGGTGGTCGATATACAGAGCATAACCATAGCCAAAGGGAGAAACTTTGATTCGGCTCACGAAACCATCAGCAGCGGCATACACTTTCAATCCTTCGCGTTGTTGGGTCTTGATGTCGATGCCCGCATGGAAGTGGTTGGTGCGGAGCTCGCCAAAATTCCCCGACAGGTTGATGGGAATGTCCAAAGGGTTGCGGAAGTAATTCTTCGGGTATTCCTTTTGCTGACCAAAGAGGTAAATACTCATGACCATACCTTGAAGTACCAAAAGGATACGAATCAACAAGCTCGGGTAATGGGTACAAAGGATGGGGGAAGTATTTCTCTGCGGCTTCATGTTCTCTAAACTCAAAAAAAAAAAAAATCACTTGCAAGGTGGTTTCCAGCGGAATGGCGAAAATCAAGAAGCATGCCCGTTTGTGGTCGCGGAAGATTTTGAAATATCAACAGATTCAAAAGGAAAAAAGGTTGTTGTGTGGAGGTGATATTCCGTTAATTTTGACCGTTCGTTGATTTTATCTCAACCCTAACTCCATCCGCATGGAACAGAATCAGATACTGGAGCGCATTGCCGAAAAAATAGCCCGCCTTGGTGAGGCCAAGAGGTCTTTGGAACAAACGGTGATGCGACTTAGAGAAGAGAATGCCAATATGCACCGCATCAATAAGGAATTGCAGCAGCAGGTGGATGAATTGGTAGAGAAAAATCAGGAATTAACCCGTACCCGTTCGCAAAACGTGGCTACCGATGATGCTTTCAGAGGTGCCACAAGGCAGAGAATAAACGAACTGGTAAAAGAAGTGGAAGAGTGTATCACCTTGCTCAAAAAATAAAATATTAAAGGCCATCTTATGAGCGAAGAAATATCCATCAAAGTAACGATTGCCGGCAGAACCTATCCGCTCAAAGTTAGAAGCGAAGAGGAAGCCGGTATCCGCTCGGCCGAGCAATCCCTGGAGGAGAGCATCCAATTGTTCCAGAAAAGTTATGCCGTAAAAGACAAGCAAGACCTGCTTGCCATGGCAGCCCTACAAGTCACTGCACGCAAAGAAGCCAAAAAAGAGGTGGAGCGAGTGGTGGAGCGTGTAGTGGAAACAGTGGAGGTTCCGGTAGACCTCTCTAAAGAGCTCTTGCAGCTGGAACAACAACTTGATGCTTTCCTGCAAGACTAACGCACCTTCTTCTTCTTTTTAGCAATTAACTCAATACGCTGCCAACCTTACTGAGGGATAACGATTCCTTTCAGTGAACTTTTTATTTACAACCAACAAATAATATTTAAAGACAGCATGAGCGAAATTATTTATGTACTCATCGCTGCTTTGGCAGGTGTTGCCGTTGGCGGTTTAATTACTTGGTTCATTCTGAACAATGTATTAAAAAGCAAGCGTGATAGCATCCTTTCTGAAGCAGAGAAAGAAGGTGAAACCTTAAAAGAGAAGAAAATTCTTCAAGCCAAGGAAAAATTCCTTGAACTCAAAAATCAGCACGAAAGCGAAGTGCGTGAGAAGAATAAAAAACTCCAACAGGCTGAAGACCGTGTAAAAAACAAAGAGCGCGAAATCGCCCAACAGATTGAGCAATATAAGCGCAAGGAAAAAGAACTCCTCTCTCAGAAAGAGAACCTTGCCAAGCAAGTGGAGGCCAACCAGCGCAAAGCAGCAGAGTTGGAAAAAAACAACCAGAAAGCCATTCAACTCTTAGAGGAAATGGCTAAAATGACGGCAGAGCAGGCAAAAGCCCAGCTTATGGAACAACTCAAAGAAGATGCGCGCAATGCGGCAGCTTCTCAAATCCAGAGCATCGTGGATGAGGCCAAGCTCAAAGCCAACCAGGAAGCCAAAAAGATTGTCATCCAGACCATTCAACGCACTGCCGTTGAACATGCAGTGGAAAACAGCGTCTCTGTGTTCAACATCGAGAACGATGAAATCAAAGGACGCATTATTGGTCGTGAAGGACGTAACATCCGCGCGATTGAAGCAGCTACCGGTGTGGAAATCATCGTGGATGATACTCCTGAAGCCATCATCCTTTCTTGCTTCGACCCTGTGAGAAGGGAGATTGCTCGCCTGTCGCTCCACCAGCTCGTTTCCGATGGCCGCATCCACCCTGCACGCATTGAGGAAGTGGTTGCCAAGGTGACCAAAAACATAAACGATGAAATTGTAGAAATCGGTAAGCGCACTTGTATTGACCTTGGTATCCACGGCATGCACAGTGAACTCATCCGCATGATTGGCCGCATGAAGTACCGCTCCTCTTACGGTCAGAACTTGTTGCAACACTCCCGCGAGGTGGCCAACCTTTGTGCTACCATGGCAAGTGAGCTGGGATTGAACCCTAAAGCTGCTAAGCGCGCAGGTCTTTTGCACGATATCGGTAAAGTGCCGGACGATGAGAGCGAATTGCCACACGCAATCCTCGGTATGAAGCTCGCTGAGAAATACGGTGAAAAACCGGATGTGTGCAATGCCATCGGTGCTCACCACGATGAGATTGAGATGAAATCTCTTCTTGCTCCAATCATTCAGGTGTGTGACGCCATCAGTGGTGCGCGCCCGGGAGCTCGCAGAGAAGTGGTGGAAGCCTATATCCAACGCTTGCGCGATTTGGAAAATATGGCAATGGAAAATCCGGGAGTGTCAAAAGCTTTTGCTATCCAAGCCGGTCGCGAGTTGCGCGTCATGGTGGAAGCCGATCGCGTTACTGACGAACAGGCAGATGCTCTCGCTATCAGCTTAGCCAACAGAATTGAAACCGAAATGACCTATCCGGGTCAGGTGCGCGTTACGGTAATCCGTGAAAAACGCGCAGTTGGTATTGCGAGATAATGAATTGAAAAATAGATAATGAAAGGCTGCCTCTGGGGCAGCCTTTTTTCTTGCAGTGCGGTAGCCGTGAACACCTCTAGCTATCATCATTGGGCTGAGTAAAACCCGCGCGCCAAGCATCACCGAAATGCACCACTGTTCTTAAGTTTGCCAATTGGCCAGACTAACTGGCCGCTAAAACACGATATGCAAATCATCCTTTTTGAAGACGAATCCCATAAGCAGTTTTTACCGCTCACGTTCACACGCCCTGTTGGCGATCTCCGAATCGGTATTCTCAAGATTTCAGAGAAATGGGAAAAAATGATGCAGGCCAGCGTTGCACATGATACGCGTGATTACCTGCAAGCGCTTTTTCCCGCTTCCACTGCTGCCGATGCCGTTCGCATCAACGCACGCATTATGCCCGATGAGAAACTGGTAAATGCCATCCGTTCCATGGACAATGACACTTCATTGCTCCGCAACGATGTGCTCTTAGCACGCAAGGGCAACGGACAGAAGACTGTGACTTATGACCATGATGTACTGATGCTGGAGCGCATTACCGACCTCTTCTCCAAAAATGGCGAGGCCCTGCAGCGCGATTTTGAACTGCTCACCAAGGGCAGAACTTCTGCACCGCTGCATGAGTCCAACATCGTGATAGGCGATAAAACCAATGTGTTTATTGAAGAAGGAGCTCAGGTGTATGCTTCTACATTCAATACGCTTTCAGGACCTATTTATATAGATAAGGATGCGGAGGTGATGGAAGGCAGTCATGTGCGCGGTCCATTTTATTTGGGAGAGCATTCGCAACTCAAGCTCGGAACCAAGATTTACGGCCCTACTACGGTTGGCCCCCATAGCAAGATAGGCGGGGAGGTGAGCAACTCCGTTATTCAAGGATTTAGCAACAAAGGTCATGACGGCTTCTTGGGCAACAGCATTTTGGGTGAATGGTGCAACCTGGGTGCCGACACCAATACCTCCAACCTAAAAAACAATTACTCCACGGTGCGCATCTGGAACTACAATGAGCGCCAATACGCTGACACGGGGCTGACATTTTGTGGGCTAATCATGGGCGACCACAGCAAGTGCAGCATCAATACCATGTTCAATACAGGAACAGTGGTGGGTGTGTGCGCCAACATCTTCGGTGGTGATTTTCCACCCAAGCATGTGTGCTCATTTTCATGGGGTGGAAGTTCAGGTTCAGTGGAATACGACCTCGGCAAAGCCCTGCTGACGGCCGAGCGTGTCATGGCCCGAAGAGCACTGGCGCTCGATGAGCCTGCCCGAAAAATGCTTGCCGAAGTTTTTCGTCTCACTCAGCCCGACCGCGCATATACGACACAAAGTCAGGATTGAAGGGCTGGCACTATGGTTGCTGAGTGATGGACTCCACTGTATTTTTTACTCCATTCAACACTCAAGAGAGCAGATGAATTTTCAAGACGACATCCCATACATCTCCTTCAACGATGATAGCGATAGCATTCATGACCATGAATTCATCCCTATCCTTACCGCTGAAGAAGAAGAGCAGATGGATAAGCTGGACACCCCCGAGGTGCTGCCCATCTTGCCGCTAAAGAACACTGTGCTCTTTCCGGGTGTGGTGATTCCAATCACTGTAGGACGCGATAAGAGCATTCGCCTGGTTACAGAAGCAACCAGCAAACAAAAGACCATTGGTGTGGTCACACAAATCAATGCCGACATCGAGGAACCTGTTTTCGGTGATTTGTTCCGCGTGGGTACGCAAGCCAGCATCATGCGCATGTTCAAGATGCCCGATGGCAGTACCACCGTCATTCTGCAAGGCAAAAAACGATTCGAAATTGTCAATGCCGTTCAGACCGAGCCGTATCTGTCAGCACAGGTAAAAGATTTCCCCGAGACCAACAACGACCGCGACAGCAAAGAACAAAGAGCACTTTTTGAATCGCTCAAGGAACTGGCACTGAAGATTATTCAAATTTCTCCCGATATCCCGAATGAGGCTTCCCTGGCCATTAAGAACATACACGGCCTGAGTTTCCTCACCAACTTCATTGCTTCCAATATGCGTGTGTCCACATCTGAAAAACAACAGTTGTTGGAAACTGCTGACCTCGAAGAGCGCGTGAAGAAAGTGATGGAAAACCTGCACAAAGAACACCAGATGCTGGAGATGAAGAATGAAATCCAGAAGAAGGTGCACATCGATATCTCAAGACAACAACGTGAATACTTTCTTCAACAACAGATGAAACAAATCCAAGATGAACTTGGAGCCAACCCGATGAAGGAAGAAATCGAGGAGAAGAAAAAGCGCGCCCAAAGCAAGAAATGGAATGAGAACGTAGCGAAATATTTTGCCAAGGAAATAGCCAAACTTGAACGTATGAACCCGCAAGCGGGTGAGTACAGTGTACAGGCCAATTACATCGATACCCTTCTGGATTTGCCTTGGGATGAATATTCGGAGGACAACTTCGACCTTAAACACGCGAAGGAAATCCTCGACCGCGACCACTTTGGCCTTGAAAAAGTGAAGGAGCGCATCATAGAGCACCTCGCTGTTTTGAAAATCAAAGGTGATATGAAAGCGCCTATCCTTTGCCTCTATGGACCTCCGGGAGTGGGTAAAACCTCATTGGGTAAATCCATTGCCGAAGCCCTTGGTAGAAAATACGTCCGCATGGCGTTGGGTGGCTTGCACGATGAAGCCGAAATACGCGGACATAGAAAGACCTACATCGGTGCAATGCCCGGGCGTATTCTTCAAAACCTGAAGAAGGCCGGTACCTCCAATCCACTGTTCGTATTGGATGAGATAGACAAGGTGGGCCAAGGGGTGCATGGCGACCCTTCCAGTGCCTTGCTTGAGGTGCTCGATCCTGAACAAAACCACGCATTCTATGATAACTACGTAGAGCTCGACTACGATTTGTCAAAGGTGATGTTCATCGCTACGAGCAACTCGTTGTCAACCATTCAGCCCGCTTTGCGTGACCGCCTTGAGATTATCGAAGTCAATGGTTACACCGTTGAAGAAAAAACGGAGATTGCCAAACGCCACTTGATTCCGAAACAACTCAAGGAGAATGGTATCACAGAAAAACAAATCGCATTCCCGGATGATATCATCGTGAAATTGGTGGAGGAATACACCAATGAGAGTGGTGTGCGTTCGCTGGAAAAGCGCATCGGCAAATTGATACGCAATAGGGCCAAACAGATTGCTCTCGAAGAGAAATTCCAGAAACAACTCACTGCGGAGGAAGTAGAAAAAGTGCTTGGTCCTCCTTTTGAGAAAGATAAATATGGCGATAACGATGTGGCAGGTGTTGTTACCGGATTGGCGTGGACACCTACCGGTGGTGATATCCTCTTCATCGAGACATCGCTCACCAAAGGAAAAGGCAAACTCACACTCACCGGTAACCTCGGTGATGTGATGAAGGAAAGTGCTGTGCTGGCACTTGAATACCTCAAGGCTCACTGCGATATGCTCGGTATCAAGCAAGAGGTATTTGAAAATTGGAATGTGCACGTGCACGTTCCGCAAGGCGCCATTCCCAAGGATGGCCCTTCAGCCGGTATTACCATGCTCACTGCCTTGGCTTCTGCTTTCACCCAACGCAAAGTGAAGAAGTACCTAGCGATGACCGGTGAAATCACCTTGCGCGGAAAAGTGCTCCCCGTGGGAGGTATCAAGGAAAAAATCCTTGCAGCTAGACGCGCAGGGATCAAAGAGATAATTCTGAGTGAGAAAAACCGCAAAGACATTGAGGAAATCAATGAACGTTATCTGAAGGGGCTTCGGTTCCATTATGTGACGGAGATGCATGAGGTGATTGAGCGCGCTTTGCTCAAAGAGCGTGTAGCCAATCCGCTTAAGCTCTCTTAACAGACCTTCGGAGATTCTCTCCTGTAGAAACTGCCAAGCGATTGAATCATTTGCGATACTTTTGATTCAATCGCTTTTTTCTATTGATGAAAAACTCTTTCACATGCACGGTGATGTCGCTTGCCACTTTGCTGCTATTTGCATCGTGCAATAAAGAAGAACCGCTATCACTGCTCTCAGGTGTGTGGCGTTTTGAGGAAGTAACTTTTCGCAAAGGGTTATCGCTGCACAAATCAGATCACACCGATGCCTACCGCGATATCCGTCTTCATTTTTTTGACGACTACACGTTTCTCTATCACCATCTAGGCCGCAACATCGAGCTTACGGGCTATTGGGAGATGGACGAAGAAGTGCAGCATACAGGGGAGAACACGATTACTTATACATATTTGGATTGGTGGGCAGAGGACAATCGCGGCAACAGAGAAGAAGCCAAATGGAACAACTTGAAGCTCCATAAAGGTCGTATCCGAGTAACCGAATCCAAAAATGGTGGTTCCTATGTTTATCGCTTGGTAAAGGAATATTAACCGGGGTTCGCTAAATAGAGCCATAATGAAATAAATAGCGAAATCTTTGCGTTAATTCGCGGCTCTTAATCACGCTGATAAATTTTGCAGAGAAGATTCTACGTCATTGGACTATTCGTTTGGTTGCACACGATTGCGTACGCGCAGATTGGTGGACACACGGTTTTCAATGCTTTCAATATTCCTTCAAGCGCTCGTGTAGCTGCTATGGGCGGAAGTTATTTCGCCATCAAAGACAGCGATATTCATTTGGCGCAATTCAACCCCTCATTGCTCGACAGTGCACTGAGTGAAAAGTTGGGCTTGAGCTATGTGGACTACTTTGACGGAATCAACATGGGCTATGCATCCTACGCGCGCAACATCAACAGCCAACTCACGGCCGGAGCCACCATGCAGTTCAGCACTTATGGCAAACAAACCGAGTACGACCCGCTCGGTTATGAAATCGGGGAGTTTTATGCTGCGGATTATGCGTTGATTCTCGGTCTCGGTTATAAATATGATGAGCACTGGAGCATTGGTGGCAACCTGAAGACCATCTATTCCACTTTGGCCAATTACACCTCCCTTGCGCTGGCACTGGATGGTGCCGCTACCTATTCCAATAAGGAAAAACGATTCACTGCATCGTTGCTGATGCGGAATCTGGGAGCACAAATCAAAACTTACACATCTAACACGCGCGAAAGATTGCCACTTGAGTTTCAGTTTGGTTTCACAAAACAACCCGCTCACGCTCCTATCCGACTGTCTTTTGTTTATGACAACATGCAGCATTGGGATTTGACTTATGAAAACCCGAATAAGGTCATCATTACGGACCCTATAACAGGTGAAGTAGTGGGTGATAACAAATGGGTATTTGGCGATAAGCTCATGCGCCACATAGTCTTCGGAGCGGAGTTTCTTGTATCGGAAAATGTGCACATTCGCACCGGTTACAACTATCGCAGACGGCAAGAACTCAAGATTGATGAGAAACCCGGAACAGCAGGATTGTCGTTTGGTTTGGGGTTGCGCGTATCGCGTTTCCACATCAGCTATGGCCGTGCCATCTATCACCATGCCGGGCCGAGCAACACCTTTTCTGTGACCACCAATCTATCACAATGGTAAGTGGTGTATCATGGGCTAAGCGGGAACTATTCTGCCTTTCCTTTATAATCTATTGATTTATTGCATGCTTGAAGTTTGGAGCGTTGCGCGTAGTTTCGCGCCATGATTTTACCGATTGTAGCATACGGTGATCCGATTCTGAAGAAGAAAGCCGTAGATATTGATGAGAATTACCCTGATCTGCAAAAGTTGATTGCAGATATGTTTGAGACCATGTACAATGCCAATGGTGTGGGGCTTGCTGCTCCTCAGGTTGGCAAAAGCATACGACTGTTTGTAGTGGATGCTACCTCCGTGGCTGAAGGCGAAGACGGTGACCCAAGTTGTGTAGATTTTAAACGCGTATTTATTAATCCCATCATCTTCGAAGAAGAAGGTGAAGAATGGCCTTATGAAGAAGGCTGCCTCTCCATCCCGAATATTCGGGAAGAAGTAATGCGCAAACCCCGCCTCAAGATTGAGTACTATGATGAAAATTGGGACTTGTATGAGGAGGAGCTGGATGGTTTTGCAGCTAGGGTCGTGCAACACGAATATGATCACATTGAAGGTATTTTGTTCATTGATAAAATCAATGCTTTCAAGCGCACCTTGTTGCGTGGCAAGCTCAATGATATCTCCAAGGGTCAAATCAATGTGAATTATAAAATGCGTTTTCCTAAGAAATAAGTCATGAGAAATACCTGCTCTATTCTGTTGTTGGCATTCACTGCGATGCTGCTTGCCGCATGTGGAAACAATGACTCCAATATCACCGTGGTAAAGGGCTCTGCCAAAGAAATGATAACCGATCCGTTGCTTATTGAGATTCATAGCCTCGAGAAAAAAACAAAGGAGGATACTGTTTTTGACCGCAACACCGGGTTGCGTCTATTGCAGGCATATCAGACTTATTACAACCAGCACGGCAAAGATTCACTGGCACTACATTATTTGTTTGAAGGAGGTCGAGTGGCCAGCGCGTTGGGCAAATACCAAAAAGCAATCGATATGTTCATCACTTATCATGACCTGATAAACGATGAAGAAAAGAAAGCCGAGGCTGCTTATTTGGTTGCTTTCAGTTATGATGCGCATTTGAACGATTCGGAGAAAGCAATCGAGTATTACAACAAAGTGATAGAGCGCTATCCTCGTTCAAAATGGGCTGAGCAATCAAAGGCTGCTTTGCACCTTGTAGGAAAAAGCGATGAAGAGCTAATCAAGTTCTTGCAGGAACGCAATAAAGTAAATTCTTAATTGTCAGATTTATATCCTACCAAAGGCTCCTGAAGGAGCCTTTTTTTGTTTTGAGCCATGGAGTTCCGGATGCAAAAACGCATGTCCGTCTGATTTAAAATTCAACAATTAAATGCTTATAAAAAGACACCCCCAATTGGGGTAGTGTTGCGTGTTAAAGCGATTCTAGGTGGAGATAGGTAGATAAATTTGGAATGATTTATTACCACTCATAAATCACTTCTGCGACATATGTCGCAAGATTCTAGGTGGAAACAATCCAAAACAATAATTATTCAACACAAATAACATGACGAGTTTTTACGTAGCGAAAAGGTTTAACGCCCGGGGCACATTGTTGCTTCTGGCATTACAACTGGTATTCTTGCTTAGTGTCAATGCGCAGACCATTTACAATTGGTCGGGAAGTTCAGGGGGGGATTGGAACTCGCCCGAGAACTGGAGCCCTAACCGCTTGGTGCCTGCCTCAACCGACATCCTTCAATTTGCATCCGGTGGTAACTATGTTGTCACCGAGGTTCCTTCACAGACTATTCGAAGCTTGCGTGTGAGCAACGGAACTACCGTGGTGCTTCAGGCTGCCGGTAACAATGAGCTTGCCATCAACGGTAATGGTGGTGCAATCAATTTGCAGGTAGAGAATGGTTCTTCGTTGCAAATTGGCAACGGTACCAACACGCTGACCTTGTCTTTCACGACCACTCCGGGTCAACAAGCGGTAATTGATGGTCAGCTCATCATCGGTACTGCCGGTACGGTGCGCTCTACCATTGCTACCAATACGATTCAGATTAATGGAGGTCTAACTGTGGGGCAGGGAGCCAACTTCAACGCAAGCAATACCGTTACTACGGTAACCGGTAGCGTTACTCAAGAAGGAGGTACATTTACTACTACCGGCTCCAACTTCATCGTGTCCGGTGGCGCGCAGTATTATCATACAGCCAATGGTGGTCAAGTGCCAACCGCCAACTGGGCTGCGAGCTCCGCTTTGTTTATTACCGGTGTAGTCAATCAGAACATCACCGGTTTGAGCGGACAATCAGTGGGTTCATTGACCTACAACTGTCCACAACAAACTGCGGCTAACATCGTGCTTGCCAACACTACTGGAACAACTACCATCAATGGTGATTTCAATGTGCTGAGCACTGGTGAGCCAACCAATGCACTTGAGCTCTTTACTACTTCAGGTACATTGAATGTTATGGGTAACATGCAAATTGAAAATGCTACTCTTAACATCAATGCCGATAACAGCAACAACACCATTAATATTCATGGTGACTTGATTGTGGGTGAAGGTGGAACATTTACACGCACAGCTACTTCTTCAACTGGAACCATTGAGTTCTTTGGCGTTAACAAAGCCTTCAATGCTTCACTTGGAACAGTGAACACATCTACAATGCAGTTCACCATCAACGCTGCTTCTTCTATGAAGTTCTATCAAAACCTTTTGGTGACTTCAGGAAGAACATTGACAGTTAACGGAGCTCTGGACTTGCAACAATATATCGTTGAAGGTGCAGGTAATTTTACACTTGCCAACTCAGCCGGTGCTCGACTTGCTACCGCACACCCTGCCGGTATCAACAGACAAGGAATCAACGAAGGTTGTTTGCAAAATACCGGTACACGTACTTTGAACTCCAGAGCCACTTTGGTGTTCAATGGTACTTCACAACAAACACTTGGTGATTGGACTACTGCAAACCCCGTTGTTTGGGGTAACACCAATACACAAATCATCATCGATAACCTTGCCGGTGTTGTGTTGAGTAAGAGCCTTTCATTGACCGGTAGCAATTCTGCTGTTGTGTTGGAAAACGGCTCTATCTATTTAGGTGATTATGACTTGACACTTTCTGCCACTACATCCATTCTTGGAGATTTCTCTTCCAGCCGCATGGTGATTACAAACGGTACGGGTTCTTTGCGCAAAACTTTCCCTACCGGTGCAAGTTCATTCCTTTATCCTTTGGGTGATGCTACAGGTACATTGGATTATTCACCTGTTACCTATTCATTCTCCTCTTTGGGAACATCAGGCACTTATGGCTTGCGTGTGGTGGATGCAGTTCATCCTTTGCAAACCAGCAATGCTAATACCATCTCACGTTACTGGGTGGGATCAGGTGCAGGGACATCTACTCACAACTTGACCGCTACCTTCCAATACGTAGCAGATGATGTTATTGGAAGCGAAGAGGAATTTGTGGTGAACCATTACAATCCCACAACACAATATTGGACATCATATCCTTCAACTAATGATGTATTGCAAGTGACTGCGCAAGCTATTGCATCCAACAACGCTGCTGCTACATTGGGTTATTTGCAATCCAACTACGAAGTGACAGCAGGCTCACCGACCAAAGTGTATTATCGCTCCACCGGTAACGGTAACTGGAACGAGTTGACTACTTGGGAATATTCTACCGATATCAACTTCGCCAATCCTGTACCTGTGGCTGCAACGCTTATTCCGAACAATACCAACTCTGACGGAATCTTCATTCAGGCCGGCCACACAGTGACTGTAAGTGCTGCACAAACTGCTGATGACATTACAGTAAACGGTACATTGGTGATAGGCTCAGGTGTAACTATGACTTTGGCCAATGGTGCTGCTGCTATTGATATGATAGTGAATGGTACGCTTGTAAACGGTAACTCCGGAACATCAGGTACTTTGACCACAACCGGTGCATTGCACTTCGCTGCGGGTAGTACTTATCATCATGCGATGCCAGCAGGTACAATACCTACTGCTACATGGGATCCTAACTCTACATGTTTGATTACCGGTGTCACAAATGCTGCACCGGCAGGCCTCAACCCGGCAGGAGGTTTTGGTAATGTGATATGGAATGCTGCCGGACAAACCGGAGCGATTGCAACCGGCAACATGACACTTCAAGGTTCATTTACCATTCAAAATACCGGTACATCTTATTTGGCCATCATTGGTGGAACTTCTTCAGCTACCTGGAACATCGCTGGTAACGTGAACATGGTGGGCGGTACCTTCCACGCAAAGACAGGTACAAGCGGAACAGCAACCATGAACGTCACCGGGGACTTCAATCTCACAGGTGGTAGCTTCAGTTTGAGCAATGCCACTACAGGTAGTGGTGTGCAGAACGTGTACGGAAATCTCAATTTGACTGCAGGTACCTACTATATCACTTCTGCAACTACCAGCGGTATTGGTACAATCAACTGCTATGGTGACTACAATCATCAAGGTGCTACACTTACCACGCAAGGTGGTGGTACAGGTATTTGTGCTATCAATTTGAATGGTCCTGCCACTACTTACAACTACACCAGCGGAACACTTGACAATGCACGCATTAACTATGCTGTGAATGTTTCCGGTGCAGTAGCCACGTTGAATGCCTCCATTTCGCTTGCTCCAAGTCGTAGCTTCAGCGTTGTGAACGGTGCAACTTTGCATTGCGGTACACACATTATCTCCGGTGGTTCTTCCAATACGTTCACTTTGAATGCGGGTGCCACTCTCGGTATTGGCTCTCCTGATGGTATCATGACTGTGGGCAACGCTGCCGGTAATATTCAAACGACTACACGTACTTTCAATGCCGGTGCACGTTATCTCTATAACGGTACAACTGCTCAGTCAACAGGTAATGCACTTCCCGCTACTATCAGTGGCAGCGGTGCTTTGATTATCAATAACACCAACGGAGTGACTTTGAGCCAGGCTGTTTCCATCACGGCTACAGGTAATGGTGGTTTGTATATCAACAACGGTAAATTGACTTTGAACGACAACAACCTTACTGTTGCTGCAGGTACTCCAGTGGAAGGAAGCTTCTCAAACAGTGTACACGTTGTGACGAATGGCAACGGCTACTTTATTAAGACTTATGCTGTGGGCATTCCTGCATTTACATATCCAATTGGTGACGGAACCAACTATAGTCCTATCACTGTTGGATTCACTCAAAATGGTTCTGGCAATTTGGGATACCGCGTGGTGAATGCTGCTCACCCGAACAACGGAACTGCAAGTGATTACATTACTCGCTACTTCGTAGGTACCTCTACTATAGCTACACCTTATGCTTATAATGTTTCATTCAATTATGCTGCTGATGATGTAGTGGGTAGCGTCAACAACATGTTGGTATCACATTGGAATGGCAGTACATGGACTGCTTACGGAACCGACTATGAAGGCACCGAAGCTACTTGTACTCAAACGCTCACTCATTTGAATGCTCCTTTGGCAAATGGTCACTTCACCGCGAGAACAGGTGTTGTAAACTATTACAGAACGACCATGAGCGGTAACTGGAACGAACTTGCTGTATGGGAGGTTTCAACCAACCCAAGCTTTACAAGTGCTGTTCCTGCTGACGAAATTCCGACAGTAGATAACTGCGCAGGTGCTACAATCGTTGCCGGTCATACGGTTACCTACAATGAAGCAATCGAAATCAGTAATCTTGATGTTTACGGTACTTTGGTAAACGAAACGCCAAGTGCTGCAACCCTTACTGCAACAGGTCAGATTCGCTTCCACGAGAACAGTGTTTATCGTCACAACCGCGATGGTGGTGCTCTACCTACTGCATTGTGGAATCCTGCATCTCTTGTTGAAGTTACTGGAGCAATTACAGCATCTCCTACCAATTTCGTGGGGCAGAATTTTGGAAACTTCAAGTGGAACCCTACACAAGAGCAAACTGCCGTATTGAACTTGTATCAAGGAACTACAGGCACCCATTCATTGAATTTTGCCGGCAACTTTGAAGTGGTTCAGACAGGTACTGGTGCACTTACTTTCATCGCTGCCACATCTGCAACCATGAATGTAACCATCGGTGGTGATTTCATTTTGACAAATGGTACGTTCTACATGAACAATAGTACCACTTCTTCAGTCACCAACTTGTATCTAGCAGGAAGCTACTTGCAAACCGGTGGTACCTTCCAACGCAACAACAGCAGCGGTACAGGTATTCAGGTGGTGAACTTCAACAATAACAGCACCAACAAAGTGTTCAGCAATGCTTCCGGAGTATTTAATACTACCGGTATCAACATCAATGTTCTTGGCAATGCTATTTTGACATTGAACAGCGGTATTGAAATGGCTGCCGGAAGAACATTTGCTGTTCAGAACGGTGGCACTTTGTATATGCAAGACAATGTTATTTCAGGTGAAGGTTCCTTCTCTCTTGCAAATAATGCTAGCACGAAGCTAGGTATCGGTCATGCCAATGGTATTACCACTTCCGGTGCTGTGGGTAACGTGCAGGTGAGCGGTACACGCTCGTTTGGTGCCAATGCTTCTTATATCTA
This sequence comes from Flavobacteriales bacterium, assembly GCA_036562565.1. Taxonomy (GTDB): domain Bacteria; phylum Bacteroidota; class Bacteroidia; order Flavobacteriales_D; family Sanyastnellaceae; genus DATCJY01. Next base: position 23,488 of record DATCJY010000060.1, on the reverse strand, counting down.
TAACGGTACAGTGGCTCAGGTAACAGGTAATGCATTGCCGGCAACGATTAATGCTGCTGCATTCCTCCAAATCGATAATACAAGCGCAGCGGGTGTGACCTTGAGCCAGGCCACTACCATCAACGGTTATCTTGAGTTGAGCCAAGGGAAACTCGTGATTGGTGACTATACTCTCTTCATTGCGAATACAGCTATGGCGAACCCGATTGTGGGCGCTCCATTTAATGCCAATAAGATGATTGTTACTAACGGTATTGGTCATGTGGTGCGTGCTATTCCTGCTACAAACAGTTTGATGAACCCATATATTTATCCGATTGGTATCGGAAATGAATACACTCCTGTTATTCTTGAGTTCAATTCGAACACCGCTCGTAACCTCGGTGTACGCAGCGTTGCTTCAGCTCATCCTGAGAACGGTTCTGTGACTGATTACATCAACCGTCACTGGACTTTCACAAACAATACTGCAGGTACTATGACCTACCGCGCTACCTTCCAATATGCCCAAAGCGATGTAGTGGGTGATGAATCATTGCTTGCAGGCAACATCTATCAATCAGACGAGTGGTATGCTCATTCAACTGCTTTGAATACGGATGAGAATGTGTTCACTATTCCTAGCACAGGTTATTTGAACCACAGTGTACCTGCCGTGGGAAGTTCATTGACCGGAACTGCGGTTACTGCACGTAACAACAACGTGAACATGAACTATCACTACCGCACGGTGAGCAGTGGTAACTGGAACGATGTGAACATCTGGGAAGCATCTGTTGACCCGAACTTTACAAACCCTCCGGGCGTGACTCCTATTGCAGCTCCTGATTACACTGTGCGCACCATTACCATCCGCAATGGCCATCAGGTAGAATTGACTTCTGATGTTACCGTGGATGAACTATTCATCAATGATGCTTCTAACTCGAAGCTAACGGTGAATGATGGCGTAACCATGATCATCAATTCAACCGGAGGCAACGATGTTACTCTTGCAGGAAACGATCCTCGTTTGGTTGTGCTTGGTACAGTTGTAAACAATGGTACTGTATCAGGTAGCACGGTGGCTCGTATGGTAGTTGGTAACGGTGCAACTTGGAATCACGCTCGCAACGGTGGTGTGGTGCCTACTGCAACTTGGGCTGCCAATTCTACTTTGAATATTACAGGTATTACTTCTACAACTCTCACCGGAATGGCACAACCATTCGGTCATGTTATTTGGAACTGTGCTGACCAAACGCTCAACATCGCAACATTGGGATTGGCTAACACAGTGACCTGGGCGGGTGATTTCCGTGTAATCAATACCGGTATAGGTAGTGTGACATTCCTTAATAGTACTTCTGCATTGACTTTGAACATTCAAGGTGACCTAAATGTACAAGGTGGTATTTTGGATATGAAAGCAGGAAGTGGTACCGGTGCTGTGGTAATCAATATCTATGGTGATTTGATTCAGACAGGCGGTATGCTCACTCAAACTAACACATCAACTATTACAGTTGGTCTTGCGGGTACAGCTACTGCGTACAACGTTACCGGTGGTACTTACAATGGTACTACCTTCAATTATGTGGTTCCAAACGGAGCGAATGTCAATATTGCTACTCCGCTCACAGTTGCTGCTTCACGTAGCTTCACTGTAAACAATGGTGGTGTTGTGACATTGAATGCAGCTATCAATGCTATCGGTACGGTAACCAACAATGGGCGTATCAATACCCAAACACACCTCATCCACGGTACCGGAACATTCGTTCAAGGTTCTAACGCAACCAATGCGTTGAATGCAGTATTGTCATTGGGTAGCCCTGATGGATTCAATGTTGCTCCATTGGCTAGTGGTAACATTCAGACTACTGTCCGCACCTTCTCAAATCCTTCTAACTACATCTTTGAATCAACGGTGACAAATACCGGTAACGGATTTGGTGTTGCTACTTCACAAAACAGCTTGCGATTCAACGGATGTACTGCCGTAATGGCTATTGGTACTACTGCGGTTTATGCAGAGTATAACAATGCCGTTGTTACAAACGAAGGCGCTCTTACATTGACCGGTACAACCAATGCACTTACCCTGAACAACTCCGTTGTGAAATTGGGTGATCATAATTTGATTTTGTCTGCTCAAGGCAACGTCATCAATGGAACATTTGGTGATAACAACATGATTGTAACCAATGGAACAGGACGTTTGTATCGTCAGGTACCGGCTACAGCTTCATTGGTGAACCCATATGTATTCCCGGTTGGAACTGAAGATGAATACTCACCGGCAATTTTGAGCTTCACAAGCAACGCGAACGGTCGTCTTGGTGTAAGAGTAACCAACGAAGCACATCCAAACGCAGACCTCAACGAAGCACACATTCAGCGCTACTGGAGCTTTGATGTGGCAAGCGGTATGGCTTCTTATGCATACTCTGCTCAACTTTACTATCGTGAAGGTGATGTTGTAGGAAGCGAAGGAGATCTTTCACCAAACCGCTGGAACGGTAGCAACTGGTCAATCGTAAGTGGACATGTTGATACAGTAAACAATATCATCTATACTCCTGCAGGTGGCACCAATACTCAAGCAACGGCTCCGTTGCATGGTAATGATTACACTGCTCTCGGTGTTTGTATGCCACTGGCAATCGTAGCTCAACCGGTTGATGTAACAACTTGCTCCGGCAACGATGCTTCTGCAGTGATGACCGTTGGTATCACCGGTACTTCAGCTGTTTACCAATGGCAATTCTCTACCAATGAGGGTATCAGCTGGGAAGATGTAATGGACAATGCTATCTACTCAGGAAGCAACTCTGCTACATTGAACATCGAAAACATGGTAGCAGGTATGAACGGCTATCAATACCGTGTAGTTGTTCAAAACGGTTGTAGCAATGTCACCTCAGAAGCCGCTGTGTTGAATCTCATGATTGGTGCTTCTGCTTATGCGGGTAGCGATATGGTGGTGTGTGATATAGATGCGATTACTATCAGCGATGCTACAGGAAGCAGTGCGGTTGGCTTTGAGTGGACCCATAACGGTGCCGGTACATTGACCAACGCAAATTCTCTCACCCCGACTTATACTCCTGTTGCTGCTGACTTGGGAAGTGTTGTTACACTTACTTTGACAGCACTAACAGATAATGCATGTCCTCCGGCTGTCAGCGCACTATCCATCCAATTCAATACACCAAGCACTTTCTACTTAGATGCTGATGGAGACGGACATGGTAACCCGGCACAATCAATTCAAGCTTGTGTTGCTCCTGAAGGTTATGTTACTTCAAACGATGATTGCGATGACAACAACGCGAATGTTTGGAGCCCGGCTCCTGTAGTAGTGACAATTGATTGGTCCGGTTCTACTGTCGTTTGCTCCGATGCCGATCCAATCGCATTGAGCGGTGGTACACCAGCCGGTGGTACATGGAGTGGTACAGGTGTGAGCAACAATATGTTCAACCCGAACGGAGTTGCACTCGGTAACCACACCATTACCTATACTGTAACTGGAAACGGTGCTTGTGAACTTGATGGTAGCGCAACTATTACTCTTGAAGTAGAAGAGTGTAGTAGTGTGGAAGAGAACAATGTTGTACAACTCATTGTTTATCCAAGCTTCACACAAGACAAGGTGACACTCAAGGGCGCTTACATGTCTCAAGCTGTGATAATGGATAGCAATGGACGCATCATCGAACAGTTCACCATTGAGAGCTCACACTATCAGTTGAGTTTGGCCAGCTATGCTGCCGGTATGTATTTCATCCAAGTGAAAACTGCCAACGGCATCCAAACCCTCAAAGTGATTAAAGAGTAATCATCCCTGATTACACCAGATAAAAATCCACCTCCTTGTGAGGTGGATTTTTTTTTCTTATAACCGATAGCGTTCTTGCCACATGGCAACAAATAGGAAAAGATAGAGTGAATGAATGTAATACCAAGCAATGGTTCATATAGTTTTGTAGTCATCACACGCAACTCTTTGTACCATGAAAGTGACAGCTGAACAGGACAATCGCATTGCCAAGATGACTTTCGCATCGGTGTACCCGCACTATGTGACCAAGGTGGAGAAGAAGGGAAGAACCAAGAAAGAACTTCATCAGGTAATTGAATGGCTCACCGGATTTGACGAAGAGCAATTGCAACAACTCATTGATGAGCGTGTAACATTTGAAACCTTCTTTGAACGGGCTCAGCTTAATCCGAAAGCATCTTTGATTAGCGGTACCATATGTGGTTACCGTATCGAAGAAATAGAATACCCATTGACCCGTCAAGCACGTTATCTGGATAAACTGGTGGATGAACTTGCTAAAGGAAGGAAGTTGGAAAAAATTCTCAGGGAGTAGTCACTGTAAATAGATTACAACGAACTCATGGTTCTTCGAGGCCATGAAAACGTTAGATCCAAAATACTTGAACACGCGCCATCTTGCAGAACTCAAAGCCGGCACGAAGCTGGTGTTGCGCAATCATCTTCAGCACATTGAACAGATTGTCTATCGCGGATATGTTGCATCTGCCGGTTACCTCAACTCACCGGATACGGTGATCATTCGTTTGTTGTTTGAACATCACAGTCGCATCGGGTTGCAAACGGTATGTTGCAGTATGTATGACGATGAAGATGGTTACTTCACTTCTGTAGGTAACGGTACACGCTATGAGATTCTTGAGGTGATAGAGCCTGAGTTTGAAGTGCGTGCATTGGTGTTGAGTGAATTTCGATCAGGAATTCCATGGCTGAGTCATGCCTCATTTGCTAAACAACGCTCTGTTGCATAAGCCTGGTTGTGAGGAGTCAACTTGGCGCTCGGAGGCCAATGTGTACAAATCGCCTTGTAGGTGAGCTATGGATTTCGCTTGCCTTTTTTGATACCTTGCGCCTATGCAAGAATCCCCGATTGACGTCCATAATTTTGATGATATCCGTCCTTACAATGAGGAGGAGTTACAAGCAGCCATTGCTCGCTTGCTTCAAGAGCCGATGTTGATGAAAATGATGCGCTGGGTCTATCCAGGTCTCACTAAGTCCGAGGTGAAGCGCATCTTTATGGATGTCAAGAATCTGAAACAGTTTCAGGAAGAGGTGAGCGCACCTGCAGTGAAGGTCATTACTCAAATGACCACGAGTGGATTGAGCTTTAGCAATATTGAAAGCATTGAGCATAATAAAGGCTATCTCTTTATCAGTAACCACCGCGATATTATTCTCGACAGTGCTTTCCTTAATGTGAGCCTCATGGAACGTGGTTATGAAACCACTGAGATTGCTATTGGAGATAACTTGCTCAAAACACAAGTCGTAAAGGATATCGTGCGCTCCAATAAGAATTTTATTGTGAACCGTGATGTGAACGCCAAGGAGATATTCTATTACTCACTCCGATTGAGCAATTATATCCGCGACACTATTACCCGCAGAAATACTTCCATTTGGATTGCACACCGCGAAGGCCGAAGCAAGGATGGTGATGATAAAACAAGCACCGGACTATTGAAGATGTTTACGTTGAGCTATGACGGTACAATCGAAGACGGTTTGCGCACACTCAATCTCCTCCCTATGTGTGTGAGCTATGAGTATGATCCTTGTGACCTGCTCAAGACTAATGAGCTGCTTCACAAAAGGATTTATGGCTCATATGAGAAGCAGCCGAATGAAGATTTTTATTCCATGATTACCGGTATTACCGGTCATAAGGGGCGTGTGCACATAGCTGTTGGTCGTGAGCTTACTGAAACCTATAAGCTCATGGAGACCATTACCAACAAGAATGAAAAGATTCGTGTGTTGAGCGAGGCCATCAATCATCAGATGTATGAAATCTACAAACTATGGCCAACCAATTATATAGCATATGATATGCTCCACGGAAGAAAAGAATTCCGTGATAAATACAGTCGAATACAACAAATCACATTCAGCAATTATATCCGTGGACAGGTTATCAAACTGTCCTTGTCGCGCAAAAAACTGGGATTGCCAAAGGAGAATTTAAATGCATCCGCAAGAGAGATTTTATTGCAGATGTATGCAAATCCAGTCATTAATTTTCTTGAAGTTTCATCCAATAAAGAGGCATCATCCGTGCAATAACACTTCCAATAATTGTTATATAACAACCACTTATATCTCTCTTTAAAGAATGAAATCATACCTTTGAATTCTCGGAAATTTAACTTGTGGAATTTCCGAAGGGTCATTCTATCAATTTTCGTAGTGTTGATGAATGATTTTGATTGTATCTGCTAAAGCTTATTGCGGCATTCCAACACTGTGATTAGCTTCTGATTGAGTAACGCTTGTCTCGTGATGATAGTGGAGATAAGCGCTTGTGGTATGGTGATTCGGATACCCCTTTCCGAAACAGAGATCAATTTTAAACTACATTGGAGAGAGCATGGCGTGGAAATTGACAAATGGACAGGGTTATTTCCTCAAACGAAATGTACTAAAACGATCTGTCAAGAAGTATGCACTTGTCATACTCATTATCGTAACCTTGATATCCATTCTGGGTTTTTTCGGGTGGGTATTTGATATCGATGTACTGAAGCGTCCGGCAAAGCAACTTGTAGCAATTAATCCTGTTACATCGTTTGCCCTTTTTTTGTGTGCCGTTTCATTCGCCTTAGTATTATCCAGACGCAATGAAAGCAGAAGAAATAGAATCATTGGTGTTATCACTGCTTCTGCTGCTTTGCTCATCACGTTTCTCAGGGTTCTGGAACTCACATTCAATGTAGGATTCGGTATCGATTATTTTCTCTTCCAGCTAGATTTCTTAGACGGAAGTGAGTATGTCACAAGTCGGATGGGAATGTTGGCAAGCGTGTGCATTGGTTTGCTCGCTTGTTCTATTTTGCTCATTCGTTCTTCAAGTTATCGCTATCGCGCTATCGCCAACTTCTTGGCTTTGCTTGTTTTTATTCTATCCGTGTTTTCTATTACCGGGTATATCTATCGCGTCAAGGAGTTCTATTTGATAGAAACGTATTCTCCAATGTCTATTCAGACTGCGATAGCTCTTTTCATGTTCTCTACCATTCTCATGTTGTACAATCACAAGAGTGCCTTTATGAATACGCTTTCCAGCAAATATGCGGGTGGCATTATGGCACGCGTGTTACTGCCATTCATTCTTGTGATGCCTATTGTGTTGGGATTGGTTGGATTAACCATGTACAATGCTTATTTCTCCAGTGTGGAGCTGTCGCTGGCCATTGTCATCATGGGATTGTGTACGTTCTTCTTCTTGTTCATCTGGTACCTGTCTCGTTTGTTGAATATATCGGACTTGGAAAGACGTGATACAGCTGAAAAGCTACGACTGCTCAACCTTCAACTGGAGGAGAAGGTGCGTGAGCGAACAGCTGATTTATTAAAGAGTCAAATCCGGTTCAAAGCAGTAGTGGAAAATAATTTCGATGCTGTTTCCTTTTTCTCAAAGGATATGGAGTTGGTTTACCGAAGTCCTGCTGCTGAACGCATCACGGGCTGGACATTGGATGAAAGAAAAAGTGGACACAACATGGGCAATGTGCATCCCGAGGATGTGGAGAAGGTTGTGGCAACACGGCAGGAAGCCTTGCAAAATCCCGGAGTTCCCGTTCGCACCATGTTCCGTATTTGCCACAGAGATGGACATTATGTGTGGCTGGATGCGATATTCAATAACCAATTGCACAATGAGGACCTTAAGAGCCTTGTAGTGACTTACAGAGATATAACTCCTCAGAAAGTTGCAGAAGAAAGGCTAATCAAAAGCAATAGACTCTATGCTTTTATTAGTCAAATTAATCAGACCATTGTACAAGTACGCGACCAGAAAATATTGTTCGATAGAGTTTGTGACATTGCCATTCAGTACGGCAAATTTCACTCTGTGTGGATTGCCCTTCTGCATGAAGGGCGGGTATTGAATTGTGTGAATCAGCGAGGCATTGACGATGGCAACTTATGGCGCTATCAAGACATTGATTATAACAATGAAACACAATGGCCGCAATTATATACGCAGGTATTCCGCCATGGAAATTATGTTCTTTTCAATGATTTCGATAAAGAGGCTGAAGGAGGTATGCTAGGTAAGGAAGCCAAGCGTATGGAGTATAAATCCTCAGCTATTTTTCCATTGAAAGAATCAAGTGTAACTATTGGATGTATTTGTTTCAATGCTCACACGGTGAATTTTTTTGATGAAAGTGAAATCTCTTTACTTCATGAAGCGGTGAATGATATCTCATTTGCTCTGGATTTATTTGTAAAGGAACGTCATCATGCAAGAACCGAGGAACTGCGAAGACTCAATGAAATCAGGCTTAAGAAAGCGCAGCAAATTGCTCGCCTTGGCAGTTGGGAGGTGGACCTTGCCTCAGGTGTTACTATTTGGTCAGAAGAGGTTTATCGTCTGGTCGGAATTCCGGTGAACTCTTTGACGGATATAAAGATTGATACCCTATTGGATTATATCCATCCGGATGATGTGGCTCTGGTGAGAGAAACCATCCATACTTCCAAAGTAGGAAGCACTTCAGCTGTTTATTACCGAATCATTCGCAGAAAGGATGGCCGCATTCGGTATGTATACTCCGAGAGCAGATATGAATATGATTTGTATGATAACCCGGTGAGGGTACTTGGTATCATCTATGATATTACCGAAAGCCGCGAAGCAGAGATGAAACTGGCGGTCAGTGAACAACGGTTCCGTGCTTTGATTGAAAACAATTATGATGCAATCATCTTATTGGATAAAAATTGGCATGTGACTTATGCCAGTCCGTCTGTTGGGCGTATTAGCGGTATTGAGAGTTTACAAAAACTGACTTTTAATTCAGTATTGAATAGCATCGTCAAAGAAGATCGCCTCAAACTATTGTCAACTCTGAATCGCTCTAAGCGCAACGGACAGACTCCAGTTCAACTTGAATTGCGTATTCAACATCCCTCAGGACATTATATTTGGTTGGAAGGGTTGGTCAACAATCTTCTTGGAGATCCCAATATCAAAGGTTACCTCATCAACCTGCACGATATTACCGAGGCCAAACGTTCTGAAGCGGCATTGCGCATTTTGAATGACCGATTGGAGCAGAAGGTCGATGAGCGCACGCGTGATATGAAGCGCGCATTTGAAAGAGTGCGCTATAAGAACTTACAAATAACCGACAGTCTCAATTACGCCAAACGCATTCAAAACGCTATACTTCCTACTGAAACGGATTTGGCAAGATCATTCCCGAATCATTTTATCTATTTCAGGCCAGCGAGTATTGTAAGTGGTGATTTCTATTGGTATTACAAGGCTGATAACTTGCATTATATAGCAGCGGTCGATTGCACAGGCCACGGTGTTCCCGGAGCATTCATGAGTATCATAGGTCACGAATTGCTCAACAGAGCCGTTGGTGAATACAAACTGAAAGACCCCGCTGAAATTCTTCGCTTTGTGGACAAAGGCCTGTGTTCGGCATTGCATATCCGTAATGAGCAATCGGATTTGAATGATGGCATGGACATCATTCTTTGTGTGATTGAAACCGACTTGCAGGTCATTTCTTATTGCAGTGCTTTGCGTCCATTGTTTTATGTAAAGGACAACAAGCTGCAAGAAATAGAAGCTTCCAGATTTTCGCTTGGCGCTAATAAATCTGGTAAGGAGAAAGTTTTTGAGTCACGTTATATTGTATATAACCAAGGCGATCGCATTTATCTCACCAGCGATGGATACTATGCGCAGTTCGGAGGTGAGAGTGGTAAGAAAATCGGTAAAAAACAGTTCAAGCGGATCCTTCAGGAATTTGCAGAAGTACCAATTTCAGAGCAGAAAGGCATGCTCAATTTCTACTTCAATCAATGGAAGGGAAATGAAGAGCAAGTGGATGATGTCCTCGTTATAGGTATTCAATTGTAAGGCCATTCTATTGGTCGAGCTCACTGAGCTCTAACCAACGCATGGTCTTCGTATCGAGTTCTTCCACAACCTTGCCCAGTTCTTCTGTGATCTTGGTGAGCTCTGTATGGTCTGTTGTTGCGGTCTGTAGCTTGGCTTCCAGTTCAGCTTTCTTTTGCTCAAGGAGTGGTAGCTCTTTCTCCAGTTGGTTGAACTCGTGTTTCTCTTTGAAAGACATCCGCGTTTTGGGAGTTTCCTTTTTCTCTATTGGCTTTTCGCTAGCAGCAGTTTCTTTCTTCGTTTGGGATTTTTGTAAAGCGATTTGCTCTTCCACCTTGCGGTAGGCATCGTAGTTGCCCAGTATGTCGCGCACTTTGCCTTCACCATCGAGTACAAACATGTGGTCCACAAGTTTATCCAAGAAGTAGCGGTCGTGACTCACAATGAGCAGGCAACCCGGATAGTAAAGCAAATATTCTTCAAGTGCTGCAAGCGTGAAGACATCAAGGTCGTTGGTGGGTTCATCCAGGATGAGGAAGTTCGGATTCTTCATCAGCACAAGGAGCAATTGCAAACGCTTGCGCTCACCACCGCTGAGTTTTTCTACCAGTGTGCTGTGCTGATGCCGCGGAAACATGAAGCGCTCCAGCATTTGCGCAGCCGATATGGTTTTGCCTTTTGTCAAAGGAATATAATCAGCCACCTCTCTCACGGCTTCCAAAAGACGCAATCCTTCTTTTACCGGAACAGTATTTTGGGAGAAATATCCAAATACCACCGTATCCCCAACGACTACTTTTCCGCCATCGGGTTGTATTTGTTGGGTAATCAAGTTGAGAAAGGTGGTCTTACCGGTTCCGTTACGGCCTACAATGCCGATTTTCTCCTTATTCTTGAATACATAGCTGAATCCATCAAGAATTTTGGTTTCACCAAAACTTTTGCGCACGTTATGCAGCTCCACAATCTTGCTCCCCATACGGCTGATGTTGATTTCCAACTCCAGCGCTGTAGGGTCATTGCTTCGTACGAGGCTTTCCTTTAGCTCGTGAAAACTATCCATGCGCGACTTGCTCTTCACGCTGCGTGCTCGAGGCATCTTGCGTGCCCATTCCAGCTCGCGCTTGTAGAGGTTCATCTGTTTCTCGCGAGTCGATTCTTCCAATGCTTCACGTTCGGCTTTCTTCTCCAAGTAATAGGAGAAATTGCCTTTGTAGCGATAAAGCGTTTTGTTTTCGAGTTCCAGAATTTCATCTGTGATGTTCTCCAAGAAATAGCGGTCGTGCGTAATCATGAAGATGGTCATATTGCTCTGCGAGAGGAACTCTTCCAACCATTCAATCATCTCAAGATCCAAATGGTTGGTAGGCTCATCCAGCAATACAAGGTCCGGTTCTTCAATGAGTACTTTGGCCAATGCTATCCTGCGCTTTTGTCCACCACTGAGACTGCCCGTGATGCGCTCTAGGTCATGAATGTCAAGCTTGCCTAGAACCTCACGTGCACGTGCTTCATAATCCCATGCATTGTTGCGGTCCATGGCATCATGAGCAAGCTGCATGGCCTTCTCATCATTGCTCAATATCGCTTTTTCATACTCGGCAATAGCTCGTGTTTTCGGACTGTTGGCAGAGAAGATGTTGTCAAGGATGGTCTTGTTATTGTCCAAACCGTGCTCTTGCGACAAGAAGCCGAGATTTACTTCTTTGTTATAGGTCACTGTGCCGGAGTCCGGTGTATCCAGTCCTGCCAGTATGCGAAAGAGTGAGCTTTTGCCGGCACCATTGCGCGCAACGAGTGCGACTTTTTGCCCCTTGTCAATCCCAAACGACAAATCTTCAAAGAGACTGTGGATGCCAAATGACTTTGAAAGATTTTCGACCGAGAGGTAATTCATAATGGGACAAATAAAATGTGGTGCGTTTTTGAAATGCAGGCAGCAAATATAGCTTGAGCCAAGAGCTAGCGCGTGTGTGAAGGGAGGAAGAGAAAGAGAAAGGGAATAAAAAAAACCGCTCAAGTGAGGGAGCGGTTTTTTAAAAAGTTCATCCTACTTTCTAGGACAGGAGTCTTTTTGGTTATGCAATACAACAGTTGAGCTGTTGCACGTAAACCGGGGTGCCCTGGACTGGACTCGAACCAGCACATCTTGCGAAATACGCCCCTCAAACGTACGTGTCTACCAATTTCACCACCAGGGCGAATCTTGGTATTTATGAAGAACAAACGAGGACAGCCTTCTAACTGTCCTCCGTTTTTCTTCTACCAAAATTAAGTGATTCCGCTGGGATTCGAACCCAGGGCCCATACATTAAAAGTGTATTGCTCTACCAGCTGAGCTACGGAATCAACTTTGTTGTTGTCGCGTTTCCTTTGAAAAGCGGGCGCAAATATACTGGCAGATTTTCCATTCGCAACCTTTCTGAAAGAATTTTCTAAAAAGATTTTTAATTGGGTAAAAATCAATTTATTTCAAAATGGGGTGACGCTCAAAAACTGCGTTTTCATCAAAAAGTTTGCGGTAAGTAATCAGTTTTCGGTAGGGTTTTGCACCCAAATTCTCTGCAACGTGGATCATTTTCGGATTGAAATCGCCTATCCAAGTCAGGATGGTTTCCTTGTATCGGTTCAGTGGAACCACCTTTTGTTCGCAGAATTTTATCATTGCACCTTCCACTCCGCGGCCATGGTAGGCACGGTCAACCCCAAATACCAGTCCTACCATCGTGTGGCGCTTGCTGAACCACTTGTGATAAAGGAATTTGATGATGCCCCAGAGGTTGAGGTTGCCATTTACGTGTTGCATGAACTCGTTTACTTCAGGCAGGTTGATATAGAAGCCTATGGGTTTGTCGTGGTGATAAGCAAAAATGAGAATGTCTTTGTCCATCACTTGTTTCATGCTTTGCATGATGCGTTGTGCCTGCTGGAGTTGCATTTTTTTGAACCCGAGATGGCCGGCCCAGGCATTGTTGTAAACCGTTACAAATGCCTCGGCAATTTCGTTCAGCGATTTGCCCCGCATGTTGCGCACGGAGAATTCTCCTGTAGCCATAAGGGCATCACTCTTCCTCACAAATACTTCTTGAGCTGGAACATATAAATCACGTTTATAACAGATTTGCTCATAGAAGGTCTTAAAGCCATAGTTCTCGAAGAATCGCTGATAGTAGGGTGGGTTGTAGTTCATGCGGAAACTGCTCATATCCGTAAAATTCTCCACGAGCAATCCCCAGTAAGCTTCTTTTTCTCCGAAGTTGATAGGCCCGTCAACGGCTTCCATGCCTTGAGATTTGAGCCAATCACATGCAACATCCAGCAATTGTTTGGCTGCAGCATCGTCATTGATGCACTCAAAGAAGCCGATTCCACCGGTAGGCTGCTTTTGTCCGTCACAGTATTTTTTGGCAATGAAGGCCGCAATACGCCCAATGGCGCGGCCTTCAGCATTGTATAATACCCAACGCTTCGCTTGTCCGTCACGGAAGAGCTTGTTCTTCTTCGGGTCGAAGATGCTTGCGATATCTTGCTTTATATAGGGAATCCAGTTTTTGTCATCCTTATAGATATATCGAGGTAAATCCATCCATTCTTTTTCCAGAACAGAGTTTGTTACTTCACTCAATTTCATAAGACAAATAGGAAAGTTGTTTCTTTTATTTGAGGGCGCAAGATAAAATGTTGCGTTGCGGACAACTTTGATTTCATTAGATTTGTCATCAACCTTAGCGAAAAGTATTTATCAAAAATGAAAATGAGAAAACTATTCTTGAGTGGTGTGTTTGCCCTCATGGCCTTAGCGGGTATCTGTCAGGCCGCCCAACCTCATCCCAAAGTAACCGAGTCATTCACAGCTACAGAAATCGCTGCAATGCCATCTACCCAATTGGAATATTTGAACTTCTATGTAGATAATGCGTGTGTAGTTCACATTCCAGGAAAATCCACCGAAGGGCTTCCGTTACTTTCCTCCTATTTGAAACCGGGGGCGCCCGCTCTGGATATAAACCAATTGACGCCCGAAAACTTCAATCCACTGAATTATACTTTCGAGCCATTGCCTGAGACTGTTCAACTTTTTGTGATTGATGGTACCAACAACGTGGTGCAGTTGCATTCACAAGCAACCATCAACCGGTTTTACAGCCAATACATCGCAAATCAGCGAAAGCTTAACAAAACCAAGTAATCCAACGAATTTATTGAGACTATGAATAATAAGATATACATACTCCTAGCCTTTTGTCTATTCAATTGGGTGTGCGTGGATTCGGTGGCACAAGTGTCAATTACCGATGAAATGGCGAATGCTTGTAATGATTACTTGTACGATGGAAACGAAGCAGGTGATTACAGCGCAGGCATGGACGAGGTACTCACCATTTGTCCTGAAGCTCCGGAGACAATTTTGAACCTTTATTGGACTACGGCCATTTTGGGAACAGGTGACAAGATTGTTATCCATGACGGTCCGGACACATCATTCCCTCCCATCATTGTCAATGGAGTGGGTGGAGCCAGCGGCTTTACAGGCGAACAATTGTATTTGTTGGATATCACTTCATCCAACCCCAGCGGTTGTCTCACCATTCATTTTACAAGTAACAGCGATGCATCAGTAGGAAATTTCTCCGCCATCATTTCTTGTGGACCTCCTTGTACCAAACCTGTTCCTACCATTCAGGTAGAGGGTGAGGATACCTCCGCAGAGTTGCTTATCTGTAAAGATGAAACAATCACCTTTGACGCAAGCGGAACCTTTTTCCCAAACAATACATCTTTCCAAAGCGTAGTGTGGGACTTTGGTGATGGTACTACCAACACCACCTCATGGCCAACAGTAGATAAACTCTTCACTGTGCCGGGGGCCTATAAGGTGAATGTCTTTGTAACAAACGATATGGGATGTACAAGTGTACACTTGCTCAATGTTATTGTAAAAGTTGCTACACTGCCAACTATTACGGCTGTCTCAGAAGACTACTATGTGTGCGTAGGGCAAGAGGTGGAGCTCAGTGGTTCTGTAATAGGAACCAACTGGAACACGATTCCAATCGTTGACTTCGGAGGTGCTATTTATGTGCCTGACCAAGTGGGACAATGCTTCAGTGATACGCTTATCATTACTGCTTTTGCAAACAATCAGGTGGTAGAAAGCTTGGATGACATCGTGTCCTTTGGTCTCAATATGGAGCACTCCTACATCGGTGACTTGACAATCACCGTCATTTGTCCTGACGGTTCTTCATTGGCATTACACAGCCAAGGTGGGGCCGGAAAATGGCTAGGAGAGCCTTGTGATAATGATGCTATGCCATCTTTCCAAGGAAACCCTGCTTATTATACTTTCTCACCTTATTCAAGCAACCCAACGCTTGCCGGAACAACCGCTCAGCATTTGCAAACCGTTACTCAACCATGTAGTGGCGGTACCGGTAGCAGTATTATCCCGGGTGATTATTCCGCAGTGGGTGACTGGAATGCCTTGGTTGGATGTCCGCTCAATGGACCATGGGTAATCACAATCTGCGACTATTTGAGCTCTGATAATGGTTATGTGTTTGGTTGGGACGTTAAGTTCAACCCTGATTTGTTGGATGACGACCTTTCATTTACTCCAACCTTTGGTGCAAGTTGCGACAGTACTTATTGGCTAGGTCAAAATATCGTGGATCACGGTGCCACTTGCGATACGGTTGTAGTGGTTCCTGCTAATCCGGGTTCACATAACTACACCTATGTAGCCATCGATAACCACGGTTGCGTTTATTCAAAATCGATCAATGTGGTAGCTTATGAAGGACCGATTATTTCTGCCGGTGATGATTTTTATTACTGTGGGGATGAAGTGACTTTGCAAGGTGTTGTTACCAACCCTCAACCAAGCATTACTTATACTTATTCTTGGAACAATACTGCATATTTGAACAATGCGAACATCGCTACTCCTACTATTGGAGAGGATGCATTCCAAGAGACAACAGCGTTTGTATTGTCTGTTTATCCTTCTGATGATCCCGGATGTTTGGTAAGAGATACTGTTATTGCCATTGTTCCTGCTTATCCACCATTTGCGATGAATGATTCCATCCGTATATGTTTGGGTGAAACAGGAACTTTGTTCGCTCCAACTCTTGATAGTGACAATTACTTGTATCAATGGAACTATTCTCCGGATGATGTGGTTTATGTTCCATTGGAGGATGAGATTAACAGAGCCATTGAAGTTGGCACAATCGGTTTTTACCAAGTTCATGTCATTGAACCGGGATGTCATTTCTTTTCGCCTACAACATTCTGGGTAGAAGTCATACCATGCGATATTTACGCTCCTAACATCTTTACTCCAAATGGTGACGGCAAGAACGATATGTTCCAGATCAACGCCATCACGGAGTATCCGGGTAGCACTTTGGTGGTTTACAACAGATGGGGCAAAATAGTTTACGAAAGCAAAGACTACCGTAACAACTGGAGCGCTGAGGAATTGCCTGAAGGGATTTACTACTATATCGTGGAAATCAACAAAGGCTCAGACAAAGAAAAACTTGCCGGATATTTCCAACTCGTGCGATAACGATTTTGTTAAGAATAGATCCAATGAAGACGGCTTCCTTTCATGGAAGCCGTTTTTCTTTGCGGTCCTTTTTATAATTGAACTCAAAGAAGCATGGAAGCAGCTCAGGAACTCGGAAAATTGGCCTCGGCACTGCGCGTGGAGCAACGCGAAGACTTCGAACAACACGATGCGTGGCTGAAGAAGTCAAGCATTGCCGAACGTAAAAAGAATGGCATCACGTGGTTCCCGCTGCGGATTGTAGAGACTGGATATGGCTTGGGCGCCTATCCCTATATCGTGGTGGAGCGCAATTTGGGTGATAAGCTCCAGCACAAATTCACATCGGCATCTCCTGTAAGCCTTTTTACCGCTGCTGATGGTTATGAGGAAGAAAAAATCGCTGGAACCATTGGATACGTGGATGACCAGCGCATGAAGATTTCATTCTATGCCGATGAATTACCCGAATGGCTTGACCTCGGTAAGATTGGCGTCAACCTCTTGTTTGATGACCGAACGTATGAGGAAATGTTCAAGGCACTCAACTTCTTCATCAATGTAGATAAGGGGCGCCCCAAAGAACTCCGTGATAAAATACTGGGTTATAAAAATCTTTCGTTTCACCCTAAGAACGTTGCCTCCATTCCTGTGCTCAATACATCACAACAGGAAGCGCTCAAGGCCATTTGTGAAGCAGAGGATCTGGCCATTGTGCATGGGCCTCCGGGGACGGGAAAAACCACCACACTGGTACATGCCATCGTGGAGTTGCTCAAAGAGGAGAAGCAAATCATGGTGTGTGCTCCCAGCAATGCAGCCACGGATTACCTCGCGGCAAGCTTGCACAAAAAGGGTTTGAAGGTGGTGCGTGTGGGCAATCTGGCAAAGGTGGAAACGGATAATACCGCACTCACGCTGGATGTCTTGTTGCAAGCGGAAAAGGATTTCAAGCAAATCAAAGAACTCAAAAAGCGCGCTACGGAATTGCGCAAAATGGGCGGCAAGTACAAACGCAATTTTGGTAGGGAAGAAGCCGAGCAGCGCAAGTTGATTTTCAAAGAAGCTCGCTATCTCAATGCAGAAGCACGCGAACTTGAGAACTACTTGGTTCAAAAGGTTTTGGACGATGCACAGGTTATTGCCTGCACTTTGATTGGTTCAACATCGGACTATTTGGCTAACAGACGATTCAGTACCGTGGTGATTGATGAAGCGGGGCAGGGCATTGAGCCGGGCCTTTGGGTTCCAATACAACGGGCCGAAAAAGTGATTATGGCCGGAGACCCATATCAATTGCCGCCCACCATCAAGAGCCAAGAGGCCGCAAGGCAAGGTTTGGCAGTGACCTTGCTTGAAAAGGCCATCGAGCGGCATAAGGAAGTGAGCCTGCTCAAAACACAATACCGCATGAACGCCCAAATCATGCAGTTCTCCAATGAACAGTTCTACAACGGTAAACTCGAAGCGCATCCATCGGTGGCAGATTGGAACTTGCCTTTTGCCACGATGCCACTGGAGTTCATTGATACTGCCGGCTGCGGATTTGATGAAGAACCCGGTGAAGGCAATGAATCATTGTGCAACAAAGAGGAAGTGACCATCGTGCGCAAACACCTTGAGCAACTCAAAGCCTCAGGGTTGCAAAAAGAGTCCGTTGGCGTTATTTCACCTTATCGTGCACAGGTGGAATTGTTGCAGTCTGAATTTGCCAATGAGAAGTACTTGGTGGTCAATACCATCGACTCCTTTCAGGGACAAGAGCGCGATATCATCTACATCAGCTTGGTGCGGAGCAATTCAGAAGGCGATATCGGTTTCCTCAAGGATTATCGCAGAATGAACGTGGCAATGACACGAGCACGTAAAAAGCTGGTAATCATTGGTGACAGCGCAACACTCGGAACCGATAAATTCTATTCCAAGTTCCTCGACTATGTGGAGCGCATCGGGGCCTACCGCACCGCTTGGGAGTTTATGTATGACTGATACACATTAAGACATAAAAGAATTTCGACAGAGTTAAAGTGGTTCATTTTACATTTGTACGCTTAATAACGAAGTGATTATGTCTTGGTATACACAGACCGAAGAGGAAGTACTGATTGATGTAGAAAGTGTTGAAGAACACAAACTCATCATTTACAATGACGATGTGAACACTTTTGACCACGTGATTCAATGCCTAGTTGAAATCTGTCATCACGAATGGATCCAGGCAGAGCAATGCACACTCATCATCCACTACAAAGGGAAATGTGTGGTCAAAAACGGTGAGTACAAAGAGCTCGAGAAAATGTGTACCGCTCTTCACGACCGTGGACTTACAGCTGAAATTCAGTAGGCACGATATTTAATATGTGCTTACGATATAAACTATCTAACAAATCAGATTTCGTATGAAAAGAATCATGGCAGTTGGCCTCGTTCTCGGAACGATAGCCTTTATTGTTTCTTGTGCCAAAGTGCCCATCAGCGGCCGCAGACAATTGAACCTGTTACCGGAGAGCCAGATGATGTCCATGAGCTTTACGGCTTACCGGGAGTTTTTGGATACCAATCAGGTTTTGCCCGCCACTAACAGCAATGTTGTGATGGTGCGTAGAATTGGTGATAAAATCAAAAACGCAGTAGAGAAATACCTTGCCGATAACAAGCAATCCAAACGCGTGGATGGTTTCGAATGGGAGTTCAATGTGGTGCAAGACAACACCGTGAACGCGTGGTGTATGCCCGGTGGCAAAGTGGTGGTGTACACCGGCATTCTTCCTGTTACACAAGACGAAACGAGCTTGGCAGTGGTGATGGGCCACGAAATCGCACACGCTGTTGCGCGTCACGGTAATGAGCGTATGAGCCAAGGTCTTGCGCTTGAATTGGGAGGAATGGCTTTGAGCGTTGCCCTTTCTGAAAAACCTGCCTTGACACAAAATATCTTCCTTCAATCTTATGGTATCGGTTCGCAGCTTGGTATCCTCGCATATAGCCGCAACCACGAGACGGAAGCTGATAAATTGGGCCTCATCTTCATGGCTATGGCAGGTTACAATCCGGAAGCTGCAATTAGTTTCTGGCAACGCATGGCTGCTGTTGGCGGACAGGCCCCACCGGAGATCTTGAGCACTCACCCTAGTGATGAAACACGCATCACTACATTGAAAGAATTTATGCCTGAGGCGTTGAAATACTACAAGCCCTCAGCTCAATAAAAGACTCGGATGAATAACATGAACCGCATCTCCAAGAGGTGCGGTTTTTTTTATGCCAGAAATTTTTTGAAAGGAAAGACCTCCACTATACAACCCACATCCATAGCATGTGCGGCCGGTGGTACTTGCGCAAACGCATGCGCATGGGCGAGACTTGAATAATCACCTGAGCCATTGCCGGCAACAGGAGTTGCAAGCAATTGCCCTTCTTCATCGCATGAAATCTTTACTTGAGCAAAGTACGTAAGCGAAGGATGAGGTTTTACGGATGTTGTCAGCCGTGCATGCAATCGCAGACGGTTTTCTTGTCCGCTGCATTTGGAAAGGAAAGGAAGTAGATAACGCACAGCACACATGAAGGTAGATACAGGATTGCCAGGCAATGCAAACACAATGTTCTTTTTTGATTTACCAAAGTACATCGGCTTGCCCGGCCGTTGTGCTATGCGGTGAAAGCACTTTTGTATTCCGCAAGATGCCAGCGCTTCCGGTATCAAATCATACTTGCCTTTGGATACGCCACCTGTGAGGATGATGATGTCGTGCCGCTCCAGCGCATGCTGCAATGCGTCTTTCACGTCCTGCTCATTATCGGCCATGTGTGATTGGCTCGCAGGATAACCATGCTGTTGCAAAAGGAATTGCAGTGCATAGACATTGGATTTGCGTATCTGATGCGGCAATGGCGTGATGTGAGGCTCCACCAGTTCATCGCCCGTTGAGAAAATATGAATGCTCGGCAAGCGTCTTACATGGAGTTGCGTGGCCCCAGATGAAGCGGCTATGGCGAACTCCATGGCGCTGAGGGTTGTGCCTGCCGTTACAAGTACATCTCCTTGTTTTTTATCCGTACCGCGCAGATGTACATTCTTATGAGCTGCGATGTTATTTATCCTCACGTGGGCTTCACCGTTGATGATTTCAATCTCTTCATAAGGAATGACGGCATCTGCATTTTCAGGCAATACCGCTCCGGTCATGATTTCCAGCGCGCATGGGCCATCGGGCAAGTGCTGCTGTTTGCTCCCCGCGCGTTGAATGCCTTTCAGCTCAAACACACGTGTGCCATTGTTTAAGTCTGCTGAGCGGATGGCGATTCCATCCATCATTACGCGATGAAACGGTGGTAAATCCGTATCCGCTACGATGTCTTGTGCCAGTGTGCGACCAAGACATTGCTCAAAAGGAAGTATTTCGGTCAGCGCCAATGATGCGCTGTCCAGAATGATGCCTGCAGCTTCTTCTACTGAAATCATGTGCGTAAAAGTACCGGATTGTGATGCACGCTAATCCATCCGCTCTGCACAATGCAGCGTCCCGTAACACTTTATGGTGTGCATGCTGTGAACATGTGGACAGAGCGCCCTCTTCTCTTAGAAGTTGCAGTAGTATGCAGAGGCCGGATTGGGATCGCAGAAATTGAAGTCCACAAGTTGTGGCAAGAAGAACGCATCCAAGTTGCCGGTCAATAACACCCCATTGTTGTTGCTGGATACCAATGCAAGGTTTTTGAGAATCTGTGTACCTCGGCCAGCAAACAAACCTAAACCGTTCTCCACATTGGTATAAGTAGGCTTCTCTTGAACAATACCCGTAGATGGCGTATTTACACTTAGATAATCGGCAAGGATTTCATTGCCGATGTCCAGACGAATATCAAAGCAGCGTGTTTTGCCATCTATGAAAGTTCCGATTTCTCTGCGCACATTGGGCTTTTTCTCTAGCTGATTTGCAACGAAAGTATAGAACGCTTCGCCATTGAAATAAAGCTCCAGATGACCGGATGGAGAAATTTTTGTTTTGGTGGTTGAACCGATATTAAAATCGAGGTGTTTTTCTTCAACCGAAATGGGTTGACCTGTCCAGCTCGCATCGGCATAGGTGTACTCGGTAAAATTGAAACGCAAAGTGCCTTGATAGATGCTGGCATTTTGAGCAGGATACCATTTTACCATCACGTTTTCATTGAAGGTGACAGTCTGTGTGATGGAGTTGCTTCGGGCAAGGTTCAGCGTGGAGCCTACTTGTGGTGATTGCCACATGAATTGCGAAAAGTTGACGATATCGGTAGTGGCAGATACTTCGCGTCCGTCAGTGAATTGCAACAGAATGCGGTATTTATCGCCTTGGTTCAGTCCATTGGCCGGAGGAATAAAGTAATACACGGTGTGCAGTGGAGCATAAAAGGCTCCTCCAACTTCCTTGTTGCTGAGCTCGATGGAGTGCAATGGAAATTCTTGTACCACCTGCCCATCGTGGATTTGTTGTACTACTTTTTTGACGAAGTCAGAGTCCTGATATTCCAGACTATCGCGTATGAGCGCATAGGCCGTATTGTCGCCTTCGCCTAAAAAAGTTTTGTTGATTTTTACCCATTGTGTATCGAGTGCGTTGGATACTCCGTCTCCATTTTCATCCGCACTTAGCAAACCATAAATGACGGTGGTCTTTTTATACGGAGCATTCATTTCTACTTCCGTAGAGCATGAAGCGAGTACCAAAGCCGTCAGGGCAATCAAGAAGAGTTGTTTCATTCTCTGTTTTATCAAACTAAGTTTACAAATGTAATGGGCTCGCGGAGTGTGAATGTGCCATTTTAAGCTAATAATTGCTTCCCCAAAATGACTTACAACGTCACTAGGAATTGCATGGTATCCACGTTGTCGGCATAATCCCATAAGGCGGGGTGCTGCGACTGACCAAACGGTACTTTGTCCTCAGCCACGATGCATTGTATTTGCTCTGCTTGTTGTTGCAATTGAGCATTGAGCGTCTGGATGTCAGCATAGCGCTCGTAGTAGAGACTGCCGGTGGGCGAGGCGAGGCTTTTATCTTCTTTGAGCAGAATGAATCCGTTGTCGAGCAATTGCTCTTTGTTCAGCAGCCACACGGCTTTGTTATAGTCGTAGTTGTTAGCGTATTTGTTGTGGTTCACTACCTCGTTGAACGGATAGATGGCGCCAAAGAAGCGGTTGAGATCGAAGTTTTCGGGGATGTAAATTTTGCTCACACTTCGGCAACCGAGTCCGAAGTAGTCAAAGATGTCATTGCCCAAGGCCGTGAGCTGTTCATCGGTTTCGTGACCGCTAAGGATGGCAAGGCTTGTACGCCCTTTGCGAATGATGTGCGGAATGTCTTTGAAGTAATAATGGAAATAGCGTGCTGTGTTGTTGCTGCCCGTTGCTATTACAGCATCAAAACCGCTGAGCTTTTGCGGAATGATGTGGTATTGCTGTTTCAACTCAGGGTCCCATTTTTCAGCACACAAGAGCAAGCTAGGTATGAGCTTGTTGTCATCCGATGATAGCTTGATAAGCGCATTGTGGCCGGCCAAGATGACTGATAGCACATCATGAAAACCGACCATGGGGATATTGCCGGCACAGATAATTCCTACCTGACGCGATGTTCCGGAAACCTCAGGATAATTTTTTAACCATTGTTGTAGATTCTCGGGAGAAAGCGCTGTACTCCACGCCCCCAGTGCCTTGCGGATATTGGCCGGTGTGAACCAACCGTTGGAATGGAAGTGTGTAGCAATGAGTTGCTCAAAATCTTGGTATTCGGTTTGGGCAAGTCCGCAGCCATAGCCCGGCCAGGGCTCGCCTGCCGCCAGATGTCCCATGAGTTTGCCTAATTGGGCAAAGGTGCCGATGAGCCTTTCTCTTCTGTTTACTTCCATTGTCTGTTGATGGTGTTAATCGCATTAAATTTGCCGCGCAAAATTAGATAAGGCTACAAGCTATGGCGATAATGATTACCGATGAATGCATCAACTGTGGTGCATGTGAACCTGAATGTCCAAACAATGC
>DATCJY010000048.1:0-111393 GCA_036562565.1 Flavobacteriales bacterium | reverse complement strand
AAAAAGACAATGCCGCTCCTTCGAAGAAGCTACCGACACTGCGGTAGATGCTTTGAGAAGACAAATTGATAAGCACAGAGCAAAGAACTAAGGTTCTTAGCGACTCTCATACGAAAAGGCTATCTCCAAGAGGTAGCCTTTCTTTTTCTTGTGTCTATGAGATAGTGATTTTCCATAAGAAATGAAGATGTGCATATTTTAATGAGCCTCACAAAGATTTTTTGAAGATAATCACGTATGACTATCATTTCAATGATGCATGTGTTTCGAAGTTGGGAGAACATTGACTCAAATGCTTATCAAGCAATAAGACAAAAGAAAAACGGCTTCCAATTGGAAGCCGTTTTCGATTTATCCAAATCAAAAGATTATTTCTTTTCACTTGCTTTTTTGTGGTCAGCGAGGAATTGAGCAAGACCATTATCAGTCAATGGATGCTTGAGCAAAGCCATGATAGCGCTCAATGGACCGGTCATTACATCTGCACCAATTTCAGCGCATTTCACGATGTGCATCGGGTGGCGCACGGATGCCGCCAAGATTTCTGTATCGAAACCATAGTTATCATAAATCACTCGGATTTGCTCGATGAGCTCAAGACCATCGAATGATATATCATCCAAGCGACCGATGAATGGAGAAACATAGCTCGCACCGGCTTTAGCGGCAAGCAAGGCTTGTCCGGCAGAGAATACCAACGTGCAATTGGTGCGGATGCCTTTATCTGCGAAATATTTCAAAGCTTTTACACCATCCTTTATCATTGGGATTTTCACCACGATGTTTTCGTGCAATTCTGCTAGCTCCTCTCCTTCTTTGATCATACCTTCAAAGTCGGTAGCAATAACTTCGGCACTCACATCGCCATCACCTACGATTTCGCAGATTGCTTTGTAGTGCTTCATCACATTGTCCTTACCGGTGATTCCCTCTTTCGCCATCAAAGAAGGGTTGGTAGTTACTCCATCCAATATTCCCAAATCATTTGCTTCTCTGATTTGGTCGAGATTCGCTGTATCGATGAAAAATTTCATGTTGTTTTTTATTTGGTAGGCAAAGGTATCGGCTCTGGCAAGAGCAGCAAAATGAAGAAGTGAACAAGGTTTGCACGATGGCTTACATTTGCATCATGGCAAACTCGAAATTACAACGTCTCTTTTTCCAACTCATCACAACCACACTCGTATTGCTGATTGCTGATTATTTGATGGATAGCATCGGGTTCGACCAAGGCTGGGTGGCCATCATTACGGCTATAGTATTGGCCGTACTTAACGCATTCTTGAAACCACTCTTGGTGTTGCTCACCATTCCGGCCACATTGCTCACGCTTGGGTTATTTTTATTGGTAATCAATGCCGCAATTATTCTCATAGCCGCTGAAATCGTTCCTGGATTCCACGTTGCTTCGTTTTGGTCTGCCGTGTGGTTGTCATTACTCATCTCCATCGCCAACGGTTTCATCCTTGGCAATATCCGTGTGGAGCGGCACAATATCAACAACGGGAACGACTTCCCGATGTAATTAATTGACAATCGGAATCATACCTCGTATCCCCATATCTACAACACTTTCGCCTGCATCCGGTTGGAAGTAACCATCTTCATTTACCTCTATCCATTCAAAACTTTTGTTGGTTGAAAGGGACACAGTGATAACAATGTCATCTGTTTCATTTCCGGTAATTACCAATGGGGAGTTTACATGGTTCACATCCACAAACTGACCTGTTACAACGCAACTTCCCTGAGGAATCGGAGAAGTAGCAAAGAGCGGATTGGGTACAGTGGTTGCGCCTTCCGGAGCCTGACCATCGAAAAACAAGGTTTGCCCCAAGATGGTTGTTTGGAATCCCCAATATCCCTGTGGGTGGTTACCTACTCCTCCTGTTGCTTCTGAAGGAACATAGGTTTGTCCGTTTAAGGTGTATTGGTCGATATAAGTGCGGTAACCAATGAAAGAACCCACTGTACCGGTCGTTACACCCGAAACCCACGGTGTTTCATATTTTAACTCAATATCATATTCCTGATAAGCTAGCGAAACGCGCAACCACTTATAACTCCCCGGCTCAATAGAACTCAATGGCACTGAATAGAACACTTCACCATTTCCGGTTTTCACCGAAGCGTTATGGTCAATAGCCGTGGCACCACCTTGAGTCGTTTCATGTCCTTGGAACAATACTTCCCCAGCTCCTAAGAGATTCCAGTCATTTGCTAGTTCAATATAGTGCTGGCTGATTTTTCGGAAATGTGGAGATTGGGCACCATGCCCTGCAGGTATTTCTGAAGGCTGCCCCAAGTTATTGAGTCGCACCTGTGTTGAATCAAAAACAAATTTGAAAATGAGTTTAGGAGCATTTTCAGCCGGATTCGTTGGCTGTTCATCTTGGGATTTTTCCTCTTTCTTACAGCCAGCAATACTTACCATCAAAGCAAGCGTTGCCAACAGGATGATTCGATTTCTCATGCATGTAGCGTTATAGTGTGAAACAAACATACATGAAAAACACACTGATTTTTATTGCCTTTCGTGTTCATATCCTGTGTGTAATTCAGCCGGTTAAGAATCCAAGAGTTACGGAGACAATCGAGTTTCACCGTATCTTTGAATTTCGTCTATGCAGACACGGATTGCCTATCTTATTCTGATAATTCAGCTGCTTTGCTGTACATTTTTGTACGGTCAAAAGACGACTGTAATCAATCATTACTTGGGCGATACTACCGTGCACGGAACTGAGAACTTCGTAGCTACGAAGACGACCGAACACCGCATCGTCATCAATTATTACGAGCCTGCCAGCAAATCCCAGCTCAATGATTTTCAATCGCTCGTGGGTTCTTATCTCCATCTTTACATCGACCGTTGCGCAGAGATTGTGGACAATGATGTGCGCCTGCGCAAAAGCAAAAAAGAAACTCTTAAAGACCTCAACAATATTGTGCTGGGTGTCCTTGACTTTTACGATTACGAGAAATTGAAAGACTTCAAGGGATTCTCGCGCATGGTAGAGGATAAAATCAGTGCCATCGACCGCTTGGATTTTCGTAAAACCAATATTGCTGCCGATGCAAACCGTGATTCCGATCGGCAATACATGCAGCGCACTTATCTGCAAAAAGAACTGAGCGATTTAAAGTTGTTGGTTGACATGGAGGTGGGCTTCTTCTCAAATGACAACCTGATGGTCGTCTCTTCTATAGATGAAACATTAATTGATGAAGGAGCCAAGAAGCAATTGCTCGATGAATATCTTTCATATGATCGAAATAAGCCATTGCAGCCTATCAAGGTGAAACTCAGCGATGAATCGATAGCACTCATCAACTTCAAGGACAATACAACCATCAGTGGTAAACCGGACCAATCCTACACTACCACCACTTCAAGTGAGGCAAATCTCACGGCTCAAGTGCTTAAATTGTTGGAAGCAAATAATGCAAAGCTAGACGGCATGCAAAAACAAATTGATGAATTGCGGTCTGAGCAATTGCGATTATGGCAAATGCAGCAAGACGAGAAAAGTCTTGCCATGCAAAAACAGATTGATGACTTGAGAGAAATGGTGTTTACCTTGGTACAGATGAACACCGGTGATGCAATTGCAGATGGTGGTAATGCAACGGTGGCTCCTGAACGCTTCCGACCTGTAACGGTGAGCAATGTGCCTACATCTATGAATGTGTACTTTGCAAAAGCATCCACATCCCTTGATGCCGGTTCTAAGCTTGCACTCAATGAAATTGTAGACATTCTGGCTCGCGACCCATCACTTAATTTGATTATTACCGGTTATGCCGATAAAACAGGTGATGCTGCCAAGAATCTCATCCTATCCCAAGAGCGTGCGAATACCGTGAAGCGCTTTCTAATCAGCAGTGGATTATCACCCAATCGCTTCATCACAAAGTACTTTGGCGATCGAGACTCTAAACAGGAGAGTACACATGACCGCAGAGTAGTAATCGAATTCGTGCGGTAATAGATTTGCCTCAAGAAATTAGTTTATGAAAATAATCTGCATTGGTCGCAACTACCATGACCACGCCAAGGAATTAGGGAATGTCGTACCGGAAGAACCCATGTTCTTTTGCAAACCGGACTCTGCTATACTGCCAAAAGGCAATCCATTCTACATCCCTGACTGGACAAACAATGTACATTATGAAGTTGAACTGGTAGTTCGCATCAATCGATTGGGTAAAAACATTGAAGAGCAATTTGCCTCACGCTATTATGACGAGATAGGATTAGGTATTGATTTTACCGCACGCGATGTACAAGATGACCTCAAGAAAAAGGGACATCCTTGGGAGAAAGCGAAGGGCTTTGACAGTTCAGCCGTCATTAGCAATGATTTTCTTCCTGTATCATCATTCCAAAATCTTGACAATATCGAGTTCAAACTCATGCGCAACGGGCAAGTAGTTCAATTTGGCTCCAGCAAAGACATGATGCATAGCATTGACAAACTCATCAGCTATGTATCTCAATTCATGACTTTGAAAATAGGAGACTACTTATTTACCGGAACACCTGCCGGTGTGGGCAAAGTGGAAATTGGAGATATCCTTGAGGGATATATTGGAGATAGAAAAATGTTCAGCGTGAAGGTGAAATAAACCTGCGTAGGATTTCTTCAGGATATTTCAAGACCCAACTGATGCATGTTGCGCAAAGCAAAAAGGCAATAAAATAAAGTGGAGCCGCACAGTTGTAGCTTGATGCATTAGACCAATTGGTTAAAACTAATAATTGGAATCGCCCCACTTTACTTTATCGCCTTAGCAGCTTATTTGAAAAGCTTTGCCTTATCGTTGATTGAAGACAAATTTCTTTTCAAACCATTGCAACAGGTTATAAGTATTCAAACATTTATTATAGCGAATCTATTGCTGTGTAAGGGTGGAGACGAAAGGACGAATGCCCTTGTATAAAAGTTGCAGCTTAAGTGCTATTTATGCGATTTTGTTTTTCAGTCCATTATAATTTTTTGTAGTATCGAATATAGTCAATTTCCATTGCAAGTGGAAATAAATTGAGTTTATCCGGACCTCCGGGATCCTTCTTTACTGCCACATTAGCAATGATATTCATAGGATCACGAGGGAA
This sequence comes from Flavobacteriales bacterium, assembly GCA_036562565.1. Classification (GTDB taxonomy): domain Bacteria; phylum Bacteroidota; class Bacteroidia; order Flavobacteriales_D; family Sanyastnellaceae; genus DATCJY01. Next base: position 106,274 of record DATCJY010000048.1, on the reverse strand, counting down.
TACAAATTCTTTGGCCGGCTTTCTGCGTTTAGCAACAAACTCATCACAGCTCTTGCCCACGCCCCGCATTCCTTCATAACGATAAACGGTGTGCTTCAAATCACCATCCACCCACCACTCTATTTTGCATTCATCCCACACACAGGTGAATGTGTGAAAGCCCTCTGATATATCATCACCCAAGTATCCTTCTATGCTCATGCCGCCATTGTAATGTACGGACATATTGTGCCATCTGCACAAGCGTTTAGCCCTGTAAGCAAGTTTCAATGGACCTCTAACGTCCCAATATTCAAATACATCTATTTCATTGTTCACACCGTCCTTTTCACCATACATCCAAAAAGCAGAGTTCAAACCTTTACTCTTTGGCAATCGGCAACGAATCTCATACATCCCGAAGTGAAATTTCTCTTTGGAATGGATCTCCGCACTTGTGAAATAGGAAGTGGCTTTTAATGGAACCATTCTGTCTGTTATCCATATTTCGAATGGTTTGTCAATCACCGTATCGTTCTTGATGTACAATTTGAGCAAGCCATTGCTCACTGAAATATTTTCACCGGTGTACCACACTCGAGCATGTTCCTGATAGGGATCACGAGGAACTCCTTCTATAATATTCCATTTGCGAGTATCCAAAGACTTGCCATTGAACTCGTCACCAAAAACGAGCTCCCAAGTTTCTTCCACTCCGGATGAAGACTTGCGTATTATTCTTTCTTGACTAAAAGCCAAACAAGGAAGGAAAAGGAATAAGAAAAAAATTTGGTGCGTGAAAGGAAAACGCATAGTTAGTTATTCAGTATTAGCGGCAAGTATACAACACAAATGCATTTGTATCACAAAGGTATAAGACGATTAAAACTCTGCCCCCTCACCATTATCAAATCATCACCTTATTTCCCAGTTGAATGAAGCCGTTGTGCTTTGTTGGTGCAAAATAGGTTCCGAATAAGACCTTATTGCCCTCTTTTCGATATGATGAGAGTGTTTTGAGGGGTTCCACTTCCTTTTTTGCGGTTTGTTGATTCACATTAACCATGACACAACGCGCACAAGATTTCACCCTTTTTGCTTGAATGTTTCCAATGGTAATGGTTTCCCAAGCATCTTCCTCATAAGGTAGGGAGGTTTCAACAACAATATTGGGTCTGAACCTGTCCCATCCTACGTTCATATCCGCAGGCAATCTTGAATTCAAATCATTTAGTGATGCAGTACCTATCACCAGCAGCGGTTTTGAGTCTACGAACGAACGCGATGGTATTTCCTCTGGCTTACCTTCGAGGGATAACTGAAGAGAAGATTTTTCGTGATATTTAATGAGATGACATTTAGTATGCAGCAAATCACTGAAGAAGTCATCATACGCTTTCAAATGCACAGCATTAAATGATTTTCGCCAAACCGAGACCGGCATAATAGTTTCTATGTCATCTGCATCAAGAGGAATGGTCAACGTGTGTAAACGGTTATCATCTTGATAGGAAATCGTCAATTTCGAACCCGAGAGCTTGGGAATAAAACGTGACAACATAGGTAATTCACGTTGAGTAAGAAACGATCCTCGCTCATTGACGAGCATAAATTGCCGGTCGTTTTTCAGCCCATAAGGTCCTGACTCAACGACATCACAATGAATGCCGGCCATTGATTTTACAGGATAAACAAACAAATGCTTGACCGTCATTTTTGAGTCATATAATTCGGGCTAAAGTAAATAAACCACCATTGAGCGGTTAAATTTGTCGCCTATTATGTCGTTAAAGAATGATTTGATATTGCGTGCGGCCCGCGGTGAGAAAACCGAGCGCACGCCCGTGTGGGTAATGCGACAAGCAGGTCGCGTTTTGCCAGAATATCGTGCTACACGTGCCAAGGCCGGCAGCTTTTTGAATCTATTGAAAAATCCTGATGCTGCAGCTGAAGTGACCATTCAACCTGTTGACATCCTTGAAGTAGATGCCGCCATTTTGTTTTCCGATATCCTTGTGATTCCGGAAGCCATGGGGCTACCCTACCGTATGGATGAAGGAGTAGGTCCAACGTTTGAAAACACCATTGCAACAGATGACGATTTCAAGCGCCTTTCTACCTCCTACATTGAGGAGAATTTACAGTATGTTTTTGATGCTATCCGCAACATCAAGAGTGGGCTTGCAGACCGTGTGCCGCTCATTGGATTCGCCGGTGCACCATGGACCATCTATTGCTACATGGTTGAGGGCAAAGGCAGCAAAACCTTCTCCAAGTCTAGAGCGATGCTAGTCAAAAATCCAAACTTGGCACACCGCTTGCTACAAGCTATTACCAATGCCACAATTGTCTATTTAAAAAGACAAGTAGCAGAAGGGTGCAACATGCTTCAGCTCTTTGACAGCTGGGCTGGCATCCTCAATAAGGAAACGTATAACACCTTCGCATTGCCATACATCAAACAAATATGTGAGAGCATCCAAACGGTTCCCGTAACGGTGTTTGCCAAAGGTGCCTTCTTCTCATTGGAAGAAATGGGGCAATTGCCTTGCGCAACCATCGGTCTGGATTGGCACACCGCTCCTGATTTTGGAAGAAAAGCTGTAGGGCCGAACAAAACACTTCAGGGCAATCTTGACCCCGCAGTGCTATATGGCTCAACCGAATTCATCACCCAAGAGACGCATAAAATGCTTCAAGCTTTTGGCAACCAACGATACATTGCTAACTTAGGCCACGGAGTTTATCCGGACGTTGAAGCATACAAGCTTAAACACTTCATACAAACAGTTAAAGAATATCAGCACTAATTATGAGAATCCGTTATTTCATTCTTGGATTGGCAGTAGCTGTATCCACCACCATGGCAGCTCAAACCAAAAAAACCACATCCAAAGACAAGGACGCCAAATCTGAAGCAGGCAATGTCAACCTCGTATCCAATCCCGGCTTTGAGGTTGGAGATGGCGGCATCAAGACATTGAAAGGTTTTGGAATGTTGACTCAGTTCTGCCCGGAATGGGGAACTCCCAACAAGACCAGCGCAGATTTATACCACGTTGAATCCAAGAGTACGAAGACTTCCGCCCCTACCAATGATTATGGCAATCAAATGCCTTATGAAGGTAATTCATATGCAGGTGTAAGAGCTTATACTAAAGATCCCAAGAAGACCAGAACATACCTTCAAGCTAAGTTTCCTAAGAAACTCACCAAGGATAAACTTTACTGTGTGAAGTTCAATATTTCATTGGCGGATAATTCCAAGTTTGCAGTAAACAATTTCGGTGTTTTCATCAGCGACAGAAAGATTCAAAACCCGAATGACTTCGCATTGACCTATCAGCCACAGATATTGGAAAAGACCAATAAGGTAATCAACACAACCGATGCGTGGGAAACCATCTGTGGTACTTATCTGGCTACCGGTAATGAAGAGTACTTCATCATCGGTGCATTTGGTCAAGACGATAAACTCAAAGTTGAAAAGCCCAAGAAAGCCCCAGGTTCTACCGGTATTGCTCAAAACGATGCCTACTACTACATCGATGGTATCGAAATCATAGAGGTAGAAGCTAACAGCCAATGCACCTGTGGCCGTACACAAACACTTGAGCCTGATTTGATTTACAGCCGCTCTTCAGCCAAGCCAATTGATGCGAAGCCGGCTCAAATCATAGAGTCAGCCACTGTTTGGTTCGCATTCCTTTCTGCCGAAATACCAAGCATGTTCGATAACGAGTTGGATGAAGTAGCGGATTTGATGAAAGCCAACAAAGACATCAACCTTGAACTCATTGCTCACAGCGAAACTGACGAAGTAAATGAAGCGAAGATTAACCGCCAATACAACGACATGGCCGGCAAGCGTGGCGAGGCTGTAAAACAAGCCCTTGTGGAAAGAGGTGTAGCTGCATCACGTATCACTGTGGTGAGCAAAGACAACTCGGCTCCGGCAACGGACAAAACCACTCCGATGGGTAAAGCTCAAAACCGCAGAGTGGAATTCAAAGTGAAATAATTTCTGGAAACATTTTTGGAACGATATTTAACAAAGGCTGCTTGATAAGGCAGCCTTTGTTGTTGCCAATAAAATGCACTTTATTCAGTTATTGGGGAAGTGAAAAAAATTGTAATCATATTCATAGGATGGTGGTGTATTCACATGTCCACCTCAGCACAAAACCTCGTTCCGAATGGAAGCTTCGAAGAGATGAACTTGTGTCCCGGCAATTTCACGCTCAATGAAATGCAAACCATCAAAGGCTGGTGGCAAGGCAGTGAAGGCACTCCAGATTACTTCAATGCATGCAGCGCTAAAGCAGGTGTACCGGAAAATATGTTTGGCTCACAAGAGGCCAAAGACGGACAAGCCTATGCCGGTTTGGTTCTCTTTAGCAGCAGCAACGGAACAACGTATCGTGAATACATCCAGACCAAACTCACTCGCCCCCTGGCTGCCGGAGAAATGGTATGTGTGGAACTTTATTACTCTGCAGCTGAAAAATGTAGTTATGTAGTAGATGGCTTAGGTCTTGTATTGTCCAAAGACAAAATCAAGCATGCGCGCAAAGGCGTCATCAGTGGACAAACCATGGCCATGAGCAATCCATCGCTCAATATGCTCGATGATACTGAAAACTGGAACCTGCTCAGCGATGTGTATGTGGCCAAAGGGGGCGAAGAGTACATCACTATCGGCAATTTCAAGATTGACAAGGAGCTGAAGATTATTCGCAGAACTGAAGACCTTGGTAAAAATGCCAATACAAATTGGGCTTATGTATATGTGGATCAAGTATCCGTAAAACCAATTAAAAGCAAAGAGGAATGCAGTTGTGAGAACGAAATATTGGCATCAATGGTAGTAGATCCTCCTTTGCAACTTAGCGAATACAAAAAAATCAAACTTGATGATATCCTGTTTGACTTTGACAAAGACCAATTGACTCCAGAAGCCCAGAAACAACTTGAAGAAGTATATAAGCTGCTCAAGAAAAACAGAGCAATGTACATGGAAATCTCCGGTCATACGGACATTGTGGGACCTGACGGTTATAACATAGATTTATCAAAACGCAGAGCTCAACGCGTAATCAAATATCTTGCTGATAAAGGAATAGCGCAAGACCGACTAACGATAGCATATTTCGGTAGTTCGCGTCCGGCCAGTGATAATTCCACCGAGACAGGAAGAGCACAAAATCGCAGAGTCGAATTCCAGATACTGGAGCGGAAATATGAATTGATTCAATAAAAAAAAAGAGAAGCTCAAGGCTTCTCTTTTTGATTTTATGCTTCATCATATTTCTTCAATTCACACGTGCTGCCATCGAAAACGGCATAATGACTTCCATTGATCCATTCCCCTAAATTGATATAAGTGGCTCGCTCATTGAGCTGAATAGTCATTGCGAAATGTCTGTGGCCGAATATGAAATAATCGATGTGTTTCTCCTGTAGTTTTTCTTTGGAATAAATCACCAACCATTCATTCTCTTCACCAAGAAATACGCTGTCCTTATCCCCTGTTGTACTGCGGCTGTAACTGCTCATTCGATTAGCCAGCCAAATACCGAAGTTCGGATGAAGACGCGCGAACAACCATTGACATACCTTGCTCGCAAATACTTTCTTGATGAATTTATAACCATGATCTCCAGGACCAAGTCCATCCCCATGACCGATTAGAAATAATTTATCATTCCATGTGCGCTCAATTGGGGCACGATGAACCGCTACTCCACATTCCTTGGGCAAATAATCGAAAATCCACATGTCATGGTTGCCGGTAAAAACATGAACGGGTATGCCGCTATCGGTTAGTTCTGAGAGTTTGCCTAGCAACCTAGTAAATCCGCGAGGTACGGCCTGTTTGTATTCAAACCAAAAATCAAAGAGGTCCCCCACCAAAAAAATCTCTTGAGCATCAGCCTTGATGCTATCCAACCAACGCACTATTTTTTTCTCGCGCTGCAAGCTCACATCATGGTTGGGTGCACCAAGGTGAAAGTCGGATGCGAAGTATATTTTCTTGCCGTTGTCTAACCTCACAGTTCTAGATTTTTCAAAATTTCAAATGGATTTGCAAGATTAAGATTTAGCTCGAACATGATCGTATCGCCAAATTTCAAATCGCGTGCTTTGAACTCATTTTTGATTTGATTTGAATAAAGCACCGGCACATAAATCTGAAAAATGTTGCGAATAAGAGGAACTGTTACACCTGCGTTCCATAAGAACTCTTCATAAGGACGTTTGAATTCTGTACCTATTACTGATTCATATTGATGTCCTGAAACATATGCAGCTCCACCATATATACCGATCGGAAATGTAACCGGCAGATCAAACTCCACATTCAAGGATGCAAGATGTTTACTTGCCAACATATTAGTCGGAACCGCCAAAGCTCCTTGGTTGCGCATAAATTGATTAGACAAGAGTCCATCTATTTCTGTTCTGCCAAGGAACAATCCATCATATGCATAATCGTGCAGCCCAGTTAGACCGGATGCTGTCAGTATTACATTGTCACTGGATGAGCCATAATACAATCGTGTGCGAATTGCCTTTTTGCCTTTACCTCGGTAGATATAGTCATATGAAACAGCGTGTTGATGCACGAAGGCTGTGCTAGAGCGTAATTCTGTTTCTTTATTTATCACATCAAAAGAAGAACTCCATCTTAGGTCAGAACGTAGCATCTTTTTGCTCCAATTGAACTTCACTCGTCCAATATTGGTAATGTCATTGTCTTTGACAAAAGTTACATCATCTTTGTTATCCCATATACCATAAGCCCAACGCTTGTATTCTCGATATGCATAAACATATTCAAATCCAAGATATGCTTTTACATCCTTCTTGACTCTATTAGGAAGTAGATTAATAGTGATATATGGTTTGGCTACAGTGTAATGCAGTGGTTCAAAGTAAATGTCATCCAGTGCAAATCGCTGTCCTTTTATGCCAAATGCAATTTTGCCATTGTCAAAACCCAGTTTTGCAAAACCGTTGACACTATTGGTAGCGAGGCTATACATTGGTGCAAGGCTCCATTCGAAATCTCTTTGAGGAATGGTCATGTTGTGCAATTGCACACCCAGCATCCACTTGTTGTAATTGTTCCAGCCTATCAATGGGGTCCAGAAGAGCTGAGTCGTCTTTGGGTCGTCAATTCTAGTGAGCATTTTGAGCTCGATTGGTTCCATCTTGCGGAACACACCTGATGTACGAATTCTATTGTTTTGCTTGTTGTACTCCGGAATTCCATCAATATTATTGACAATAAGTACATCACCTTTCTGTGCTTTTACCACCACTTTCTTAACTTCCTGTGGTCCCATACCATCAAACCATTGACGGCTCACTTGTTTACCGTCACGAATAACGTCAACTGAAAACGGTCCGCTCACTTTACCTGCGTTGCCAACTCTTAGTTGATAACCACCTTCTACTTTTTTTACTCCAGCCGCACGGTGGTCCACCTTGGCTGTGGTATTTACCAATTCATCAAAGAACCAGCTCAAATCCTTACTTGAAGTTTTTTCAAAAGATGCTCTCAAATCTTTAGGGGACGGGTGTTTGAATTTCCACTCATCGTAATAAGCCTGCATGCATTTATCAAAAGTTTCCTCTCCCAAATAATGCATGAGATAATTAAAGGCAATTGCAGACTTTTTATAAACGATGGTTCCGTAGTTCAAGTTGGTATAATCCGCGCTATGAGCCTGAATGGGTTGGTCCTTGTTTCCACGAGCGCTGAGCAAAAACAAAAGTTCTTCGGACAGATATTGATATGAAAATTGGTTAAGCCCAAACATGCTGCCCACGTTCAAACCGCCAACATTGAGTTCTGGGCCGCCATCTTTTTCAGATGTTGCCAATAACGTTCTTGTTTCGAAGAAAGAGTTGACGCCTTCATCCAACCATGGGTTATCGCGCTCATTGCTGCCAAGAATCCCATAAAACCAGTTGTGTCCTACCTCGTGTATAATCACAGTTTTCAATGAAGAAAGTGAACCGGTGCCACCAATCACAGTGACCATAGGATACTCCATTCCACCACCTGCACTGATAGTTCCGTCTACTGCTGTACAAGCATTGTAAGGATAATCGCCAACCCATTTTGAGTAGTAATAGATGGCGTCATTGATTGATTGGATACCTGTTTTTTCCCAAAGACTAAATTCATGAGGTGTAAACAATGCCCAAGTAGTAACGATGCGCTTGCTATGAGGCAGTTCAACCTCTCCTTTGCGCACAATCCATCTTTTATCGGCAAACCAACCGAAATCATGGACTCTGTCCTGCTTGTAGTGCAGCGTTTTCATTTCTGGAGAGGATGCAGGGAATTCCATCGAAGCTCCCACAGCAGGAAGCTTAGAGAGTTCGTTCATCCTGTCCATCTCACTTTGGGTCAGCAAATCACCGGTTGCGCCCACGGTATAGTTAGCCGGCAACGTAATCTTCACATCAAAGCTTCCGAACTCAGAATAAAATTCGCCTTGGGTGAGATAAGGCATCGGATGCCAGCCATTCATATCAAACACGGCCGGCTTCGGGTACCATTGTGTAATCTGATAGCTCTGACCAACATGACCTAACCGAGAAATACTCCCACTCGGAAGCTTCACAAAGAAAGGAGTCTTAATGATGGTGCGGCCCCCGGGCTCAATCGGTGTGGCCAATCGAACTACTGCGATATCTTCATACCCCTCAAAATAGGACATCTGCAACTCAGCGTCATTCTGAGTGAACCTAAGCGAGTCGATATAGCCAAGACTGCTGGCAGGCATGTGCAACAACGAATAATCGCGCTGAGCGAATTTTTGTTTTGCCATAGCTGTCTTATGATTCTTATATGCATTGGGCCATAAGTGGATAATGAGCGAATCCAATCTATGTGGGCTATTGTTGATATATTCAAACTCCATATCAGCGTGAAGCGTATGCTCCACATCATTCAAGCGCACATTGATTTTATAGTTGACTTCTTGCTGGAAATAATTTGTGGATTGACTTTTAGCAGCTGTGAAGACTATAAGAAACGAGAGAATCGTAAAAATTTTATTCATACTGAAATTTAAGTATATCAAGCCCCCGAAAGGCCGGTGGTAAAAATAGTGCGCTCAAGAAAATTGCCATCACCGGGCATATTGAGAAAGTTAAACAAGTTTAGGATTTCATCTTAAGTGTCCGTTTATAGTGATTCGAAATAATTCCGATACATTTGCGGCATGTCTACACACAAAGAGGTAAAGCGCATTACAACCAAAACGCTTCAGGAAATGAAACAGCGCGGAGAGAAAATCTCCATGCTTACATCCTATGATTACAGCATGGCTACCTTGGTAGATCGTGCGGGAATAGATGTCATATTGGTCGGTGATAGCGCCAGTAACGTCATGGCGGGCCATGAAACCACACTGCCCATTACACTGGACCATATGATTTACCACGCACAAAGTGTTGTACGTGGTGCACAGCGCTGTCTTGTGGTAGTGGATTTACCTTTTGGTTCCTACCAAGGCAATTCCAAGGAAGCACTCAACTCAGCCATCCGCATAATGAAGGAAAGTGGTGCACATGCCGTAAAGATGGAAGGCGGAGAGGAAATTCGCGATTCCATTCAACGCATCCTCACTGCCGGTATTCCGGTTATGGGGCACCTTGGATTGACACCTCAGAGCATTTACAAATTTGGTACTTATCAGGTTCGAGCTAAGGAAGAAATGGAAGCCGAGCGCTTGATACGGGATGCCAAAATCCTTGATGAATGTGGGTGCTTTGCGATTGTATTGGAAAAAATCCCGGCCAAACTTGCAGCTACCGTAACAAAAGAAGTAAGTGTACCAACGATTGGAATCGGTGCCGGCTCAGAAGTGGACGGTCAGGTATTGGTAGTGAACGACATGCTGGGCATTACCCAAGAGTTCAGCCCTCGCTTCCTGCGCAGGTATGCAAATCTCGGAGAGCAAATCACTCAGGCGGTGAGTCAATATGTGAAAGACGTAAAAAGCAAAGATTTCCCTAACGAAAAAGAACAATACTAATTTCAGCGATTATCTCGTTGGAAGAACATTAAAATAGGTAGCGAGAAAAGCTTCGGCCGCTCGCATAATTAAAACAAGTAAAAAAACCATTTTCGATGGAAGAAAAGAACCCCGAGGACATCAATGTCCGCACTCGACTACCCAAAGATTGGAAGAAAAATCCCAAAGAGCCCATTATCATGAGTACCGTAGAGAACCTTCGCGTTCTCTATGAGGACAATCACATCATTGCCGTTAACAAACGCAACTCCGATATCATTCAGAGTGACTCTAGTGGCGATACCACCTTGTGTGATGTAGTGAAAGCCTACGTAAAATGGAAGTATAACAAACCCGGATTGGCTTTCATAGGAACTATTCACCGCCTCGATAGACCGGTGAGTGGTGTGGTACTCTACGCGCGTACAACCAAAGCGCTCAATCGCCTCTCGAACATGTTCAAGTATCGTGAGATGCAAAAAACCTATTGGGCTGTAGTGAAAGACACTCCGAATCCTGCAGAAGGACGCGTGGTGAACTATCTATGGAAAGATGAAAAGCAAAACAAAACGTTTGCTTTCAGTGAACCCGGCCCTGACAGAAAAGAATCTGAGTTGAGCTACAAGGTGATTGGCAAAGGTGATAACTACACATTCGTGGAGGTGTATCCCAAGACAGGAAGGCATCACCAAATCCGTGCTACACTTTCCAGCTTGGGGTGTCCAATCAAAGGAGACATCAAGTATGGTTCACGCAGAACCAACGACAATGCCTCTATTCACTTGCATGCGCGTAAGATTGAATTCATTCATCCGGTCAAGAAAACTCCTATCTGTATCATAGCTCCTCCCCCTGAGGATGCATTGTGGGATGAGTTCCTCAAAATCTCCATGAATTCTTAAGAAGATTTGAATCGATAAATAGTAAAAAAGGCCGTATCGTTGAAACGGCCTTTTCTATGTTTATGTCTCTGAGATTATTTCTCTTTCTTACCAATGACCATGAACTCAGTTCTACGGTTTTGTTGGTGTAGTTCTTCTGAACAATTAACTCCATCACGGCAGTGGTTGATGAGGTATTTCTCACCATAACCTTTCGAAACGATGGATGAGCGAGACACACCTTTCTTGATTAGATAATCGGCCGCAGCTTTGGCACGTCTTTCAGAAAGTTCCATATTGAACGCATCGCTACCACGGCAGTCCGTATGGCTACGCAGTTCAAACTTCAAATCAGGATTGTCTTTGAAGAGTTGTACCAAGTGATCCAAATAGGGTTCTGCATCGGGACGTACATCTGCTTTGTTATAGTCCCAGAAGATATTAGGCACAGAATATACCGCTGATGGAACACCACCTTCAACCGGAGGTTGAGGTTGTTTGCCTTTCTTCCACATCTCGAAAGTCTGCGCCATGGGCACTGAATTGTCCACACCTCGAGTAGTAAGACTGTGTACGCCTTCCAAATCTTTGGTGGTAAGCTCTACCTGATAATCTTTTCCACGAGGCAATTGCGCACTGAAGCGACCTTTACTGTCTGCCGTTACTGTTTGAATGGTTCCGTCAGTGAGGTTTTTGATAACCACATTGGCATTCGGTACCGGTTTACCTGTGGCATTATTGATAGCCACCCCTTCCAATGTCACATATGTGCCATCGTCTGTTGGGTCTTTGGTAACGATGGTTTCCAATTCAATCACTTTGGTGATTGGCTCGGTTACTCCTACAGTGCTGAAGGTATCTGTTTGTTTGAAGTAACCCTCAGCTTCCGTCAACAATTGGTATTGCTTGCCTTTGTCCAGTTGGGCATTGAACTTACCATCTTCATCGGTGATTAGCATAATCTCTGTACCATCCGTCAGGTTCTTTAGAATAACCTTAGCACCTTTCAACGGTAACAAAGTAGATTTATCAGCAATCAAACCTTCAAGTTCAACCTTGGTTTCTTCTTCGGTAAAGAAGTACAGTTTATCCGAACCTGAGCGGTCGCTGGTGAAGTAGCCGGTTTTGTTATCCTCATTCCAAATCATTCCGAAATCATCGGTTGATGTATTGATAGGATAACTGATGTGCTTAGGCAATCCCCACACTCCTGATTTCTTGGAGCTATAGAGAATATCCAACCCGCCCAAGCTTTGGTGTGCATCGCTACTGAAGTAAAGCTCGTCATTTCCTCTAACTGTGGGGAATACTTCATTACCCTTGGTATTGATGTTGGTACCGAGGTTCACAGGAGTGCCCCAATTGCCTTCAGACACTTCTACTTCCCAGATATCCATTCCTCCTTGACCACCAGGCATATCACTGGAGAAATACATTTTCTTTCCATCCGGGGTGAAAACAGGATGCGCGAACATGTATTTACTGTCAGAGAAAGGCAATAGGAATGGTTTCTCCCATTTACCATCCGCACCTTTTTTACTCATATAAAGTTGAGTATTGCTGATGCGTTGGTCGTTGCCGGCCATTTTACCGCTGTTCAACTGGAAGCTTCTGGTGAAAACCATTATCTGACCATTCGGAGAAACGGCAGCCGCAGCATCGTGGAACTTACCGTTCACGTTTTCCATCTCCACCGGAACTTCCCATGAAGCTCCATTCTTCTTTGTGAAGAACAAGTTGTTGTAAGTCTCACCGGTATATGGGTCTTTATCTCCTTTACCGCTTGGGCTACTTACAATCAAACCACCATCATAATGGGTAGCCGAGAACAAACTTGGCAATTGTGGAATATTAACCTGCTCAACAACGAACTGCAATGAATCCTTTTTAAGGTCTTCAACTTTTTTGCAACTGTTGAGCAAGTCAGCGGCAATTTGGTTGTTCGGGTCGCGGCTGATGATACCTTCAAGAATTGTTCGGGCTTCACTGTAGCGCTCTACTCCCATCAAGGATTTCGCAAAGTTGATGCGGTCCTTATCGGAGTTATCGGTGTATACCGTAATTCCTTCAAAAGTCTCTACGGCCTTACGGTAATCATTGGTAAGCAAATAACTCTCCCCAAGATGTCTGCGGGCTTCGGCATTGTCCTTTTTACGAAGTCCTTTCTCATAGAAATAGATGGCGTCTTTATACTGCAGATTCTCATAGCTCTCCTTACCGTTCTTGAAGTAAGTAGATGCGCAGCTGCTCAGTATAAGCGTCACTATAAACAGGGATGCGATTCGGGTGATATGCAAACTGTTATTCATAAATGTCATGTCTCTTCTAGTTAATAATGCGTTGTAGTGGCTTCTTTTCAAAGTATTAGAAGTAACGCGGTGAACGAGCTTTAATATTCACATCCTTGCCAAAGTCATAGCCGAGCATCACCTCATGAGAGTTGTTGCTATAGCGTTGAAGATCGGAAAGGGTATAGTCAAATGCATAGCCGATGCGCAATTGGTTGGTGATGTTCCACTCCAACATTGCAATCAAGGCATCTCCTGTTCTGTAGCCAGCGCCAATCCAGAATTTACGCAACATCAAAATATTTAAGTTCAGATCCACTTCAACCGGTGCATTGCCCTGCATCTTTACCAAGATGCTTGGTTTAAAAGCCAAGTCAGGTGAAGACTCAATAACTACCCCGGCATTTAAGTAGGCGTGAGCTCGGTAGAAGCTGTTCATCCCTTCGCTGTAATTAGCAATTTTCTCGTCCATTGCCAAAATGGATGGAACCGATATACCGACAAACCAAGTGCGCTGGTAGTAATATAATCCGGCACCAAGACGTGGAGCGATTTCACCATTGATATTGTTGGCATAAACCGGGTCACCATCTTGGTAAACATCTAGATCAGTCAAATTAGCACTGTACCGAGAAGCACCTAAGCGAATGCCTGCACTGAGGAAACCAGCACCAAGTGATACGCGGCTTGAGAGGTTAACTCCGAGATCAAATTGATTGGTGACACCGATAGCATCATTGCTGAGGTTGAAACCAAGTCCAAGCTTACCACCGGCAATACGGCCGTCAATAGCCGCAGTTTGTGTGCTTGGAGCTTTGTCGAATTTCACCCATTGACTGCGGTGCAATGCAGTTGCGCTCCAATAGCTATGAGAGCCTGCATAAGCCGGATTGAGCACCAATCCATTGAACATGTACTGGCTAATCATCAGCTCTTGCTGAGCCGTAATCCAGTTACAGCTAAGAGCCAGTATCATAATGAATATATATTTTTTCATATTGCTCATTGTCGTTTTATTCTTTAAGTCCTTTCACTTGAGTTGATGTTATTATTCCCTTCTCAAGTCCACATAAGTGCTGAGCTTTTTATTGTTACAACCTTCAAAGATGACGAAATAGGTACCATCGGCCAGCATACCGCCATCGTTGGATTGTCCATACCAATCGTTCTGATAGTTATTTTTCTCATAAACGATGTTACCCCAACGGTTGAACACTGTAAAGGTGTTCTGGGTGCAATACAATACTCCAGGAATAACATAGGTATCATTGAAGCCGTCACCATTTGGAGTCAAACCATTGAATAGTCTTACCTCTTCAGGTGAAATCAAAGTAACGGTAGTATCCAATACACAACCATGTGCATCGATGATGGTAATGGCATAAACACCTGCAGGAAGATTATACACATTGGATGCATTGATATTGCTATCATGGCTCCACTCATAAGTATATTGAGGGGTACCACCGGTTACTTCCAGCTCAATGAAGCCATCGCTTCCGTTCACAGTGCTGATGTTAAAGTCACCGTAAATACTGGTCGTAATCCACACATCCAAAGCTTCAGGTTGGGCAACTGTTACGCTTTCAGTACCGGTACATCCGGCTGCATCACTCCAGTTAAAGGTATACACACCGGCCGGTAAGTCAACTACGGCACCTGAAGTAGAAATAATATTACCTTGATCGTCAGCCCAACTCATGGTAATAGGTTCTGTTGCGCCAGTCACTTCCGCCATCACGGTGCCTTCGGTTCCTCCGTAACAAGCCACATCCGTTGAGGTAACTGTCACCTCTATAGGAGGACTTGCAACCACTGTGAAGGAGTGAGCAGTGGTACAATTGTTCACGTCTGTTACTGTAAGCAGATACACGCCTGGGCATAGACCGGTCAAGTCTTCGGTTGTAGCATTGTTGCTCCATTGGAAGGTGTATCCAGGGGATGCTGTAATGGTAGTATTTACCGCACCATTACACAAGTCACAAGACTCATCGGTGATAATACCCGTTACCACTAGCGGAGTAGTGATGGTCACATTGTAACATACTTCTTCTTCGCAACCGTTGCTATCGGTAATTGTGACGCAATATTGACCGCTGGTATTTACGGAGATACAAGCAGTGGTTTCATTGGTACTCCAGAGATAAGTGTATGTACCACTACCTCCTGTACCAGTAACACACAATTCTGCAACAGAAGAAGTACAGTTGTAATCATTTGAAATGACGGCATGGAGAGGTTCAGGCTGCATGAGAATCACCTCCGTTTGCTTTTCACAACCATTGGCGTCAACCACAGTAACATTGTAAGTACCTGCGCAAAGGTTACTCAAGTCAGTATCTGTGCTAGTAAAGCCATTCGGGCCTGTCCATGTTGCTGTATAAGGGCCATCACCACCTGAAATGTTCAACGTGATGGTACCGTTACATTCACCATTACAAGAGATGTTGTAACCACCATCGAAAAGTGAAACTTGTGGATCAAGAACAATATCAGAAGGCTGAACCAATTCAAATACAAATGGCAATTGACAGAAGTTTTCGTCCACAATTACCAACGCATAGCTACCTGCAGCCAAGTTGCTTTGGTCTTGTTGTCCGTCAATTGTTCCGGCACCTTCCCATTGATAAGTATAGTCACCTACACCACCAGTTGGAGTAATATCGATAGAACCGTCAGTTGCACCGAAGCATGAAACATTGTATACCTCGTTGTAAACAGAAATCACAGCTGTTGATTCCAACGCTTCTTCCGGCTCGGTAATTTCGAAGCAATCAGTTATTTCACAACCGTTTTCATCGGTGACTTTGACACAATAAGTACCTGCACCAACTTGTGTCAAAGTATCGTTAGCGCTAAGCACATTGGAATCGCTATCTGTCCATTCGAATGTATACGAACCTGTACCGCCACTTACTACAGCAGCAATAGCACCGTTGGTGTCATCTTTACATTGCAAGTGGTAAGTTTGACCCGCTTCTTGAATAATAGCATTGAGGTTCAAAGTAAGCGGTTGTGGCTCAGTAAGTGTAACAGAAACCTGAGCATTACAGTCATTCGCATCAGCCAATGCAATGGTATAGACACCTGCACACAAATCCTGAATGGTCAATTGATCATTATCGTTGTTAATGGTATAAACATCGTCACCAATGGTGATGGAATAAGGAGCTGTGCCACTGTTGGCTGTAACAACGATAGAACCATTGCAAGATGCATTACAAGTAATGTTGTTATAGTCCACCAAGCTCAACACAGGAGTCGGAGTTTGGTTGATTGTAAAGTCAAATGATTCCTCACAACCAAAAGAGTCTGTCACAACCAATGTATATGTGCCTGCAGCAAGACCGGTGAGCGTAGATGCATTAGGCGCATTGTTACCGATATTGCCTTGAGTCCATTGGAATGAAGTATAGTTTGAACTACCTCCGGTAATGTTTGGGGTGATAGAACCGGTGGTTTCACCACAATCGATGTGGTCAATAATTGGATCGCTATCAATTGGGTCGGGCTCTGTCAATGGAATACAAGTGGTTGCCAAACATCCGTTGGCATCTGTTACCAATACACCATAAACACCTGCGGGAAGGTTAGTCAATTGACTAGCATTCGGGTTGTTGCCATAATCAGCCGGGTTGCTGGTTGCACAAGGTGCAGACACCCAATCGTAGAAATAGCAATCAGGAGCAAACGTTGTACAATCAGGAGTACCACCTGTCACGAATACGGAAATCTGACCATCGGAAGCACCCGCACAGCTGATGTTGTATCCACCAAAGTAGTTCGTTGTTTCTACCACGATGCTCATTACCTGTGGTGCAACAAGTGACACTGTGGTAGAAGCAGTACAACCGGTAACATTATCTACAATTTCCAAATGATAATCACAACCAAAGAGGCTACCAATGTTTTGGCTATTGGAACCTTCATAAGGAGGGGTACAATCGCTAGATGTCCAAGTGTAAGTATAATCCCCTGAACCGTTATGCACTTCGGCATCAATGCTACCATTATTTTGACCGAAGCAAGTAGGATGTGTTGGAGTTGTTTCAATAACCAATGCAAGTGGTTCATTAATGGTGTAGGTAAATGTTTCCTGACAATCCACAGACGCCACGCTTACCGAATAAGTACCTGCACACAAATCAGTGAGACTGGTTTCTGAACTTGTAAAGCCATTCGGTCCTGTCCACTGAATGGTATAATCACCTTCAGGCTGAATATCGATGCTGATAGAACCATCACATGCATTGTTACATGTCACATCCGTAACTGCAGATGTAACGGTAAACATATCGTTTTGTCCTACTTCGATTTGGATTTGTGACGAGCAGCTTTCAGCGTCCATCACTGTGAGCGTATAAGTACCTGAGTTCAAGCCGGTGAGGTCTTCATCATTGCTGGTGAAACCATCTGGACCAGACCAAGAGAATGTGTAAGTACCAGCATGACCACCGGAAACAGTCACATCAATTTCACCCAAACCACCCTCAGGGGTGCCACATGGGTTAGGTACTGCGGTATAATTAATGGTGATAGCAGGAACACAAGTGATAATGAAGTTTTGAGAATAGGTACAGTTGTTCGCATCTATCACGAGCATGTTATATTCGCCACAAGGAGCATCTGCCAAGTCTTCATCAGTTGAGAAAATGGCGTTGTTTGAAGCAAATGACCAAACCACACTATAAGGAGCGGTACCACCGGTAGTTGAGATATTGATATAACCATCTTCAGCACCAGGGCAACTTACACCATATCCACCCGGATAGACAGAAACTTCCTCTATAATGGCAGTCACAGGATCGATTGGGTCATTAATGGTGATTGTAACCGTACCGTCATTTGTACATCCGTTTTGGTCTGTTACGCTAACATCATAGGTACCACTACCTAGGTTCGTTGCATTAGGCCCAGTCACGGCAGCGTCATGGCTCCATGTGTAAATATACGGAGAGCAACCTCCATTAGTCGTTACAGAAGCAGAACCGGTTTCTGAACCTGTACACAACAAGTGGACAGTACCAACCACATCAATTACCAATGGAGTTGGTTCTTCCAACGTATAAACGTTTGTAAACACGCAACCGGCATCATCCGTAATTTCCAATTGATATTCTCCTGCACATAGACCCGTAAGGTTCATGCTGTTTGATGAGAAACCGTTAGGTCCTGTCCAACTGAAGTTATATGGGTTAACACCACCGGTTACACTAAGCGCAATTTCTCCATCGCATGCACCTGCACAAGATATCGGGTAGCAAACAAAGGATGAGAAGGTTGCAAATGCGTTCAATACATTGGTTTCAATCAGTGTAATACAGCTTTGAGCTATACAACCGTTAGCATCTTCTACTGTCACACAATATTCACCTTGAGCCAAACCGGTAAGAATTTCATCTGTACTTGTAAAACCGTTCGGACCAGTCCATGAATAAGAATATGGTCCTACTCCACCGTTCACTGTAGGTGTGATAGAACCTGTATTGCCAGCTGAACAATAAACATCTTGTCCGTTGAGCACTACACTGATAGAGCTCACGTCAATGGTAACACTATCAGCAGCCTGACAAGCACCAATTGTAGCGGTCAATGTATAAGTAGTGGTCTCAGTAGGACAAACTTCAACTACCAAGCTATTTGGATCAGAAACACCAGCGGACCATGTAAAGTCAGCCAAAGCTCCCAAAGAAGAAGAGCCGGTAAGCTCAACGCATTGACCAACACAAATGCTGGTTTCTTGAGCTTGCACAGCTACATCTATATTATCGTGGATATAGAAAAGAACACTATCCAAAATCTCCAATCCTTCACAAAGCGGATTGACGAGATAAATGGCTAAGTATTCCGTTCCTTCATCTATTCCATCAGCCACTGCATCCAACGAGATGGTAACTGATTGTTCATTGGCGGGAATAGTAATTGAAATGGGAGTAAATGGATCACCAGTTCCAAGCATTGGTGTGTAGTCCACTCCATTGGTTGCTGTACCTCCAACCCAATAATTCACCACCATCGGGTCTGGACTAGCAAACTCTCTGCTGAAGGTGATAGCTCCGGAGTTACAACCTTCCACCATATAATCCAAACCGTTGGAAGTAGCGGTCAACACCACAACAGGGTTGGATTCAATCGCATTGATGAAAACACCTGAATCATAAGTGCGGTCAGTTCCATCAGCAATAACGAGTTTAAGGTGATACGTTTCACAAGGAATAAGGCCACCGATAGCTGCCACCAAGTTCACTGTAAATCCATCATACTGAATATATTGCCCATATGGATTGGAGTTGTCATACCAATATTGTGAGTTTGTGGTAGCATTCACTGTATTGATAGCCACAGGTTGGTTCGTGCCCGGAATAACAGCTAGATTCACATCGGTTCCCACGTTAGGACCGGAAATGTAAAAGCCGAATACGTCATTAAATGGAGAACCCACCCATTCATTATACTCTTCAGATGCAAAGGTGTATTTGAACCATAGCGAGTCACCTTTTGGCACAATGTCAAACTCGAACATTGTTGCATCATAAGTGACTCTGTCGTGCATTGAGTTGAGCAATGGGCTACCTGGACAGTTGTTGTCGAAGTAATTACAGTTGATGAATCCCGGAGCGCCACTGCTGGAGCACATTCCTATTTTATCGTTAGGACCGATAGCGTATTCTGCCTTACCGGTGGTAAGCAAAATACCTTCACTATTTCCCAACTCTGTGTTGACTGATTTGTAGTAACCGTAAGAGCCGTCACAGGCAGTTACCACTACGTTCGAAATCTGAACACCATTCCCCACTAGGTTTTGCACCATTTCTTCCGGGGTCATGTTCTCATCCACAGTCAATTGCCCGAGCATATTTGTCGCAAATAACATTGCGAACAAATACACCACTAGACCTTTACCTTGGTATTTGTTATTCATACGAAAAGATTATATCTAGAAAAAAGTAATCAAATATTCTGTCTCAACAGAAAGATTCCGAATAAGGGGAAATTCCACAAAAATTAATTAGCTCTTCTTGCACTAATGCATTTATCAAGGAACTTCTGGTCATTGTAATCAGAGGCAAGGCTAACTGATTTAATTTGAGCAGAAGACAAGAGAGCTTTGACATCCGCAAAGGCTATATCGGCCTCTTTAGACTTCAAGTTTTTAACGGAAATGATTTTGGCCGGAACACATGCCTCCGCAATCTGATAATCTGTATTGGTTTTCAGCAATAGTTGAAGGGACTGAAATTTCTCTACAGTAATATCATCCGTATGGATGTAGAGTAAATGATCATTTACAGGATTGTTCTCAGTAGTTTGAGCATAGCTTGTAAAGGACCCGAAGAACATAGCTACCAGCACGATAGCATAAAAAGTAAAGCGTGTTTTCATATATTTAATATACCACTTGCGTTTTTATACGTATTTGTTGTCAGTTAGGTACATTCATATCGGGATTGCAAATATGCTCCCAAAATATCTTTTACACATTATATTTAATTATGTAGAAGACCGCTTCAACCGCATTACAGTTGTTTTGGTTACAATTTTTGCATAATAATTAATAACGTAAAGATTTAGTGCGTGCTTCTTTGCCTGTTTAGCTCATAAAGCGCCATTCCTGCTGCAACCGAAACATTGAGAGATGAGGTTTTACCTACCATTGGTATCTTGGCCATCTCATCTGCCTTTCGCAGCAATTCATTGGAGATCCCGTTCTCCTCTGAACCCATGATGATGCATACAGGCACTGTCATATCTACATCCTTGAGTTCTACATCCTTCTTTTCTGAGCAAGCAACCATCTTAATACCAGACTGTTGCAATTGCTCTAAGGTGCGTCCCAAAGATTTTACCCGGCAGACCGGTATATTATACAAAGCGCCTGCAGAGGTTTTAATTGCTTCCTCATTAATCTGTGCAGTTCCCTTATCCGGAATGATAACAGCATCTACACCAAGGCATTCAGCTGTCCTGCATATTGCTCCGAAATTACGAACATCCGTAATACCATCCAACATTAATAGCTTCGGAACAAGTCCCATTTCAAAAGTTTCTGCAATGATGTTATCAATATTGCCAAATGAAATCGGTGATACAAAGGCTATCACCCCTTGGTGATTTTGTCGGGTAATGGAATTAAGTTTCTCCAGCGGCACTGTTTGAACCGGAATGGAATGACGCGCAAGCAATTGTCTCAACTCAGCATTCAAAGCGCCACGGCCTCCCTGCTGCACCATCACTTTTTCAATTTCTTTACCGGCCTCTATGGCCTCCATTAAAGGGCGAATACCAAATATCAAGTTGCCTTTCTTCATTCTTGCTTGTCAAAACCACTTGGCGATTTAGAAGAACTTTCAATTCCGCTGAAATCAGAAATAGGGTAATAATTAACCGCGCAAACTTACACCTTTATAAGGAGGTTAATTTCATTAGAATGAATCTATTTTCCCTTCTTGCTATAACGTGGGTGAAAGGACAAAATATCTTCTTTCAATCTATGTCTATCAAGGTGTGTATATATTTCAGTGGTAGTAATGCTTGCATGACCAAGCATCTCCTGCACAGCGCGCAAATCGGCCCCTGCCTCTACCAAATGCGTTGCAAAGGAATGGCGCAAGGTGTGGGGAGATATAGTCTTTTTGATACCGGCCTTTTCCGTTAAGTCTTTTATGATGAGAAAAATCATCATGCGCGAAAGTTTTGTACCACGTCTGTTCAAAAACAAGATGTCTTCGTGTCCATGCTTCACCGGTATATGCAGCCGAGTTTGTTGCAGATAATGCTGAATCCACTTCAGCCCTTCTTTGCCAATAGGTACTAAGCGCTCTTTGTTCCCTTTTCCAATTACCCGAATGAAACCATCATTCAAATAGACATTCGAAATTCTGAGCTCTATCAATTCAGATACACGGAGGCCACAGCTATAAAGCACTTCAAGAATGGCACGATTGCGGGTATTCTCTTCTTTGCTCAAATCCAAGTGGCTCAACATCAAGTCGATTTCTTCCACACTGAGCACATCCGGCAACTTGCGTCCAATTTTTGGGGTTTCAATGAGCTCTGTCGGGTCCTTCTTGATTTCATTCTCCAGCATGAGATAGCGATAAAAAGCCTTGAGACCGGAGATAATGCGCGCCTGCGAAGTGGCTGACAAACCAATGTCATTGATATCCTTAATAAAATCACGAATGTCATTTGCCGTCAGTGCATCCGGTGTAAGTGGTGGAGTAAACCGTTGACAATAGCGTTCCAGTTTTTCGACATCGGCCAAATAAGCTTCAATGGAATTGGGTGAGAGTGATTTCTCCAATCTCAGGTAGGTGATAAACCCGCGTTGTGCCACTTTCCAATTCATAACTCACAAAAATGAACGGATAAGGTAGAATCTCAGTACTCCATTAACGAAATCCATCAACATGTCTATATGAATGCTTCACAATCCGAGTGATGCTTTTGAGTTAACTTTGTGGCACGGCAATTGGCAGATATTGCCCAATACATTTCACGCAAAAACATGCAATTCATCCGTACTTTC
Source organism: Flavobacteriales bacterium (assembly GCA_036562565.1). GTDB lineage: Bacteria > Bacteroidota > Bacteroidia > Flavobacteriales_D > Sanyastnellaceae > DATCJY01. The sequence goes on along the minus strand of DATCJY010000048.1, from coordinate 83,560 downwards.
ATTCCGGCATTGATATTTGTGCTCTGCGGCACATCCGTTGTGATGGCCCAAACTACCAAGCCGGCTGATGTACAATATTTACTGCAACTCAAATCGGAGTTAGCTCTCAACGACCTGCAGTTCAATGCCATGGACACACTGTTCTTTCAAACCGGTGAGCAAATCAGCGCCATTGATAAAGAAATCCAGAACATATCGAGAAGCAATATGCCGGAGGAAGAGCGCATGGCACAAATCCGTGATTTAAATGCGAAGAAGAAAACGCTTCGTGAAAGCCGCGACCTGACAGTAGAGCTCATGCTCACTCCACAGCAACTGGCTATATACAAGGAAAAAATCAAACCAGCAAAACCATCCGTAATTCATATGGGGATGAACCACGACCGCAGCCAGTGCAATGTCTGCGTTCCTCAATGACCTAGTGCTTATTCATGAGTTGCCGCCCGTGTTCCAGTATAGCTTCCCACACTTGGCGCCACCCCTTCCATTGTTCGATATCAGACAAAGTCTCATTGTGCCAAAGGGAAATGAATGTTCCGTTTGCTACATAAACATCATCCATCATCCGTTTATTCAATGCTATTGCTTCATCAATACTCAATGATTGATAGCGTTGCAACGTCACGTCCATAGCAGCAAACGGATGGACAGTAAGGCACGTTGCTTCATTACGTTCTAAATCATACCACTGAAAAGCGCGTGAAGTTCCAGCGCGAAAACCAACATCATCGGCAAAGCCCATGGAATAATCTTCAGCAATACCGACTTTAAGATAATGACGATACGTGTCTGGGAACTTCAACATCAAATAGTGCTGCCTCCCCTTGGTACATGTTTTCTCCAAGATGTCTTCTAGGCGTTCGAGTTCTTTTTTCAAAACAACGAGCGAAGCATTGCTGGCCACTCCGGGATGAATACCGATTTCATTGGTCCGGCTCGCTCTGCGAATCAACTCGCGCAATGGACCACTCGTATGCGGTACATTCTTATCAAATCTCCCAAAGTCAGCGAGTAAGAAAAAATAGATGTTTGCAACACCGCGCTTAATGCATTGCTCTTCGATATAGTCATATGTATCGAAATCATCCTCTCGCCAACCTACCAATGTGCTCATCCTGCGAACAAGATTCGCTATCCTGAAGTTCACTACATCTTTGGCCATGCCGCCCAAGGTGCGTCCCCATCCTTTATAGCGGTATGCGAATGCACTATCGACATCAATGGTGGAGATAAAACGGAACGGAGTTTTTGTAAAAGGAACATCTGACCAGTGCTTGCGCAAAAGGCTTTCCAATTTCACACGCCACAAATCAATAATTGGACGATGCAGAAAGCCCACGCGATGAGCTATACTCTCGGAGGCAGGAAAGCGCCCCATCGTATCTCTCCTGCCTTCAAAATATTCTTCATAGCGCACAATCAAATAAAACGCTGCACTGAAAATATCAAACGGAATGTTGCCATCACCGACATAAAGCGTTGGAAGCCCATCCCATTGTCCATGACTTATTTCGTGTTTGATAACCCTATCATTCCACAACATTTCTTGCGCAGGAATAAAAAACGAATCCGGAATTTGTCTACTCGTTCCATATTCCAATTTGACTCCGTCATGATTGAGAAAAGAAGCTACATCATAGGTAAACTCAATATCTGAAGGATAGTCTTCAAACACCACCTTCACTGCATATAGCAGTCGCGGATGATTGTATGACGTGAGAATCAACATTGGGCAAATGAATCAATGATGGTCTTGCAAATGAAACGTGCCGCTTCGCCATCTCCATAATATGCCGGCCAAGTGAAATCGTTTCGTTTCTTGAGCAGTTGATATGCCGAAACAATTCTTTGCATATCCGCATCGGCAATAACTGCATTGCCATTTTCAACCAGCTCTGTCCACTCCGTTTCGGAGCGCAATATCACGCAAGGCTTCCGGAAGAAGAAAGCTTCTTTCTGTACTCCTCCGCTGTCCGTCATAATCATGCCCGCATGATTTTCGAGTTGAATCATATTCAGATATGAAACAGGCTCTATAATCAACAAATTATGACATAGCTTAATTGCCTTCTGAATGTCATCAGCCAAACCGGTCAACACCTTGCGTGTGCGTGGATGCAATGGCAATACAACCTTTACATTGTCTGAATTGGCAATTTCCACCAGCGCCATAAAAATCTCCGTCAGCCGTTGGGTGTCATCCGTGTTGGTATTGCGATGCACCGTTGCCAATACATAAGCCTGATTTGCCAATTGCAGATGACTTAAAACATGTGAATGCTTTTCCGCTTTGGATTGAAAGAAAAGGGCATTGTCATACATGACATCACCACAATGAAAAATACCGGGCCGTGCCACCGAGTATGGCTTTGAGTTATGAAGCGAAAAACCTTCAGTCTTCAGATTTTCAAGACCTTGCAAGGTTGGAACAAAAAGCAAAGTGGAATTCTTGTCTGCAACAATGCGATTGATTTCCTCCGGCATCTGAAGATTGAATGAGCGCAAACCTGCTTCTACATGCGCAAGCGGAATGCTATTTTGAGATGCCGACAAGGCTGCTGCATGGGTAGAGTTGGTATCGCCATACACCAATACAACATCCGGATTGACTTCTTTAATCACTTCGTTTAGTGCAACTGTCATCTTCTCAATCTGCTTGGAATTATCCATCCCACTAATTTCCAGATTGCGCCATGGTGCAGGAATCTCCAATTCATTGAAAAACACTTCTGACATATTGTGGTCATAGTGCTGACCGGTATGCACGATCACTTCTTCCAATTGCGAAGAGAAGTGCATCTTAATCGCTCTGGATATAGCTGCAGCTTTTATGAATTGAGGCCTTGCCCCTACGACCGTCAGAATTTTAATCATAGACTATGAAGAAGACCTTCATCCGCGAAACTAAAGTAATTGTCATCGCAAACAATGAGATGATCGTCCAAAGTGCATTCCAATAATTTTCCGGCATCCAATAATCGTTTGGTGAGTAGTTCATCACTTCGGCTGGGTTTCAATGTTCCGCTGGGATGATTGTGTGCAATAATGATGGATGCAGCATTGTATTGCAGGGCCAAATGAAAGACTTTTTTTGGGTCCACATAGGTAGCCGTCAATCCGCCCTCACTGATTTTCTTAAGTGCAAGCACGTGTCTTGCATTGTTCAGGCACATCACCCAAAATTCTTCGTGCTTGAGTCCCATCATGTATTGTAGGAAACGCTCATAAGCCAACCGCGACTCGATAATTTTTGACTCTGCCTTGGCGGCAACCGCACGCCTTCTCTTGCCGAGTTCCATCGCGGCCATGATGGTAATGGCACGGACAGGGCCGATACCTTTGAATTGTGTGAATTGTTTTAGGCTGTAATTCCCCAAAGCATGCAGGTCGTGATGGGAAGATTTGAGCATCTTTCGCGCAATATCCACCGCGCTTTCTTCCGCTGTACCGGATGAGATCAAGATGGCTAGGAGCTCTGCATCGCTAAGTGCAGCAGGTCCCTTGTCCATCATCTTTTCACGGGGGCGGTCATCCGGTGACCACGACTTAATACCTTTCGTGTCTTCCATTGGTCAAGAATAGTTGATGAGCGAAAATAGAAAAAGCCTCCACAATCGGGAGGCTTCAATATGTTCACTAACTAACTACCCTATCCGAAGGGCAAGGGTATTAGTTCAATTTGTTTACGAAAACTTGCAACCCACCTTTGAGGTTAGCCGCTTTGTTTTTGTGGATAATGTCGCGTTTAGCCAATTTATCCAACATAGAAACCACTTTAGGCAACATTTCCTCTGCCTCTTTCTTGGACTTCATTGCACGCAGTTTACGAATCGCGTTACGAGTAGTCTTGTGGTAATATTTATTACGTAGTCTTTTCGCGTTGTTGGAACGAATACGTTTAATAGACGATTTATGGTTTGCCATCTCTTACTAAAAAATTGGGGTGCGAATATACTCACGAAATCAACTTCGCAAATAATTTTTCGATTTTTCCAAGGATATTTTGTTCACAAACACGAATTCAGGCCCAATGTAGCATACTGATATCCCGCTCCTTACTGTTTGACCACTTCTTCAAATTGAAAAGGAAGCGAGCAAAGTGACTGAAAAGCCTGACCTCGCTCGTGCATGAGGTCGTCATCGGGATCGTAACGCCAAATGATATTATACGAGTTGCGGTAGTTTGATTTATCCAAGATGTGCAGAAATTCATACAAGTACCGTCCTGAAGAGGAGTTGAAATAATCCAATTGAAAAATCAACGTAAAAGATGGGGGGTTGATCTTAACCATCCTCTTAGCCCATTCCAGGATAGGCTCATAGAAGTCAAATGCGTTTTCAGGTAACGAGCGACCACGAAAACTGGAAATTTCAGAAATACTCAAAAAAACGTCAGGGGTATCGCTTGTTGAATTTATCTGTAAGGGTTTCAAATAATTCAAATTCTTAGTCATCACAAATCAGTTTAAAAAAACAATTAAAGGTAAATGTGTGGGTTTGGCCGGCTATATAATCACCGCCATGGCGAACAGGTAGCGATCTCTGTCCAATGCGAAGAAGTCAAAGGATAAAGGTTCGCTGGCAGCCTTGGCAATTTCTATAAGCCCCAGACCTGAGTTGTATTTGTTCTCAAACATCAGTGTAGCACGCATGGTTCGCTTGTGCAGTTCTGAGAGCTCCTCGTGCTCAAGGCTGCGCAAATAGCTGAGCTTCTGCTCGAGGATGATTTTTTCACTCAATCCTATCACATTACCCGCATACACTACAGTTCGCTTGTCTTTTTCCCCTACCATCAGCAAGCCGGCATTGCCGTATTCACGACCAAATCCATGCTTGGTAATGTTCTGTGATAGCTCTATGAGTACATGTCCGGCACGGGTAAGATGCTTGTTCACGGCAGATGAACGGTTGGTATTGGCTTTTAAGAAATCCAAAATCGGAAGCAAGGATTTATTGGAAACATCACCTTTGAAAATGAGCCTAATCTGCGATGATATCATCTCATTGTAGATTTCATGACTGGCCTCCAGCTCTGAGGAAAAATCATGACCATCTACTTCGTGGGGAGCTTTGAGTGTCACCTGCTGATGAAAACGATACAGACCATTGCCCATTTCTTCTGTTTTACACAGAATCTTATGGCCCGATTTACGAGCCAATTCAATGAGTCCCAATCCTGCACCGCCTTTGTTACTCAAGCGGTTCTTCTCCAGCCGCTCCAGATAATAGGATTTAAGTGCATCGCCTGACATGGAATTGACTTGCCGCACCATTTCCTCCAGACGTGCTACCTGTTCTTCTTTAATAAGGTTAATGGAATTGATTACAAAACCATTGCTAAAGTTTTTGAAGCAGAACAAGCCTTCATCCAGCTCACTGCCAAGGCTGCCTTCGGGGTTTTCACCATGTTTGATAAGGTTTTGGAAACATTCCACCAGCATGTATGCCACTTTTCGGTTAAAAGTGTTATCCTGCGGGTGATTCACAGCTCGGGTCTCAGCCATTTCCAGCACAATACCGGTAAAATAATCCTCAAATGCACCGCGATAGGCAAAAGCCGGATGCTGCTTCAGCATCAACTCAAAGTAATATTTTACTTTTTCTAAAAGCATTGTTCAACTGCAAGAGCCACAAAATTTTATGGAAATTTCTAGCTTTTGTTAAAGTGTTGTTCAGCCCCTTTAAACGTGAATAGAATGCAAGGGTTACAGGGGATGAAGTGTTAAAATGCCAGTTAATGGTGAATTCAGATGACCACGCGTTCACGCAAATAAGACATGCGCACCGGACTCATCCGCAACCGCTTCGAACGTGGTTGAACATCCGACTTCAGGAGTTCGGGAATTGCTTCCACAATGTCTTTGGCCCAGGTAAGCTCTTTGTAGTAGATGATGGTCTCTTTGATTTTGCGCTTGGTGTAGCAATTTCGCAACACCATGAGAATAAGCTCCCTGCCGTTATCAGATGTAAATTTGATTTTGAGTTCCAACGGTGAAACGATTGTCACTACAATATCCTCTTGCAGCAAGGCATTAGACAATTTTTCTAAGAAGTCGTATTTGGTACGAACTCTCCCCTCTTCAACGATTTTCAGTTTAACAGTGCGCATGGAAAAAGAATGCTTTAGTTTGATTTTTCAGTTTTAGTCTTTCTTCAGTGAAGCGCATCAAGAACGACAACCACAAGCTTGTTGCCGAAACTATCCGTATTTGTCAATTGGAGAAAGTCCAGCAAATGTAAACAAAACATTGATTTACAACACCTGTACAAACTTATTTTGAAATGAGTTGATCGCGTGCCAATCTCGCATAAACAGCATCTACCTTCGCAGCATGGTTTTAGGTGAAATCGTAGACTTTTTGGAGAACATGGCTCCTCCTTCTCTTCAGGAGAGTTATGACAATTCGGGGTTAATTGTTGGGAACCGTGAATGGGAAATCCGTGCAGCGCTTATTGCTCTAGATTGCACCCCATCCATAGTGGAAGAAGCACAGGCCAAAGGTTGCAATCTCATTATTGCCCACCACCCCATCGTATTCTCCGGGCTCAAAAAACTCAATGGCAAAAACTATATTGAAAGGGCCGTAATGGCGGCCATCAAAAACGACATTGCCATTTATGCCATTCATACCAATCTGGACAATGTTCATACCGGTGTCAACGCCAAGATGGCTGCTCGTTTGGGATTGATAAACACCCATATTCTACAACCGAAGAAAGGGCTTTTGCAAAAACTCGTAGTATTTGTACCCACCTCGCATGTTGAGGTAGTACTTCAGAGCATGTTCAATGCAGGAGCCGGTCACATTGGCAATTATTCGGAATGTCATTTTGGCCTTGAGGGTACCGGAACTTTTAAAGCCGGAGACAATACTAACCCATATGTAGGCGAGAAAGGAAAACGCCATGCCGAGCGTGAACAGCGCTTGGAATGTGTGGTTCCTAACTGGCTCAGCAAAAAAGTGATACAAGCCATGAAGGCTGTTCACCCGTATGAAGAAGTAGCATACGACTTATACCCACTTGAAAACGAGCACCCGCAAGTAGGAGCCGGAATGGTGGGCGAGCTTGAATCAGAGATGGAGGTTCGGGACTTTTTACAACTGCTCAAAGAAAAATTCAATGCCAAAGGCATCCGCTACACCGAACCACACAAGGCCACCATCAAACGAGTGGCCCTTTGCGGAGGCAGCGGCAGTTTTCTGCTAAACAATGCCATAGCAGCCAAGGCCGATATTTTCATCACGGCCGATTACAAATACCATCAGTTTTTTGACGCGGACGGACAAATTATCATAGCCGATATCGGGCATTACGAAAGCGAGCAATTCACTATGGAGCTGATAAGTGATTGGTTAGCCAAAAAATTCGCTACTTTCGCCACCCATTTAACGGATTTGGACACTAATCCTATCCGATACTTGTAATAAATTAATTATGGCAAAAAAAACAGTAAAGGCACAACCAGCTAAAAAAGCGGCTAAACCGGCTAAGAAAGCAGCCCCTGTTAAAAAAGCGGCTTCAGCCAAAAAGACGGAGAAGCCAGCTTCAGCAAAGAAAGCCGAAAAGGAAGTTGCTAAGAAGACTACCGCAACAGCCAAAAAAGTAGCAAAAAAAGCTGAAACCAAACCGGCTTCTGCTACTAAAACAGCCAAAGCAGCAACAGCCAAAAAAGCAGCGGTAGCAGAAACAAAAAAGAAGGAAACAAAAGTAGCAGCCAAAAAAGCTGTAGTCGCAAATTCTAAAGCGGCCGCCATCCTTGAAAAGGAGATTGCCAAAAAAGAAAATGCCAAGAAAAAAGTATCGGAAGAAACCAGCACAACACCGACCGAGCCAAAGGAACAAGTAAAGACAGTAGAACAACAACTGCAAGAGCGTCAGACAGTGGAAAAGCCGAGCAGTTCTACTTCTAAGAGTTCTGCCAAGGAAGAGTTGTTTGTTCCAAAATATACCCTTCCGGTGATCACGGAGCCATCACGACCAATGCGTCCAAAACCCGTTGCTCCCCAACCGGAAACACCTTCTAAACCCGTTGCCAATCCGATCTTTGTTCCACCGGCACCGGACGGCAAGGCTGGAATCAAGTTCGCCCCGATAGCCAACCTGGAACGACCAAAAGAGAAAGAAAAAGAAAAAGCAACAAATAAATCCGCAGAGGAAGATATGAATTCAAAAACGTCACCAAGGCTCGCCTTCAACGAAGGAGACGACAAAAAAGGAGTAAGTGTAGAAGCGAAACTTCGCGCTCTATACGCCATTCAATTAATTGATTCTCGCATCGATAAAATTCACGCGATGCGCGGAGAACTTCCGCTTGAAGTTCAAGATTTGGAAGACGATATCGTTGGGTTGGAAACACGCTTGTCCAAACTCAATGATGAGTTGAAAAATTTGACTGACACCATTGCTTCACACAAGCAAGGTATCAAGGATTCTGAAGCCCTTATCAAAAAATACAAAGAGCAACTCAACAACGTGAAAAACAACCGTGAGTTTGACTCTTTGAACAAAGAGATCGAGTACCAAGAATTGGAAATCGAACTCTTCAAAAAGAACATCCGCATTGCAGAAAACCAAGTAGCTCAAAAGACAGAGCAACTGAACGCTACGGAGAACAAATTGAAAGAGCGCAAGAATGACCTCAAAATCAAGCGCACTGAATTGGATGACATCATTGCTTCCACCGAAAGAGAAGAGCAAATTCTTCTAAGAAAGAGTGCGGAAATGAAAAAAGAAATTGATGAGCGTTTGTTGGCAGCTTATGAGCGTATCCGCTCCGGAGCTCCTAACAAAATGGCAGTTGTACCTATTGAGCGTGAAGCTTCTGCAGGCTCCTTCATCAAACTTCCACCACAAAAACAATTGGATGTTGCCGCACGCAAACGCGTGATTGTGGACGAACACAGTGGTCGTATCCTCGTGGATGCTGAATTGGCTATGGAAGAACAAGCCCGTATCAACGCCATGTTGGAACAAGAATTGAAATAATCCTATCCATCAGATAACTAAAATCCCCAAGCAAAAAGCTTGGGGATTTTTATTAAATGACATTGTCTTTTGATGCTTTAATTTGCCGGTCTTATGTGGGCAAAAATTGGTTCTTTTATTCTTCGTTATCGCTTTCCACTGGCCATACTCCTTATAGCAGGCACTTTTTATATGGGCTGGAACGCCCAATATGTGCGGATGAGCTATAAATTCAACGGAGTTCTCCCTGATGACGACAGTACAAAAATTGCATATCAAAACTTCCTTGATGAATTTGGTGAAGATGGTAACGTGTTGGCCATCGGTTATAAAGATCCCCGCATTTGGGAACTGAAAAACTTCCTCCGTTGGAGACAGCTCGTAAACGAAATACGAAGTGTGACCATTCCCGTCAACGGAGTTCCACACAATAGCGTGGACAGTATTTTCTCCTCAGGTCATTGCTACAACCTGATGAAAGACACTGTCAATCAGCGCTTCCAATTTGTTCCATTATTTCAAAAAGACCCAGAGACGCAGAAAGAGTTAGACAGTATTAAGAATGTGCTCTATTCGCTTCCTTTCTATGAAAGACTTCTCTACAATAAAGAAACGGATGCAGGGCTGATGATGGTCTTTGTGAATGTGGACCTCTTTGACTCCGAAAACCGGGGAGATGCCGTTGAGCGCATGATTGCCTATACGGATAAGTTTACGGAAGATACCGGCATCCAAACCTATGTGTCGGGTATGCCCTATATCCGTACCATTCTCTCTACCAAAGTGAAAGCAGAGTTAAAATTCTTTACCGCTTTATCTGCTATCATTTGTACCATCCTCTTACTCTTCTTTTTCAGAAGTATTAAGGTCACTCTCATCATCATGTCGGTAGTGGTTGTGGCTGTAGTGGTAGCAATGGGTTCCATTGCACTCTTCGACTACCCTATCTCCATGCTCATGGGCTTGATACCGCCACTCATGATTGTGACAACCGTTCCTAACTGTATCTACCTCATTACAAAATACCACCAGGAATATCGCAGGTATAAGAGCAAAACCAGAGCACTTGCCAGAGTAATCCAAAAAACCGGTCCTGCAGCATTTATGATTAACGCTACCACGGCAGTCGGTTTTGCGGCATTCATCTTCACTACAAGTGATTTGCTCGTTCACTTTGGGGTGATTGCGAGTTTGAACTGTATGGGATGTTTCTTCCTGTCATTGTTTGTGTTCCCTATTGTATCAAGCTTTCTACCTCCTCCTACCGAGCGCCACTTAGGGCACCTGAGTTCACCATGGCTGGAGCGCTTGCTCAAAGGGCTCACCAATATTGTTACTTATAAGAGAAGACTGATTTATACAGTGACCATCATCGTGACCATTCTTTCTACCTATGGTCTCACCTTGATGCATACTACCGGTAACATTGTAGATGATATCCCGAAGAGCGACCGTGTAATTACCGATTTGAAATGGTTCGAATCGAATTTCAACGGAGTAATGCCATTTGACATTATTGTGGATGGGCAGAAGAAAGGTCAAATTACGCGTCCTCAAAACCTAGCCAAAATTGAAGAGCTTCAGGGATTGCTTGCCGACTACACACTGGAGTTGGAGGATACCCTGATTCACCCGTTCTCACGCTCGCTCTCCATTGTGGATGCTAGCAAATTCATCAAGCAAGCATTCTACAACGGTGATCCGGAGTACTACGCACTTATAGCTAAGCAGGAGCAATCTTTTATAGGGCCTTACCTACAAGGAGGCAATTACAGCACCGGAGGTCGTGAGAATGCATTCCTTGACTCGGCCAAGAGCAAGACCCGCATATTGACACAAATCGCTGATATCGGAACACTGGAGATGGACAAGCTCATGATCGATATCAAGCCTCGCATCGACAGCATTTTTGATCCGGACAAATACAAAGTGACACTTACAGGAACTTCAGTGGTATTCTTGGAAGGAACCAATTACCTCGTGAAAGACTTGTTCTCCTCCTTGTTATTCGGAGGTCTTGTCATCTCCTTCTTGATGGCCATCATGTTCTGGAGCGCGCGCATGGTACTTATTTCATTTATCCCGAACATCATTCCGCAGCTCATTACAGCTGGACTCATGGGATATTTTGGTATTCCATTGAAACCTTCTACCATTCTAGTATTCGGTATAGCGTTGGGTATTACCGTAGATAACACTATTCACTACTTGTCCAAATACAGGCAAGAACTCAAGTACAACAGCTCCAAAATCAAGGAGTCAGCTTTGTTATCCATACGCGAATCAGGTGCGAGCATGGTGTATACCTCCATTGTATTGTTCTTTGGATTCGGTTGTTTTGCAGCCTCTGAGTTTGATGGAACACGTGCACTAGGTATACTGATGGCCATTACGATTTTCGTGGCAATGATTACCAACCTGGTACTGCTACCGGCATTGCTGCTCTCCTTCCAGAAAAGCATTACTACCAAGGCTTTCAAAGAACCTTTCTTCCACATTATGGACGAAGAAGACGATCTTGATTATCAAGAATGGAGCATCCGTGGAAGCACCGATGAATAGATTGCAGATATCAAACTAACATTTTTAAACCTCTTTTATCATGAAAGGAATCATCTTAGCAGGAGGAAGCGGAACCCGACTCTATCCACTGACCCTGGCAGTGAGTAAACAACTCATGCCGGTATATGACAAGCCGATGATTTATTATCCGCTCTCAACCCTCTTGCTCGCAGGAATCCGCGATATTCTAATCATATCTACACCGCATGACATTGGAGGATTCCAACGCTTGTTAGGCGATGGCTCGCAAATAGGATGTACCTTCAGTTACAAAATCCAGGAGGTTCCCAATGGGCTTGCACAAGCATTTGTCCTAGGAGAAGAATTCATTGGCAAAGAAAAAGTAGCACTTATCCTTGGAGACAATATTTTCTACGGTCAAGGCTTTGGCCAAATGCTACGCAAAAACACCGACATTGATGGCGGTCTTGTATATGCTTATCATGTGAACGATCCTGAGCGATATGGCGTAGTGGAATTTGACCACGATGGCAAGGTGATTTCCATTGAAGAGAAGCCAAAGCAACCCAAAAGTAATTATGCTGTTCCCGGTCTTTATTTCTATGACAACGAAGTGGTAGAAATAGCCAAGAATTTGCAACCAAGTGCACGCGGTGAGTATGAAATTACGGATGTAAACAAAGCGTATCTCCAACGCGGCAAACTCCTTGTACAGAAAATGGAGCGCGGCACAGCATGGTTAGATACCGGAACCTTTGCCTCACTTATGCAAGCCGGACAATATGTGCAGGTGATTGAAGAAAGACAAGGACTCAAAATCGGCTGCATTGAAGAAATAGCCTGGAGACAAAAATTCATCTCCGATGAGCAATTGGAAAACATTGCCAAACCACTTGTGAATAGTGGCTATGGCAAGTATTTGCTCGAACAGTTAAAAGCATCGAAACATTAATGAAATCCATTCAAGAGCTACAAGAATTAGTCGCTAAAAAAGTAGATGGTTTCTGCCGCAAGAACGGTGATGCCCCCCTCTTCCAGCCCATCAATTACATCATGCAATTGGGGGGCAAAAGAATGCGTCCCGTGCTTTCACTCATGGCGGCCAATCTGTTCTCTGACGACATTGAACAAGCCGTGTATCCGGCCATCGCGATTGAAGTGTTTCACAACTTCACGCTCATGCATGATGACATCATGGATAACTCCCCGCTGAGAAGAGGTCAGCCCACGGTACATCACAAATGGAATCCAAATGCGGCTATCCTTAGTGGTGATACGATGCTCGTGCAATCCTATCAATTGCTCATCAAGACTTATCCGGAAAAAATTGCTCCTGTCATGGAACTTTATAACCGCACGGCCATCGAAGTCTGTATTGGTCAACAGCGCGATATGGAGTTTGAAAAGCGGGCGGTAGTAAGTGTGGATGAATACCTCGATATGATTCGTCTCAAAACCTCCGTGTTAGTGGGTGGTGCAATGCAAATAGGTGCCATGATAAACGGAGCCTCCGAGCAAGACCAACAGTTAGTTTATGAGTTTGGCGAGTCACTGGGCATGGCGTTCCAACTACACGATGACTTGCTTGATGTATTTGGAGACATCGCACAAACCGGTAAACAAATCGGTGGTGATATCATTGCCGATAAAAAAACCTTCCTTCTCATTCGCGCATTTGAAAAAGCCGGAGAACGCGAAGCAGCCGTACTCAAAAAATACATTGGCAATCGCAGCCATGCCGATAGCGAAAAAGTGGAAGCCGTGAAGGAAGTTTACCTCACACTTGGGCTCAAGGATGAGTTATTGGAATTGGCCGAAAGCTATTTCCTTAAATCAATGGCTGCTTTGGATAAAATTTCAGTAGATGCCGAACGCAAAACTCAATTGCGTGAACTAGCTACACAGCTCCAATCTCGTAAATCTTAAGACAGTGAAAGGCCAGCTCATTCTGTTCCCTGATAGTTTGCCCGCAGTGGATTATCAACCCTTGTACCTCAAAGTAAAGGAACAGATTGACAAAGACTTTCATCCCTATGGAGCCTTGCCAAAGGCCCCTGCTCAGCTCAGTGCAGAGTGGCTTTTCACTGAATTAAAAAGTCTTATTCAGCGTGTCATGCAACAGAACATGACCGGTTGGACTGCAGTTATCTATCGCATTGATATCAGTGAATCCACTTTGCAGCGCGAACTAATTGGCCTTGCAGGAGATGAAAAGTGGAACAAGCTCACACTTCTAATCCTTGAACGCGAAGCTAAAAAAGTATGGATGAGACAACAGTTTAGTTAATTAATTATGACTAATTAAACTAATTAAATTGTTGTTTTATTTCTTGAGGAGCCTCAAAGGCCATGGCAACTGATTGAAATGATATAATGGGTAAGGCTCATTCTGCGGAGAAAATTTCTTATAAAACATCGCCACTGAAGGAATAGAAGAGCCCTCAAAATCCAGAATTAAATCGGAATTAGAAAAACGCTTAATTACAGCATCGATTAAAACATGCGAAGTCTGATAGCTTCTTCCGAGAGCCGTAGGAGCTCCGAAAATGTAATAAAGTCTGTTGCGAAAACGAGCGAATACAGTAGCCCCCAGCAGTTGTCCATCAGGGGTTCTAGCTCCGATTTTAAATGCCATGCCTTTTTCCAGCAGCCTATTGAGGTTCTCGGCAAATTGATTGTACTCCTCTGACATACGATTGGTATTGCCCCTATCTCCATACTGAAACATAAAAGCTTTTCGAATGTCTTCGGTCGTGACATCCTCGGTCACTATTTGTTCAATCTCACCTGCCTTGCGAAGGTTGCGCTTGGCATCCTTCGTATAATTCTGATAAAGCTCTTCATAAGGCAGATTGAGCGGAAGTATAAAATTATCCTTCCATTGCATCTCGTATCGCTCAGCTACAGCAGGAGAAAAAGCAGGGCCAAGGTGCAATCGACCATACTTAAACTCTTGATGAAGGACGTCCAAGAACGCCAGCTCCAAATGCTGGGTTATGTCTTTGCCAAACAGCCCAAGCTGTGCTACCCCCACAGGTGTATAACAATAGCGTATTCCCCATTTCACCTTGAACGGAACGGCCATGACCACAGTGTAATCATCAGCCACAATCCCCCCCCAGTGAGTGGTAAACAAGTCGAGATAAGTACTGGTAGAGTAAACATGAGCATGAGGAGAATCCAAGACCACACGATCCCACTTTTCTCTATCAATTTGAGAACTAACAAGAAACCTTATCTTACTCTTGGATTGGGTCATGCAAAATGCATCGGCCTGAGGGGCTGTCGATCGGCTCCAAATATAACGGGTCGGCTAGGACTCAAAATTCCGTTCCAAACAGCCTGTTTCCATGGATTTCAACCTAGGTCGGAACCCTTAACGATTTAAAAGTTAACCTGTGATAAATCTCTTAGGATTTTCGTAACATTCTTAGTAGGACTACACGTACATTCGCAGCACAACTATCACGTATTCTATTTTTCATAAAAAAAGGAATGGACAACCAGTCATACCTTGGTAACTCAGACGTTACCGCGATCGATGCGTTATACGCGCAGTACCTGCAAGACCGCACATCTGTGGATGTTTCATGGCAACGTTTCTTTGAAGGTTTTGATTTTCAAAAACAGCAATTTGATGTTCTTCCCGGAGGCTCAACTTCATCAGAGAATGAGCTTGGTACCGGCAAAGAGTACAAAGTGATGAACCTCATCAACGGTTATCGTATGAGAGGTCACTTGTTTACCAAAACCAATCCGGTTAGAGAAAGAAGAAAACACCAGCCACCTCTCTCCCTCGAATTGTTCGGATTGAGCGAATCTGATTTGGACACGGTGTTTCATGCGGGCAAAGAAATCGGTATCGGCCCTGCAAAGTTGCGCGACATTATCGCACACCTTGAGCGTTGCTATTGTGACCATGTGGGAATAGAATACATGTATGTGCGCGACCCTGAGCGCATTGATTGGTTGCGCCAACGTGTGGAAATGAAAGAGCGCTATGCGTTTTCCAAGGAAGAAAAACTGCGCATCATGGACATGGTGAACAAGAGCACCTTGTTCGAACAATACATCCAACGCAGATTCGTGGGACAAAAACGTTTTAGCGTGGAAGGTTGTGAAGCGGTGATTCCAGCCATCAACTACATCGTTAACAAAGGTGGCGACATGGGTGTGAAAGAATTCGTCATCGGTATGGCTCACCGCGGAAGATTGAACGTTTTGGCCAACATTTTCGGCAAACCATATGAGCAAATCTTCGCTGAATTTGACGGTGTAGAATATGACGAAGATGCTTCCTTCGATGGTGATGTAAAATACCACTACGGCTATAGCAAGAGTATCGAAACAGATAAAGGCAACAAAGTACACCTTACCCTCTGTCCGAACCCGTCCCATCTGGAGGCCGTTGACCCGGTAGTAGAAGGGTTGACAAGAGCAAAAATCGACCACTACCTCCACAGCGAAGATGCCATCGTTCCTATTTTGGTACACGGTGATGCTGCTATTGCAGGTCAAGGCATCGTTTATGAAGTCATTCAAATGGCCCAACTCGATGGTTACCGCACAGGTGGTACCATTCACATTGTGACCAACAACCAGGTTGGCTTCACCACCAACTACACCGATGGTCGCTCATCTACATATTGTACCGACATCGCTAAAACCACTTTATGTCCGGTATTCCATGTAAATGCAGACGATGTGGAAGCAGTGATTCGCACCATGCAGGTAGCCTTTGAATACCGCATGCAATTTAAACGCGATGTGTTTATCGACTTATTGGGATACCGCAAATACGGACATAACGAGGGCGATGAACCAAAGTTCACACAACCAACCTTGTACAATGCCATTGCCAAACATCCATCCCTTCGTGAGATCTATTTGAAGACCTTGATCAATGAAGGAACAGTAGATGCCAATTATGGTCAAAAAATCAAGCAAGAGTTTGACAGCATCTTGGATGCCAGCTATGAAGCATCACGCATCAAGGTGAAATCCAAAGTGAAACACTTCCTAGAGAACACATGGAAGGACTTCAGAAAAGCTACGGAAAAAGACTTTGAACGTTCACCTGAAACCGGTGTAGAGAAGAAGAAACTCATAGAGCTTGCTAAGAAGATGAGCACACTCCCTGCCGGGGAAAAATTCTTCCGCAAGACCGAGAAAGTCTTTGAAGATCGTCTGAAGATGATTGAAGAAGACAAGTTGGATTGGGCAATGGGCGAACTATTGGCCTATGCAACTTTGCTTACTGAAAAGCACCCTGTGCGCATCAGTGGCCAAGACGTTGAGCGCGGAACTTTCTCTCACCGTCATGCAGTTGTAAAAACCGATGAAGACCTAGAAAAAGAGTTTACTCCGCTCAATCATCTTACAAAAGATCAGGCACCACTGAGCATTTACAACTCCCTTCTTTCTGAGTATGGCGTGCTTGGTTTTGATTACGGATATGCATTCGGTACACCGCACGGTTTGACCATCTGGGAAGCACAATTCGGTGATTTCAACAACGGTGCGCAAATCATGATTGACCAATTCATAGCCTCTGCAGAAGACAAATGGGGCACCATGAATGGTATAACGTTGTTATTGCCTCACGGATATGAAGGCCAAGGTAGTGAGCACAGTAGTGGCCGCATTGAGCGCTTCTTGCAATTGTGTGCTGAGCTCAATATGCAAGTGTGCAACTGTACCACTCCGGCAAACTATTTCCACCTCTTGCGCAGACAAGTGCATACAGAATACCGCAAGCCGTTGATTGTTTTTACACCTAAGAAACTCTTGCGTTATCCCAAGGCCATTTCATCATTTAATGATATGGCAAAAGGCCGTTTCCAAGAAGTGCTTGATGACACTACCGTAAACAAGAAAGATGTTAAGACGCTTGTTTTCTGCACCGGAAAAGTGTACTATGAAATTCTGGAAGCAAAAGAGAAAAGTCAAAGCGGACAAGACATTGCCGTAATTCGTTTGGAACAACTTTATCCGCTTCCTGAAAAACAAATCCGAGAACTTATCGCATCTTACAATAAAGATTGCAAACTGGTATGGGCACAAGAAGAGCCGGAAAACATGGGTGCCTGGACCTATATGCTTCGTCATTTGAGAGATCTCAATTTGGAAGTAGTTGCTCTACCGGCATCTGCATCACCGGCTACAGGCTCACCTAAAGTTCATGAAAAACGCATGAGCGAAATGTTGAATAAGGTATTGGCTTATTCAAAAATGACAGAAAAAGTGAAATAATAAATCGGAATTTAATTCCGAATAAAACATAGAACCACGCTAGGGGAGCGATATTAAATAATTCGCGAACTCAGCGTGGTTTTTATGTGCATTAAATCTTTCCTCAAAAAGCTTTCGAGCACCTACACGTAAAGCATTTACCTCCTCCGGATGATCCATGAACCAAATTATAGCTTCAGCCAATTGCTCGTTCGTAAAATCTGCTGAAATTAGTTTTCCCGATACATCCTTTACTGCCACTTCTGCCGTTCCAAACACATCAGTAGCCAGAATAGGAATTCCGTGAGCAATGGCTTCCATAATTGAAACCGGCACCCCCTCTGCCTTACTCAAATTGACAAACAAGTCAATTCTGTTGGAAGCGTAATACTTTCGAATTTCAGCATTTGGAGTCTTTCCTTTGAGTTCAAATCGCACGTTTGGAGAGGTGACCGCATCGCGAACCATCTGTTCCATCTCTTCAGTTCCCCCTCCGAAGTGCACCCATTTAATTGGGCGATTAATCAGCGACAAAGCCTCTCCCAAGCGATACACGCGCTTTCGCATATCCACATGCGAGCAAGTTACCAGTGTAAACAACTCATCTGATTCAATGCTCTCAGACATTGGATAGTCTTCAGCACCTAAATAGAAAATCTTCGTTGAAATATTCGGGAATTCTCTTTTGAGATAGCGCTCACCATGTGCGCTGATTGGAAAGATTTGGTCAACTAAATCCGACTTGAATTTCTTATAAAGCGGAACATTAAGAGTATTGCTTTCCACCAAGGACCACTCCTCATGGTATAAATCAATAGCGTGCGATTTGGAATAAAAATGTTGGATATCTCCTTTCTCCTTCAACAAAGCAAGAAAGAATGCCAAGTTGCTGAACCAATAAGAATAAAAAGTTGTTTCTTCAATATTGATGTTATTCTTATTCAAGTAATCCATCAGAGCCATGGCCTGGGAGTAATTGATGGTATACGTGGAGTAATAACGCTTGAATTTTTTAAGCACATGCAACTTGTGTTTATTGAAGACCAACTCTCCCAGATAGGTTTTGAAGAACTTAAACAACCATTCTTTGCGGAAACTTTGCCTAACTAATGGAGAAGTAAGATTGAGGTCAATCAGTTGCGCATTGGGAGGCAAAGAATAAACCAACGGGAAACTTGAATCAAAGTGCTCAGCTGGATAGATGTAGATTTTATCATAAACTTTACTTAGAGCTAACAGCTCATTAGTGATGTATTGTTCTTTGTGATAGAACGGATACTGCTTTGTAAGTAAAACTAAATTCTTCTTTGCCATATATCTACACCTTGCCAATCAAGGAATTGGAGCGACCTTCGTTTGGCGCGCGAATATAGAATACAGGCTACCTGTTCAGAAATCTGCGGATTAGAAACTGCCTGTAAATCAATTTTTCTATTTATTATCGAAAATCCCTGATTTGTCCTTCGTTTATTCATGGGTTATTTACGATTTTTGCCTCCACATTTTTCGAAAAGAACAAACAGAGCTCAATACAGATATGGCGAAACTCGAAATGAAAGTACCCTCACCCGGGGAAAGCATCAGTGAAGTAATCATTGCCACATGGTTAGTTAAAGACGGTGACTATGTAGAAAGCGGTCAAACTATCGCGGAGGTGGACAGCGATAAAGCAACCCTTGAGTTGCCAGCAGAAGCCAGCGGTACGATTACTTTGAAAGCAAATGAAGGTGATACGGTAGCTGTAGGTCAGGTAGTATGCATCATTGATACAGATGCTGCTGCGCCTGCAGGTGGAAGCACCGAGAAAAAAGCGGAACAACCGGCTAAGGTGGCCACGGCCAAAGCAGAGGCACCTAAAGCTGCTGAAGCACCTACCGCTGCACCTGCCAAAGAGAAGAGCTATGCTGCGGGTACGCCATCTGTTAGCGCTGCCAAAATCATGGCCGAGAACAACATTACATCGGCACAAGTGACCGGAACAGGTCCCGGTGGCAGAATCACAAAAGGTGATGTATTGACTGCCATCGCCAGTGGTATTGATACCAGCACCATACCACAGCGCATCACCGGCTCACGCAATGAGCGAAGAGAGAAAATGAGCAACCTTCGCAAGAAAATTTCAGAGCGCCTTGTAAGCGTAAAGAACAACACTGCTATGCTCACCACCTTCAATGAGGTGAACATGAAACCAATCATGGATTTGAGAGCCAAATACAAAGATGCTTTCAAAGAAAAACACGGTGTTGGTCTCGGGTTCATGTCATTCTTCACCAAAGCTGTGAGTGAAGCATTGTATGAGTTCCCTGCTGTCAACGCTCGCATTGAAGGCGGAGATATTGTTTATCACGATTACACCGATATCGGTATTGCGGTATCAGGTCCTAAAGGCTTGATGGTCCCAATCTTACGCAATGCCGAAACAATGAGCCTTGCTGATATTGAACGCAACATTGCCATGTTGGCCAAGAAAGTCCGCGAAGGCAAAATCACGGTAGATGAAATGCAAGGCGGAACATTTACCATTACCAACGGAGGAGTATTTGGCTCCATGATGTCTACTCCGATTATCAACCCTCCTCAAAGCGGCATTTTGGGAATGCACAACATCGTTGAGCGCCCAATTGCTGAAAACGGACAGGTAGTAATACGTCCGATGATGTACGTAGCACTGAGCTATGACCACCGAATTATCGATGGTCGTGAGAGTGTTAGCTTCTTGGTAAAAGTGAAAAACATGCTTGAAAATCCAGAGCGTATCATCTTTGGTGGCAAGTCCGCAGAGGAAATTCTTCTTGGTTTGTAAGACACGATAACATTTCAAATAAATTGCCTGAAAAATTAATTCACATGAATGATTTTTTCAGGCAATTTTCATTAGGTATCGGTACGTGGTTTGAATCTTGGGGTTTCATCCGCAGGAATAACCTAGTACACTATTTCCTTTACCCCATTCTATTGTCCATTTTGCTGGGCATGGGAGCCATTGCATTGATACGTTCCGGGGTGAAACAAGTGATGGGCTGGATTACACCTTATATCGATTATACGGCCTTACCTGATGGCAACTGGTGGGACAAGACTTTGGATATCCTTTCCGATATGGGTAGTTATGGCATCGCTTTCATCTTATGGCTAATCGCCATCTACACATTTCGCAAGGCGAGTAAATACATCACCCTTGCCTTGATGTCTCCTATAATGGCCTTGCTTAGCGAAAAAACCGAGGCAATTCTCACCGGCAAAGAATATCCGTTGGACAGCCAACAACTGGTAAGAGATATTGTGAGAGGGATTGTTTTGGCCATCCGCAATTTTGTTGTCGAGATTTTTCTGAGCGTGATACTCATTTGGGGAATAGACTTGTTACTTACCCTCGCCTTCCCTCCATTGGGTGTGGCACTTTCACCTGTTTTCGCAGTGTTAAGCTTTTGCATAGGCGCATACTTCTACGGTTTTTCTACGATGGATTATTTCTTCGAGCGCCAGCGATATGGCATGTCAAAGAGCGTTCAAGAAGTAAGAAAAAGAAAAGGATTGGCCGTGGCCAACGGAACTGTGTTCAACTTGCTCATAATGGTTCCTTTTATCGGAGTGACCATTGCTACCGTCACTTGTACAGTAGCTGCTACGCTTGCCCTATATCGATTGGTACCTGCTGAGAAAGGTGTTCGCTCAGCGAATCAATAGTTTCTGAATAGTACGCTTATCACCTAATACAAAGTGAATGGTATACAATCCTTCAGGCAAAGAAGGCAATTCGAGAGTAGGAGTTTGTGGTTGCTTCATCAGCACTAATCGACCTTGTGCGTCATAAATTTCCAAATGCGTTAAACCACTATCATCGCTTTGTTGGATATAAATCCAATCGCGTGCAGGATTAGGAAAGAAACTTATCTCCCACTGTTCACTATTCGTATAGGTCGCTGATTTAACCTGAAATCGGCCATCCAAGCTATTGATACCGGACTTTAAAGGATCTAGGAAAGTAGTATATAATGGATAGGAAGCAGCGAACTCGGCAAAATAATCATAGCCTTCACCATCACAAGTCAAATCTCCACCTACATAAATCCCTACTAAGTTATTGGCGTTATCAAACAATGGACTACCCACTGAAGCAACTGAAGTAATACCGCTATTCCATTGCTTAATTCGTTTGGTTTGATAACCATTCCAAACAACGGACTCCAAGAGCCCTTCATAACTGGCTATAGACTGAACATAACCATTGGCATGTTGTATAGAGAAATACTGTCCTATTCCATCTTCATCTGATGTGTCCCATCCGCTGTAGTAGACAGACCAATTACCCGGGGGGATGGATCGCAAGGATACAAGAGCTGTCCCATTGATGGAATCTACAGATACCGGAGTAGCACCACACACTGCTGATTTCCAACAATTGTACATCTTATCACAATTGGCATTCGTTACATCAAACAAGAACACCCATCCTTGTTCGTTCCCTTTCAATGCCTCCAACGAAGTCAGTAAATAAGGCGCTGAGTTTTGAGATGAATTATTAATCATGGTACCAGTTGCAATGCGCTGACCGTTATCCACAATCATCATCAAAACGGAAGATGAGATATGACCAAGGGAGGAATTAGGTTGTAAAATTTCTATGCATCCGGTAGCATCATGCCATGCACTTAAATCGCGATAGCCATGTTGCACAGCGTGTATTTTGAATTGTCCTTTGCCTCTGAAAGCAAAAGGCTCATAATACTCTACGATAAGACGTTCGCCATAAATGGGAGGAGTGACCAATACTTCTCCCTCTGCGCGGTTGTCATTGCGCGTGAATGGCCCCAGGTGTTGCGTGCGGTCTTGCGAATAGATATACATGCGCGCACCCTCAGGAATGGAAAACTCAGAGAACAGCAAGCTCAATGAAAGACTCCCTTGTGAATGGATTCCCATTCTCCAAATACGGTCACCATTGCTGAGATTAGTCCACCTACCATCTACAGTTGGTACACTGTTTATGATTCGGCTTTTGGCAAACCGCATCGGTTTTGAACGACTTTCAAGTGCATCCTCAGCAAGTAATCCAGTGGGCTCGATATAGGAGAGGACTTTCCAATCCATACCGTTCTCGGTTAAAGTCAAGTTCCATGATATCGGAAATGTCTCATTGCTCACTTGAGCATAGCTCAACTCTGACAACCAAGTAACCAAGAGCAATATGACGAGAATCTTTTTCAACTACCGGACGATTGAATTCATGAACTATGACTTTGATTTATAGCCAATAGTTGCTATCAAATTTAAAGAGATTCAACAGACGGACAAATTTTTTTCCACAAGGCAGCGAATGAAGGCGAAGGCTCCTCTGAAAGGATACAAACAACACTTAAAAACCTACAAGAGCTATGAAAACATTCCTTTCATTTTTTGTGTTAATGATCCTCTTCACTCAGCGGAATTACGCTCAGTGTTATGACTCACTCCTTTTAAACCCGGACTTCATTTGCCCCATGATATATGATCCGGTATGTGGTTGCGATGGCGTCACCTACCCCAATGCGTGTGTAGCACAAAACCATCATGGCATTACTCAATGGACGTTGGGAGAGTGTTCCTCTCAAGGCGTTACCTGCATGGATTTTGCGGACATTGATTTTGGTCCTTGTGACATGCCTTTAGGCTGGGCCAATATCAGTGGGCAATGCATCTCTTTAAGCGGATGCGACTATATCATTGATGATACCGACTATTCCCCCTATTTCTTTGAAACCGAGACTTCATGTCTTATCCATTGCGGACAACCCACCGATTGCATGGATTTAGCGGACATTGATTTTGGTCCTTGTGACATGTTTTTGGGCTGGGCCAATATCAGTGGGCAATGCACCTCTTTAAGTGGCTGCGGCTACATCGTGGATGGAATCGATTATTCTCCTTACTTCTTCGAGAATCAAACCGCATGCCTTATCAGTTGCGGACAACCCACCGATTGTATGGATTTAGGAGACATTGACTTTGGAATGTGTGAGATGGCACTTGGTTGGGCCAACATCAACGGGAATTGCGAGTTCATGAGTGGCTGTGGCTACATCGTTGATGGCATCGATTATTCTCCTTATTTCTTCGAGAATGAAACCGCATGCCTTATCCATTGCGGACAATCCACCAATTGTATGGATTTAGCTGACGTTGACTTTGGAATGTGCTCAATGTTACTCGGCTGGGCCAACATCAACGGGTATTGCGAGCTCATGAGTGGATGCGGCTACATTGTTGGCGACATTGATTATTCGTCTTATTTCTTCGAGAATGAAACGGAATGCCGAGCTGCCTGCAACCTGAGTGATGCGTGCACTGATATGGAAAATATCGATTTCGGAGCATGTGACATGTTGCTTGGCTATGGTCTCATCAACGGTCAATGTGTTTCCATCAGCGGGTGTTCTTATATAGGTGATGATGGCATGAATTACGCACCTTCCATATATCCCGATCTCTTTGAATGTATGACCAACTGTATGAACTGGGAAGAATGCTACACGCCTGATATCATCGACACAACTGCTGTATGCATACAAGTATTTGAGCCGGTATGTGGTTGTGATGGAAATACCTACATGAATTCTTGTCATGCATTTTATTATGGCGGTATTACGGAATGGACATCGGGTCCTTGCTCTACTACCGGCATAAACCAGACTGAACAGAACAACATTTCAATCTTCCCGAATCCCGCCACACATGAAATCCGCATTGAACTTCAACACCCTGTGGGCAATGCTCGCTGCATCATCCGTGATGTAAGTGGTCGCGAGGTGTACAGTGAAACACTTAACGACAGCCTCACTCCTGTAGTCCCGATTTCATCACTACCTTCAGGGGTGTATTTGTTGGAGATAGTGAACACATATGGGCCATCACGATTTGTAAAATTCATAAAGCAATAGGCTCCATAAATTAGCGAAGCAATCAATTCGCTATGGAAAACCTTGAATCGCTCCTTGTAAAAGGCATCAATAAAAATGACATTGCAGCCTTGGCTCAGGCGGCAGGCACGGATGAACACATGTTCCTGCATCTATTAGATGTAATTGAAAACGGAGCACAAACTCCTGCTATGAAAGCCGCCTGGGTAATTGGCACCATGAGTGACCAAGGAGCGCTTGAACTAATTGATAAATATGCTGAGCGCATCTATCAATTAGCCACTGAAAAACCTGTTGGCGGAGTAGTTCGCGAATTGATGAAAGCCTTGATTGCAGCCAACTTGAGTGAAAATTTGCAAGGCCGCTTCTTGGACTTCTGTTTTAAGCAGCTCATGCGGATGGATGTTGATGTTGCCTTGAAATACAACTCCAACAAATACATCCTAAAGTCACTTAAACAATATCCGGAACTGAAAGACGAATTCCTGTCTATACTTGAATCACAACTGGACAGTCACAATGATGCGTGGAAGAAATACACTTCACGCATCATTGCACGACTGCGCAAATAATTTGTAGAGTAACACAGCAAAAATTTCTAGGCCTAGCAATTCAATTAACAATTGAATCCCAATACATTCGCGCCCATTTTACTTGAAGTAAATTCGTAATATGGGACAACCCAATGTGAACAAGCTCAGTGCTGCCGGACTTTTAGTTACGCTCGGAATCATCTTTGGAGACATCGGTACTTCCCCTCTTTATGTAATGAGTTCCATCGTAGGTAAAAGCCCTATCCGCGAAACTTTAGTTTATGGAGCGGTTTCAGCAATTTTCTGGACCCTCACCATACAAACCTCTCTTAAATACGTTTGGCTCGTATTGCAAGCCGACAACAAAGGAGAAGGGGGAATTTTCTCGCTCTATGCCTTGGTACACCGAAGAGCCAAATGGTTATTCTGGCCGGCCATGATTGGTGCCGCGGCCATGCTTTGTGACGGAATGATCACTCCTCCCATCTCCGTTACATCGGCTGTTGAAGGTCTACTGGTATTCAATCCCAACATTCCGATTGTTCCCATCGTCATTGTCATTATTACCATTTTATTCATCTTCCAGCGCTATGGAACCAAATTGCTAGGGCGAGCATTCGGGCCTGTCATGCTAGTCTGGTTCAGTCTGTTGGGAATTTTGGGGGCTTATCAAATTCTTCAACATCCGGAAGTATTGCGCGCTCTGAATCCCGCTTACGCTTATTACTTGCTTGCGGAATATCCCGGAGGTATCTTTTTGCTCGGAGCGGTTTTCCTCTGTACTACCGGTGCTGAGGCATTGTATAGTGATCTCGGCCACACCGGCAGAGCCAATATTCGCATCTCATGGATTTTTGTAAAAGCCATGTTATTGCTCAATTATTTGGGACAAGCGGCATGGCTCATGGGTGAAACGACATTGGATGGCAGAAATCCTTTCTACAGCATCATGCCTCAATGGCTATTGATGCCGGGTATCATTATTGCGACCATTGCAACAATCATTGCCAGCCAAGCCATGATCAGTGGTTCCTTTACATTGGTGAGTGAAGCAGTCCATCTCAACTTTTGGCCAAAGGTGGCCATTAAGTACCCCACCAATCTCAAAGGCCAATTGTATATACCAAGTGTCAACTGGTTACTGTATGCCGGTTGTCTTTTCATTGCGCTGCACTTCCAGCAATCCACACGCATGGTAGCTATCTATGGTTTTTTCATCACCGTAACGATGATGATGACAACCGTGCTAATGTTCTTCTTCATGAAATTCAAACTGCGTTGGCCATTCTACGCAGTGATGTTCATGGTGATGATCTTCCTGGTTGTGGAAGCATCATTCTTCAGCGCCAACTTCATGAAAATGTGGGTGGCCATTAACGAATCATGGGTTATGATGGTCATCTTCCTGATACTGGTACACGTGATGTGGATCACATATATGTATCGCAAGATGAGCAACTACTTCTTGCAGTTTGATGATTTGGACATGCACCTGCACGAACTCAGAGCTCTATCTGCAGATAAGGAGGTACCCAAGTTTGCCACGCACTTAGTATACTTGACCAAAGCCAACTTCAAGCACCAAGTTGAGCGCAAAATCATGGAGAGTATTCTCGCTAAAACTCCTAAACGCGCGGACATCTATTGGTTTGTACACATAGACCGTACAAACGAGCCATACACTCAAGAATACTATGTAGAGGAAATCGAAAAGGACTTAGTCATCAAAGTGAATATCCGTCTTGGATTCCGCGTTCAACCCAAAGTACATTACTTCTTCCGCTATATCGTGGATGAGATGGTGGCACGTGGTGAATTGGATTTGGTTTCCAAACCCGAGCCTTATGCGAAGTATAACAACGAGCACGATTTCAAATTCGTTGTGCTGGAGAAATTTCTATCGGCAGATAATGACCTGAGTGTTCGCGATAGCTTTATTACGAACGCTTATATGGCCCTCAAGCGCATCAGTCTTTCCGACATTAACGCATGGGGATTGGAAGAAAGTGATACCGTATTGGAGAAAGTGCCTCTCATTGTCCGCCCTGCGAGGAAGATAACACTCACGCGAAGAGAAATGGGGTCTCACTAAAGAGCGGTTGTGACCAGTGTGGTACATCCATTGCATTTAATCCCATCAAGGGAGCTGATATTTCACCGCTGAAAATTCTGAAACTAAAAAAGGGACACTTCGCAATCAGTGCCCCTTTTTTTTAGCATTTCGGCTATTCCAATTTTAATTTAATTCCGCTTCTGCAGCTTCGGCTCCCTCAGGTCGCATCTTCTTCATCGCAAGTTCTTTTGCAAAGTCCACAAACACCTTGTAGGCTTGAGTAAATGAGAAGCGATCATCAAAATTCTTGTTCACGATATTGCGTCTATGCATACCGTTGATGAGTGTTCTGCGGGAATCCGGGTCACGCAATGATTTGTTGCTCTCAATCAAATCAATGAATGATGAGTTATCGAAATAGTTATCGATTTCTTCAAGCGTAAACTCATGGAAATCGAGTGCTTCCATAAAATTACGACCATCCTTATCCAGCTCATAGCTCAGGATAGCAATAAAGATACTTACGTCTCTTGAGAAGTTTTCTTGCGAATCCTTGCTGAGCAAGTAGGCATATTCGGTCTTCAGTATCAATTGCAAGTCAAAAGACACCTTGAAGAACTCATTATAGAACTGTTCATTTTCCTTCAATGAATTGAAATGTTCTTCATTGCTCAAAATGAACTTACCGTTCATCAATTCTT
This sequence comes from Flavobacteriales bacterium, assembly GCA_036562565.1. GTDB lineage: Bacteria > Bacteroidota > Bacteroidia > Flavobacteriales_D > Sanyastnellaceae > DATCJY01. The sequence goes on along the minus strand of DATCJY010000048.1, from coordinate 55,656 downwards.
CAACTATCTGACGGTGGTTGCTAGGATATACCATGGTCTAAATCTTAATCGTGTTTATTATTTGATTTTCAAAGCCGGCTCAACTTTCAGCTTGGGCAATGAAATTTTCGAAGTAGTAGTTTTCAGGGTTACACGCTCGGCCTTCTTAGGGAAGTCGATTTGCAAATCAGCATCGAACAAGAGGCCACAAAGTGCAAAGAATTTATCGGTATCGATGTCTTTGAAATCTTTTTTCAACTCTTTGTAACACCAGCTGAAGAAATCGTTCACCGGCATGTTGGCCATCAGTTGGGACTTGAAGTGCTCACGGTCGAAAATCCATTTATCGAACTCTACCACGCCATCTTCAATCGTGATGGTTTCATTGTGCATGAATTGTTCGAAGAACTCGCGCACTTTGAACAACATGTCTTTAGCATACACCATTGTACGGCTTCCTTTGAGCAATGGCGGAGTATCCATTTTGTATGGATTGCGCAGGAATTCAATCCAACCGGTAAGAATCAACGATTCGGTGCGGATGCGCTCAAGCAGTGGCAGCAATTCATTCACCAATACTTTGGACTGTCGAAGCAAGTCACTGTTAGTTTGAATGAGTTGCACATAGAGTTTTTCAAATTCTACGCGCACGGTTTCATCGGCAAACTCAAGGCGCTTTCTGTTGGCGTAATCACTTACATCGAGGAGAGCACTGGTCACTGACTCGGAGTGCTTCACATCCAAAATGCGGTTCAGTGGCAAGATGTAATACTCAATCCAGAAGGATGCTTTGTGCACCTTCTCGCGATAATCCACGCGCTCGATATTGGATTTCAAATCGCGTGTTTCGCTTAGCAAGCGGAAAGTATTGCGCTCCACCAAGTCCACAAACTCGCGCACCTGATGCGACAAGTTTTTGATGCGTTCAATAAGGATGTCGCGGTCCTGATTCTCATATTTTCTGATTTTGAGATACAAATCACCAATACTGGTTTTGTACTTCTCAATTGTTTCAGGCAGCAGCGGTTTGAACTCAAAAAGCAAGAACTCCATGAGTTTGTAATACACATCGCGCATTTCGTAGTCGCTTCCCATGGAGCGCACCACGCGGTATTCACGCAGACGGATATTCATGGTATGCCCATGCCTTTGGATGAGCATATCATACATCTCCTTTGTAATTAATCCATCGGTATTTTGAAGCGTGAACAAATCACGCATGATATCAAAGTTTTGATGGAGGAAACTGAGGATTGTCCTGGGTTCTGCTTTTATCATATTCTGCGGGGTTTATGTCAAACCGCTTTGCAGCGATTTCACAACCTTAGAAAATTATTCTTCGATGAGGTGAAACTTCAAACGCACAACTTCCATTTCGGTATCGAACTTTGGGAAAGGTGTATTGGTGTACATGTTTTCTTGACCTGTCATTTCAGAGGCAAGAGCCACAGTAGAATCAATCATCATTTTAAATTGAGCGTTTGAGGGTGAGTTAATTATTCGTGTGAAACAAGCCGCTAATTATCTTAGCGGAGATACTAGGCAAATCTATCCAGCCGTTTTACGGTCAACAAGCGTTGTTAATGATTTGGGGAAAAGTTCCGAAACAGCTGTTTACACCTTGAATTTCAACGAAGTCTTAATAGATTCAAAGAGTCGCACGAAAATCATTTGATGTAGCCCTGAGCCCATTACTTTTGCCCCCATGTTATTAGAGGTTTTAAAGTCTAAAATCCACCGTGTAACGGTTACGGAGGCTGATCTGAACTATATTGGCAGTATCACCCTGGATCCTGATTTGATGGATGCGGCTGATATGATTGAAGGAGAAAAGGTGCAGGTAGTAAATGTCAATAACGGTGCACGCTTGGAAACCTACATCATAAAAGGAGAAAGAGGAAGCGGCACCGTGTGCCTCAATGGCCCGGCAGCTCGTCTGGCTCAAAAAGGTGACGTCATCATAGTGATAACCTACGCTCACATGACGCGCGAGGAGGCTTTGACATTCAAACCCACTATCATTTTCCCTGACACGGCAACCAATCGCCTTCGCTAACATATTCCATTACTACTCCTGTGAACAGCACGCTAAGAAAGTCAATCATCTATATCCTCTTTTTGGGGCTAGCGGGTGGGATGCTATGGTATCTGTATAAAGATATCAGCTGGGAGCAGGATTTGAAACCGAGTCTGGTATCAGCCAATTGGGCGCTGATAGCCCTATCCTTTGTGATTGGCTATAGTTCCACGGTATTGCGCGGACTGCGATGGAATATCATGCTGGAGCCCATGGGCTACAAAGCAGAACGCTGGACGCTCATCCATAGCGTGGCATTCGGCTATTGCATGAACAACTTAATTCCGCGCTCAGGAGAGCTAGCGCGCTGTACCTTGCTCAACAGGGCTGAGCGCATTCCTGTTGACAAGCTCATCGGCACAGTAATTCTGGAGCGCATCGTAGACATGCTCCTATTGGCCGTTGTCATTTTTCTGGCCTTTGTGCTGCATCACGATGCATTGATGAATCTGCTCACTCCTGCTCCCGGAGAAACTGCCGCACCTGAAGAAAAAAGCCATATGCTTTATTACTTGGTAATTGCAGGTGGTGCGACCATCGTTTTGTTCTGGCTGTTGTACAAATTTTTTCAGTCCACTCCCATTGTTCGGAGAGCATTTGAATTCTTACGGGGCATTGCCGAAGGTGTTAAGACCATAACCAAGCTACGACAACAAGGCCTCTTTTGGATATATTCTGTAGGAATCTGGACGGGATGGTTACTCATGGCATATTGCTCCATGAAAGCTCTTGATTCCACCAATCACATGAGCTTGACAGATACGCTGTTCTTCATGGCTGCCGGCAGTTTGGGCATGATTGTACCTACTCCCGGAGGTGCCGGTGCATTCCACGGAATGTCGGTTCTTGCATTTCAGGCCCTTGGATACAAAGGCGATATCGGTAAAGTTTATGCCATGATATCTTGGTCCCTGAAGACCGCATTTGATATTCTTGCAGGTGCTATCGGTTTCCTCATCGTTACATCCAAAAAAATCAAGGTCTGATGTTTTGCCAAGATATAAATGAGTTGAAAGCACTCATCCGTGAGTGGAAGCAAAACGGTGAAAAGATTGTCTTCACCAACGGTGTTTTTGACATCCTTCACCTCGGTCATGTCAACTATTTGGAACAATCCAAAGCGCTGGGCAGCAAGCTCATTGTCGGCATCAACAATGACAGTTCAGTGAAACGCCTTGGCAAGGGCGAGGAACGCCCCATCAATCCCGAATTTGCACGAGCCACAATTGTGGCTTCGCTCCGGTGTGTAGATGCCACCATTCTCTTTGCCGAAGACACCCCCTTCAATTTGATCATGGAAGTGATGCCGGATGTGCTCGTAAAAGGTGGTGACTACGACCCGGAAGAAGTCGATTCGTCTAAAAAAACATACATAGTCGGCTCAAAAGAAATTAGGCAAGCAGGAGGCACCATTGCCGCGATACCATTGGTCTTCGGCTACTCCACCACCAATATCGTTCGCAAATTGTCGAAGTAGTTTCGTCTAAAAGTTAGAAAACTGCCCGTTTTCTCATTTTAAATTGGTCATCAAAATACCTGATATAAGAGCTGTTTACCCCTATTGCAGTGGCATGCTAATCCAATCAAGCTATGAAAACGCACACGACCAATTACCTAAACACTTTTATTTGCGTTGCCCCTGATTGCAAAGTCACTACCGGTACGGTTCCTCCCCAAAAGGACAAAATCACAGCCGCACATCTGCAATACGAATTAGTAAGCCGCAATCCATACAAATACACATCAGACGATGTGCTTTTCATGGTTCACGCAGCGAAAAACGATTTGCCAACGGTTTTATGGGAAGTTGAGCGCGCCAAATTCTTTTCTAAGCCACAAGCCTGCTTTCGTTCATCTCCTCTTTCAAAGCAATACGGCTGGGGAATACACTGTAACAATGATGGAAAGATTGCTCTGTACGGTATGGAGACCGAGGCCTATCAAAAATTTCTTGCCGATCCCACAGTAAAAGTTGTTCCGGCTTTGCGCACACAACGACAAACTGCCTGAGCACAACCGTATACCGGAATAAAGACCTACCTTAGACATTTCAAATCTAAAGGTAGCCATGTCAAATGTTTCCCTTATTATAGAAGAGCGTGCGGCCAGTATTGGCAATTTCTTGGTTGGTCGCTTGCTTCCATTCAGAGAAAAACGCGCAGTAGGTCCTTTCGTTTTCATCGATCACATGGGGCCTGTAGCCATGAGTGAATACGAGAACTTTGATGTTCCTCCTCACCCACACATCGGACTTTCCACACTCACCTATTTGTTTGAAGGAAGCATTACCCACCGCGATAGTACCGGAGCCGTGATGGACATTACCCCGGGCGCTGTCAACTGGATGACGGCAGGCAAAGGAGTAGTACACTCCGAGCGCACTCCTGAACACCTGCGCCACAGCGACAAGTCACTACACGGCCTTCAAATCTGGGTCGCATTGCCCAAATCATTGGAAGAAATGGAGCCGCAATTCACGCACATCGAAGCCCATCAAATTCCATCCTGGCAGCAAAACGGAGCCACATTCAAGCTCATTGCCGGTGAGTTCATGGAACATCGCTCTCCTGTTCCGGTGCACAGTCCATTGTATTTGCTTGAAATAAAAGCAAACGAAACTACCTCACTATCACTCGGCAATGACCTCTTTGGGGAAACCGGTTTATACATCTTAGAAGGCGCAATACGTGAAGGGGAAAACACCTATGGCCCGCGACAAATACTGGTAACAAGAGACGCTCAGCTATGCAAGTTTGAAATGGAAGCCAACACCATTGTATACCTCTTCGGTGGGGAAGCTTTTCCTGAAGAGCGCTTTCTATACTGGAATTTCGTTTCCTCTTCGAAAGAACGTTTGGAACAAGCCAAAATGGATTGGAAAGAACAACGTTTTCCCCGAGTTCCGGGCGAAACAGAGGCGGTGCCACTACCGCAAGAGAAATTTAAATAACCAATTAAATAATTATAATTATGCTCCAAATAGAACAACATAATGGAGAATCCAAAGGATATTTCAGAGCCGTTAGCAACGGAGTGGAAGCCGGCCGAATGACCTATTCATGGACAGGTGAAAACCGCATCATCATTGACCATACAGAGGTAGCTCCGGAATTCAAGGGCCGAAATATGGGCAAAGAAATGTTGTTGGCAGCCGTGGAATTTGCGCGCAAAAACAATATTAAAATTCTACCTCTATGCCCATTTGCCAAGAGTATCATCCAACGGAATCCTGAACTTCAAGACGTTTTGTAGTCATTTCTGACATACGACATTTTTTAATAAATCGTTAAATCTGAAGCCTCTGAAGACCGACAACGTATTAAATAGGCTCATATTCAATCCATTTATTTAATACATTCGCGAGCCTTAACACTTGTTAGGAACACCTCCAACAATCTAGCAAAGTCTTTGCTGTTAGCTTTGGGAAACAGAACAAGTTTAACTATATAATTTAAATCGGAAATGTATATGAGAAAGAGTCTGCTGTTCTTTGCTATGGCTTGTGCTGGCGGGTTCGTCTCGCTGGGCGCATATAAACTGTTTCTTGAAAAAGAAGATGCAACCGGTTTAATGCAACCATCAACAACAGAACTGCCTATCTATAATACCAACTATGCAGCCCTCACATTACCGGATGGCACCATAGATTTTACTGCAGCTGCAGAGCGTACGGTAAATAGTGTAGTACACGTGAAGACACAATCCACCGTGCAACCGGCTTACAACCCATGGTCTGATTTCTTCGGTTTCCAACAAGATCCACGCATTCAAACCTCATCCGGTTCCGGAGTGATTATTTCTTCTGACGGCTACATCATCACCAATAACCACGTGATTGATGGTGCCGAAAAGCTCTCTGTAACCCTTAATAACAACAAGAACTATGAAGCAACCGTAGTGGGTACAGACCCGAGTTCCGATATTGCCGTCATCAAAATTGATGAGAAAAACCTGCCTGCCATTTCGTGGGGGAACAGTGATGAGGTTCGCATTGGCCAATGGGTCATAGCCGTTGGTAATCCATTCGATCTTACCAGTACTGTTACTGCAGGTATTGTAAGTGCAAAAGCGCGCAACATCAATCTTTTGGGAAGCGGCAGCACCAAGAGCGGTGACATCTTCCCCATTGAATCTTTCATCCAGACAGATGCCGCTGTGAACCCCGGCAATAGTGGTGGAGCACTTGTAAATACACGTGGTGAGCTCATAGGCATCAACACTGCCATTGCTTCTCGCACCGGTGCTTACAACGGTTATTCATTTGCGGTTCCATCTTCTATTGCCAGAAAAGTATCTCGAGACATCATTGAATTCGGGCATGTACAACGCGCGTTCATTGGTGTACGCATCACTGAGGTAACTCAAGACATTGCCAAAGAGAAAGGTCTTAAAGAAGTTGCCGGAATTTATGTAAATGAAATTACCGATGGTGGTGCTGCGGCACACAGCGGTATGAAACAAGGCGACATTATTCAGAAAATTGGAGATGCCACAGTACGCAACGTTCCTCAACTACAGGAGCAAGTTGCACGTTATCGTCCCGGTGATAAAGTGAAAGTAACCGTATGGCGTGATGGCAAGCAGCAAGTAGTGGATGTGACCTTGCGCAACCGCAGTGGAAAGCCTGAGCTTGAAGATTTCTCTGCCAGTGTTGAATCAGAGTCAGCTCAAACCTTGGGTGCTACTTTCACACTTCCTTCTGAGAGTGATATGAGTAAATTGAAAATCACCGGTGGTGCGAAGATTTCTGAACTCAGCTCCGGTAAATTCAAGTCCCTCGGCCTTCAGAAAGGCTTCATCATCACCAAAATTGACGGGCAACCCATCCACTCACCGACTGATGTGCCGGCTGCGCTTGAGGGTAAAAAAGGCAAGTATGTGGAAATCCGCGGATATTATGCCAATGGAATGGAAGCCATGTACGGATTCCGCTTGTAAGAAAACTTCGAGAACTTAAAAGATATCAAAAGGCTGTCGAATGAATAATCGGCAGCCTTTTTTCATTCAATATTTTGTTTATACTGAATTACTTTTGCCGCGCTGTTTTAGGTCAATGATTCCCCAAAACAGTACAAAAGCGTTTATCTAACAAACAATATTATTAATTACAAAATGTCTCAATCCACATTGGTACCCGACACTTACAGCAATGAACTGCAAGTGTACGTGAATCAGGAAAAAGCAGCTGTTGACCTGCTTAACAGCGTTGGCAAACTCCTATTTGATAAGAGCATTGAGCTCGTGCTTTTCCGCAATCACTTGGTAGATGTCAGCGCGTCTGAAGTTATTAGACTGCACCGTTATGCTGCGGAAGTAGTCATGCGTCCTATCAGCATTTTTGACACCGCTGATTTGGCTCGCGGCTTGTATGAAATGGAGCTGGCTCCTGCCAAAATCGACATTGGCAAACTTGCCAGCGAGTGGCTCAGTGAACGTGACCATTTTAAATCACAAGCAGAATTCCTTGCGGAAAAACTCCGCAACTTCATGATGGAAGAAGGAAAAGACATGGAGCCACGCGATGTAGTGCTCTATGGATTTGGCCGCATTGGTCGTCTTGCTGCCCGTGAGCTAATCAGACAAGCCGGCAAGGGACAACAATTGCGTCTTCGTGCCATCGTTACTCGCGACAATGATGAATTGTCCTTGAAAAAACGTGCGGCATTGTTTGAGAACGACTCTGTACACGGTCGTTTCAAAGGCACCGTGGAAATAGACTACGCTAACAAATGCCTTATCATCAACGGTCAGCGCATTCACATGATTGGAGCAAAAGATGCAGGCTCCATCGATTACACTGCTTACGGCATCAATAACGCGCTTGTGATTGACAACACAGGTGTATTGAAAGATAGAACAGCTCTCAGCACACACCTTAAATCCAAAGGTGTCAGCAAAGTGATTCTCACCGCACCGGGCAAAGAAGTTCCAAACGTTGTGTATGGCATTAACCACCGCGATTTGGACATTGAGAACGAAACCATCTTCTCTGCTGCGAGCTGTACAACCAACGCAATCTGTCCTATTTTGAAGAGCGTCAACGATGCATTGAAAATCGAAAAAGGACACATTGAAACTGTACACGCCTACACCAACGACCAAAACTTGTTGGACAACATGCACAAGAAAAGCCGCAGAGGCCGCAGTGCAGCAATCAACATGGTAATCACCGAAACCGGTGCAGGCAAAGCCGTAACCAAAGTGATTCCTGAGTTGAAAGACAAGTTGACCGCCAATGCGGTTCGCGTACCAACCCCGAACGGTTCGCTTGCTATCATCCACGCTTATGTAGAAAAGCCAACAACTATTGAAGAGGTAAATGCTATCGTTCGTAAGAGCGCTTTGCAAGGTGATCTTGTAAACCAGATTTACTACAGCATCAGCGAAGAGTTGGTAAGCTCTGACATCGTGGGCAACGAATGCTGCTCAGTGTTCGATAGTCAAGCTACTATCGTATCACCTGACGGTAAAGGGGTTGTTCTTTACGTATGGTACGACAACGAATACGGCTACACCAAGCAAGTTATCCGCCTTGCTAAATATGTGGCTAAGGTTCGCAGAAATATCTATTACTAATCTCGGTAATAAGATTAAAATAAAAAATCCCGAAGAAATTTCTTCGGGATTTTTTTATACCAAATTGGATGAGAGACACTGAATATAATTCCATTAAAGGCTCATCATTTCTCTAAATCGCGCACTTTGCCTTCTTGAAACTTCAACAGCAGTTCCATCTTTCAACGTCAAGCGCAGTCCACCATTGAACCAGTTCTCAACGTTCTGTACCCAACGCAAGTTGACAATAAATTTTCGGTTTGTTCTGAAGAATGTATGATCAAGGCGCTCTTCCAAATTATTGAGCGATTTTAAAATGAGCGGTTTGAAATTGTTGAAATAAACGCGCACATAATTACCTTCTGACTCGAACATTTTAATATCCTTCAGCGACACGAACCAGCATTTCTCTCCGTCCTTCAAAAAGATTTGATCCTCTTGACCTAATCGGCCTTGTGGAAACGAAGCTGCTGCACCGCTGTCTTTTTCATCTTCCTCGGCCAAAACCTTCTGAATGGCTTCCGCAAGGCGCTCCTCCTCTACCGGTTTTAACAAGTAATCCAACGCGTTTACTTGAAAAGCTTTAAGGGCGTATTCATCATAGGCCGTTACGAAAATGACTTTAGGCACGGACTCCAATTCTTCCAATAATTCAAAACCATTTTTTCCAGGCATCTGAATGTCCAAGAAAATCAGATCCGGTTGTTCGGATTCTATTGCCCTCTTAGCTTCTTCAAAATTGCTGCATTCGCCTATTACCTCAATGGACGGAAATTTTTCCAGCAAACCGGCCAACTCTTTACGGGCCAATCTTTCATCGTCTATAATTAATGCTCTCATCTAGTTTAATTATTTAATATTAGGGATTGCCAGTTCCACTTGAACTGCATCTTCCAGGGGGTGAATTTTCAGATATGCTTTATCTCCATAAAGGAGCTGTAACCGTTTGTGGGAGTTGGAAATACCAATGCCTTCTCTTCCATCTTGACGACTCTCTGGCGGGATATACTGTCCGCTGTTGAGAACTATAATCTTTAACGTATTGTCTTCCACAGCAGCTTTTACATCCAATATACCACCGGCTATACGTTTTGATATACCGTGTTTGATACCATTCTCAACAATTGTCTGCAACATAAATGGAGGTATGTGACAGCTCATCGCTTCCGGACACACCTGAATGCGATAATTGAGACGGTCTTCAAAACGAATTTTTTCCAACGATAAATATTTTTCTACCAAATCCAATTCTTCACTCAACGGAATGGTTTGACTCTTGCCCAGTGTAAGGTTATTTCGCAAAATCCCGCTGAGAGAGGTAATGGCATACTTTGCTTTGGCGGGGTCCTCATCAATCAATGCACGAATACTGTTGAGTGAATTGAACATGAAGTGCGGATTCATCTGCGCTTTGAAACTGTTCAATTCAATCTCGGTTTGAGTTGCTTTTAATTCAAGGTTCACAATTTCCTCTCGCTTCCAATTCTCAAAAATGTGGACTGCGAAGTAGATGATATTCCACAACAGGAAAAGCGCTGAAAAGTTGAGGGTATTGACCCAAAACGAGATGGTAAATAAATTATCAAATACACCACCCTGAGATATCAGAATATTGGTGACAACAGTATTTATAATAACAAAGGTTGCACTAGAAATAATCGCAGCCAGCAAAATGCGTGGAATTAATCGGGGAATACTCAGAGATGTCCAGTGCCACTTCTTAACCAGCAAACGGAATGCATGGGTAGTTAAAATTCCCACTACAAAGATGAATAACGATATCAGATAGATACCCTCAATACTCGACCCCTGAATAGAGGCACTGAGAATATTTCCGAAAACAAATAGCCCCCATCCAACAAACTGGGATAGCCAATAAATTTGATTTCTGCGACTTGATATCATCGTTTCAAATGTAGTAGGATGCAGTGCGAATGGATAAACACATTAGATGACAGGTTGAAAAATCTGTCCATCGGCAATAATGAGTGGCCAACGTCATAGATTTGTTCACCACAAGATTTTCCATGAATTATCTGGCACATTTTTATCTCTCTTTCGATGAACCGCAACTATTAGTAGGCCAGTTCATGGGAGATTATATTAAAGGAAGCAAGTATACAGTCTATCCTCAGCGAATTCAGGATGGTATATTACTGCATCGATTTATAGACCATATTACCGACCACTCGCACCACACAGAGTCCATGCGAGGGCTATTGCGCGGCCACTTAGGAAGGTACAGCGGCATTGCGCTTGATGTATATTATGACCACTTTTTAGCAGTGAATTGGAACACATTTCATAAAAAATCGTTAGAGGAGTTTATTCAATGGGTTTATTCCGAATTACATGAGGATAATCCCTTTTTAAATGAAGAGATGAATTATATTCTAGGCTACATGAAGAAATATGATTGGCTGGGGCGTTATAAAAACGTTTCAGGCATAGAGAAAACCTTGCTTGAAATGTCACGCAGAATGCCTGCTCACAACACGCTGAGCAAAGCTCCGGAAGTATTAAAAGACAATTATACTGCTCTGGAGAAATCGTTTTTCATGTACTTCCCGGAACTCATTGCAGCAAGTAAACACAAATTAGATACTTTTGCCAGCCACGGTTAGGCATACTTTTTAAGGTTCGTTTAGTACGTTTATGCTAAAAATATTCAAACCCTTATTTTTCCAATCAATTTCCGCCCCGAATATGAGGTTCGTAATCCTTACCTTTTTCGTCATCCTTACCAGCTTGGCCCATGCCGGCAACATCGTTTTAGAAGGACGTTATCAAGGTCGCAATATATTCGTTATTAACTCTCTATCCGGTGACGGTGTGGGTTATTGCGTTTATGAGGTGACCATGAATGGTTTGGTGACATCCGATGAAATCAACTCTCAAGCGTTTGAAATTGATTTGTCCATCTACAACCTCAAAGAAGGTGATCCTGTAACAGTGGTAATAAAACACAAAGACGGTTGCACGCCTAAAATCCTCAACAAAGGAGCTTTGGAGCCATCACCAACTTTCGTTTGCCACAAAATAGAATGCACCCCGGACGGACAACTCACATGGGAAACCACAGAGGAAATGGGCAAAATTCCTTACCTCGTTCAACAATTCAAATGGAACAAATGGGTAACCGTGGGCGAAGTGATGGGCAACGGAACCAAAACAAAGAACACTTACAAGTTCCAAGTACCACTGACCAGTGGGGTTAATAAATTCCGTGTTGCTCAGAAAAGTTATGAGGGAGACCTCCGCAAATCGCAGACGGTGGAACTGACCAGCGCGGTACAACCGGTGACCTTCAAATACGATAAAAAACTCAAGATCATCAACTTGTCATCAGAAACGTCATACGAGTTGTATAACGTATATGGCCAAATTGTGAAGCGTGGACGTGGCGTTTCTGTGGACTGCAGCGCCCTCAACAAGGGAGAATACTTCCTCAGCTACGACAACAAAACCGAGAAGTTCTTTAAGAAATAGCGTGTTTTTGGAGTTGCGTATGGTTCATTTCTTGTGAACTATCCAAAAAAATACGCCCCACGAACACTTGTTTGTATAAAACTTATTATTACATTTGCGGCCCCGATAAAAAATCGGAACTAAAGACAATGGCAAAGAAAGGTAACAGAGTACAAGTAATTTTGGAATGCACTGAACATAAGGAATCAGGCCTTCCTGGCACAAGCCGTTACATTACTACAAAGAATCGTAAGAATACGCCAGAGCGCATCGAGATTAAGAAGTACAATCCGATCCTTAAGCGTATGACAATTCATAAAGAAATTAAATAAACTAAAGCGTCATGGCAAAGAAAGTAGTTGCAACACTTCAAACAGGTAGTGGTAAGAACCACACCAAAGTGATTAAGATGGTTAAATCGCCTAAAACTGGCGCTTATTCCTTCAAAGAAGAAATCGTAACGAACGATGCGGTTCAAGGTTGGTTTGCCAAGAACTAATTTCGTTTGTCCAATAGTATTCGAAAGGCTTTTCTAACCACGAAAGGCCTTTTTTGCTTTATTTGAATCTGATGGAAGCACCCTAGGTCCCCGCCCTTGAGAACTTCCAATAAATCCACGATAAGAAGATGAATTTTTTCAAAAGACTCTTTTCATCCGAGAAGAAAGAAAGCCTCAATCAGGGATTGGAAAAAACCCGCACCGGTTTCTTTTCCAAATTGGCCAAAATCGTTGTAGGTAAAAGCCAAGTTGATGATGAGGTGCTGGACAACCTAGAGGAATTGCTCATCAGCAGTGACGTAGGTGTTGACACCACACTGAAAATTATCAAAAACATTGAGGCACGTGTAGCCAAGGATAAATACATGGGAACATCGGAGCTCAACGGTATTCTGCGTGAGGAGATTTCCATGTTGCTCAAAGGACACGAAGGAGAAAATTCAGAAGAAGTCTTTATTCCTCAACAAAATGAGCCCTACGTGATAATGGTTGTGGGAGTGAATGGTGTGGGCAAAACCACCACCATTGGCAAGTTGGCCCATCAACTGAAATCACAAGGCAAGAAAGTGATGCTGGGCGCTGCCGACACCTTCCGTGCCGCTGCCGTGGATCAACTCAAAATTTGGAGCGACCGTGCCGATGTGCCCATAATAGCTCAGGCCATGGGCTCCGATCCTGCAAGTGTCGCTTACGATACCGTTCAAAGTGCCGTAGCACAAGGCGTAGATGTGGTACTCATCGATACAGCCGGCCGTCTGCACAACAAGGTCGGTTTGATGAATGAGCTTTCGAAGATCAAGCGCGTGATGCAAAAAGTATTACCCAGCGCTCCGCATGAAGTATTGCTCGTATTGGACGGTTCTACCGGACAAAATGCTTTTGAGCAAGCCAAGCAATTCACCGCAGCTACAGAAGTGACTGCATTGGCCATTACCAAAATTGACGGTACTGCCAAAGGTGGTGTTGTTATCGGTATCAGTGACCAATTCAGCATTCCGGTGAAATACATCGGAGTGGGTGAAAAAATTGGCGACCTACAAGTATTTAATCGTTTCGAATTTGTGGATTCGCTTTTTGGAGAAAACACCAAATAACGGTGACGGCCTCCCGAATGCAACAGAATACACAACCGTTTTTTTTAAATGAAAACAAAAACACTTCGCAAGAACAAGGTAAACGTCATCACCTTGGGATGCGCAAAAAATATCTTCGACAGTGAAGTCATGATGGCCCAACTTAAGGCCAACGACTTTTCTGTTGAACACGAATCGGAAGAAAAAGATGCCGAGATTGTCATCATCAATACCTGTGGGTTCATTGATAATGCCAAAGAAGAAAGCATCAATACCATCCTCGCTTGGGCCAATGAAAAGAAACGCGGGAATGTGGACAAACTATATGTAACCGGATGTCTGAGTGAACGCTACAAACCGGAATTGGAGCGCGACATTCCAGAAGTAGATTCATTCTTTGGCACCAGAGAACTTCCTCGCCTCCTCAAAACCCTCAAAGCAGATTACAAGCACGAACTCGTTGGTGAACGCTTGCTCACCACTCCATCACACTACGCATATTTTAAAATATCAGAAGGTTGTGACCGACCTTGTTCATTTTGTGCTATACCGCTGATGCGCGGCAAACACGTAAGCACCCCAATGGAGCAACTGGTGGCCAACGCCAAGAAACTTGCCGCCAACGGAACCAAAGAGCTCATTCTCATCGCTCAGGACCTCACCTATTATGGTTTGGATTTGTACAAAGAGCGCAAGTTGGCTGAATTACTACGCCAGTTGAGCGATGTAGAAGGCATTGAGTGGATTCGTTTGCAATATGCCTATCCTTCCGGTTTCCCAATGGAAGTATTGGATGTCATGAATGAACGCAGCAACATCTGCAAATACCTCGACATGCCATTGCAACATGCTACAACCCATATGCTCCAAGCAATGCGCAGAGGAATCACCAGAGAAAAAACCGATGCACTGATACAAGCCATCAGAGATAAGGTCCCGGGAATTGCATTGCGCACTACATTGATTGCCGGTTATCCCGGTGAAACCAATGCAGACTTCGAGGAGACTTTGGAGTGGGTTGAAAAAACCAAATTTGATCGTTTGGGTGTATTCACCTATTCACATGAAGAGAATACGCATGCATACAACTTCAAAGACAATGTGCCGATGCGCACTAAACGTAAGCGTGCAGATGCGATTATGGAATTGCAATCGCACATTTCTTATGAAAATAACCAGCGCAAGGTTGGTCAAAAAATGAAGGTGTTAATTGACCGCGTAGAAGGTGACTATTACATCGGTCGTACGGAATTTGATTCACCGGAAGTAGATAACGAAGTCATTATCCACAAATCGAAAGCTTATCTGCGAATAGGAGATTTTGCTGATGTCATCATTGATAGTGCCGAGCACTACGACTTGTATGCTTCTCCCGTTATATAATCGGATAAGGTATTAGAGTTGTGTTATCCCATTCTTTCAATTTTGTGATTCAAAATTGGGGAGTGCGATTCTAATTCTATTCGTTGCAATAGGGACATTTTTTGTTCTATTCTTGTCCGATACAAAAACATCCTGAACCATGCACGTCATCAGTCAAGTATTTATAGTACTCGTTGCACTGCTCCATCTTTACTTTTTATGGATGGAAATGTTTGCATGGACTACTGTTGGTCGCAAGACATTTCGTTCAATTCCACCGGAGTTGTTTGAACCGACCAAAGTGTTAGCTGCCAATCAAGCACTCTACAATGGATTTCTAGCATCAGGTTTGGTTTGGAGCCTTTGCATAAATGAACAAAGCTGGCAACGGGGCGTTGCCAGCTTCTTCCTAATTTGTATCACCATTGCAGGATTTTATGGAGCAATAACGGCTTCACGCAAAATATTCTTTGCACAAGCATTACCTGCATTGATAGCCTTGTTGTCGCTCTATTTGTTGTGAGATTTATATCACCACAGCGGTACCCGATGCGGTAACCATGAGCATGCCACCATTTGCACCAACAGTTTCATAATCGAGGTCGATACCAACAACGGCATTAGCTCCAAGTTTTCGTGCCTCTTCTTGCATCTCGTTCAATGCAATTTGTTTGGCCTCTCGCAATACCTTCTCATACGAGCCTGAACGACCACCGATGATATCGCGAATTCCCGCAAACAAGTCTTTGAAAATATTCGCACCAATTATGGTTTCACCGGTAACAATGCCTTTGTATTCTTTGATGACCTTGCCCTCAAAAGAAGGTGTAGTTGTTAATTGAATGTTTGTGTTCATCTTATTAAAAAAGTATTAGTGTCACATTTATCGTTTATTGTATAACGCCTTGTGGAAGGCTGCGTGGAGCCGGTTTTACCGGATATTCATCTAAGTCATCAGACAAACCGTCCTTTGTCATAATAAGCAATCGTTCAACTTCATCCTTATCAGCCAAGTCAAGAATTGTTGCCGTTTTCTTGGTTAAAATTACATGTTTACCAATCGGCACATGCACCTTAACAGTTAAATGCTGCGCGCGATAAGTATGGTTCTCCGGAGTCCAGAAGTAAGGTGCCAAGCTTATTCTGTTATCGGATACTTCATAACGGTATCCAATAGCACTTGCGAAATCACCTGCCATAGAGGGATTCTTCCCGTTGCTTCGCTTGTCAAGCTCAATACGATATTGATTGTCCACGGAAGGGACAACTCGGTACTTCAAGGCTTGTCCATAATAAATCTTACCATCGGCTTTTTTCACGAGATTGAAAAACTCATCGTTCAACTCATTTCTGCCAATGAAGACATCGTCATTCATCGCATCGATAAATAAGGTGTCAGCCTGGATATCATTCAATGAAACTTCTTCCACAATTCTTCCATGGTGAATGTATTGCTTGGAGATATGAATACCACCATAAATACACATGATAATACCCACAAAGAACAAGCTGGCCAGTGATAATGCAAACCCTTTGATTCTGCGCTGTGAGCGAGTAAGAATTTTGATGGCAGTATATATCAATGCCATGGCCGGAGCCATGATCACCAGAATAAAACCGATCACCAGAATCCAAAGCGTTCCATCATTACCGAACACCACGGTGTCCAGCATTTCCCAATTGCTCCCTTCAAATCCAAAGAATTGAAACTCTGAAAAGCCTAGTGAAACAATGAGACTAATAAGCAGCGTTAAGCCACAAAACAAACAGAACAAAGCGAAGAGTACAGCGAAGATTCTTCCCAATCCTTGAGCAAACGTATGAGATAGATTGCGCGCGCTATCGCCTACGTTTTTTCCAAACTTTCCCACGCGTTCCGCGGCAGCGCGCGCCTCCTCGTTTACAAATCTACCTATGTTATCAATGGTCACAGGCTCACCACGCATCTGCAACTTTTCGGCAGTAGTAACTGCGGCCGGTACTAATGCCCAAAACAAGATATATCCAAAGATGGCCGTACCCAATGAAACGAACGCCAAAACGACCATTAGCAATCGGATAATGAGCGGATCCCATCCGATGTAATGACTCAGACCGGCACATACACCACCGAGAATGGAATCATCAGCATCGCGATATATTCTACGCTTGGTATTGTGTACCGCATTGCCATAAGTCTGCTTGCCTTGCGTGCCTTCATAACTATCATCCACAACATAGTCCTCAGGTTTACCCATGATGGCTATTACCTCTGCCAAATCAGCCGATGTGATAACGTTCTTGCGCTCATTGGTACGCTCCTGAAATAACTCAGCAATACGGTCTTCAATATCATCCATGATTTCCGTAGCAGCGGAATCATTCATGAAGTTCATTTTGATTTTATCCAGGTACTCTTTGAGAGTAATAAAGGCATCGTCCTCTATGTTAAAGACTCTGCCAGCCAGATTGATTGAGATGGTCTTATTCATAACAATGATGTACTAATTAGGGTTTCTGTGTTTGTTTTACGGCATATACCAATTCATCCCATGAAGCTTTCAGTTCGGTATGAAACTCCTCTCCTGCTTTTGTGAGACTGTAATACTTGCGCGGAGGTCCTTGTGTGCTTTCCTCCCAGCGGTAGTTGAGCAATCCTGCATTCTTCAAGCGAGTCAACAAAGGATATAACGTTCCTTCCACAACAATCAATTTGGCACTTTTCAAGGATGCTAAGATGTCTGAAGGATATGCCTCTCCTCTTTTGAGGACGCTCAGGATGCAGAATTCCAACACGCCTTTGCGCATTTGTGCTTTCGTGTTTTCTAAATCCATATCGTATCATTTGAGTTATCGGGACTCGTTCAGCAATCATTTCAAAGCCTAATTCCATCCCTTACATATTATTTTCTTTCGCAAAGATATATCCTTTACTTGGTTCTATGCTTTACATAGAACTGTAATGAGTGTTAAAATTTACACGCAACTCATTAAACACTGATTACGAACCTCTAATAAGAAATTAATAAGAAGTAATTTCTTGCAAACGTATGGGAACAATGCTCAAACAATTAGAACCCAAAGCCAACTATTTATACTTACAAGTCATAAAAAAAGGCCTTGTAACCAAGGCCCATACTTATGGTGAAAAATAAAATTCAATCACATTGATTAGCGCTTAAAAATTATCTCGCCCCACTTGGTAGCCGAAACAACTTTTACGAGTTCACCCTTGTTATAATGATAAATAGCACTCTGTTGGTTAGGTAAACTCACGTGATAAACTCCATTGCCAATACGACTTACTTTGAGCCATACACCTTGACTCTCGCTATAAACACCTTCCAGACCAATCGGCTCTTTGTGATAAAGCGATAAAACGCTTGCTCCTATCCATGTTCCTGCTTGCTCTACCACCTTACCATTATGGGTCACATATTTATTGTTATCATATTTGAGCTGGACATTACTTTGATGAATACCATTCACCTTTCGTTGATGGGAGGCCGAAAGCAGTTTTCCGCTTTCATATTGGTTGGACAACGACTCAGAAATTTTAACCGTGACCAATTTATTGATCTCTACATCAGACTTAAGTTCATAAAAACTCTTTTCACTGTTTAAGGATTTGCTCGTTTGCAGAACCCCTACCCGTTCACCATTGCGATAAACCTCCATAGTGTACGAAGAGAAGTTGCTCTGTTTATAGCCTTGCGATGCAATGCCGATAACAGCACACAATAGAATAAAGACAATTGAACGTTTCATTTTACGGTATTTATTATGAAGACAATCCAAATGCCTTTAACCCCTATTCAATGACAGAACAAATTCTTGTATACATTTGCACCTCCAAACATTCATACGAACCATGAACAAGTAATAGGCAACATTCATAGAATTCAAAGCCAAACGCTTTGAAGTTGCCGTCACCTCTTATCCCTTATTGCTACTCCAATTGAGCAATATCCTATTTGCCTTCCCTGTACGGGTGGGGGGTTCATTCTTTTTTATTACTACTAAACAAGTGTATTTCAAATGAAAAATTCTACGAATCAATCGCATTCGATTGCGGGATATATACAATTAATAAAACAAGCCATCCAAGGCGAGGAAGCGGATTACACAACAGGCAGTATTCGCAGGGCAGTTATTCTATTGGCAATACCAATGATGTTGGAAATGGCCATGGAGTCAGTGTTTGCGGTTGTTGACCTGTACTTTGTAGGCCATCTCAAAGAGAGTGGATTTGCGATACAATCAGTAGGCCTTACCGAGTCAGCACTTACCATCATCTATTCCATTGCAATTGGTATGAGCATGGCCGGTACAGCCATGGTGGCCAGACGCATTGGAGAGAAGGAACCTGAGAAAGCAGCACACAGCGCGGCACAAGTCATCATGATTTCATGCACCATTGCTCTAGTGATGAGCATAGCCGGAATGTGGTATGCAAAGGAACTCCTCATTGTTCTTGGTGCCTCAGAAGAAGGCGCTGCCTATGGAGAAACCTTTACACGCATCATGATGGGAAGCAGTGTCATTGTGATGTTACTCTTTCTTATCAACGGTATCTTCCGCGGTGCGGGCAACGCAGCCATTGCCATGAAAAGTCTATGGCTCGCAAACATTATCAATATCATCCTTTGTCCTATCCTCATCAATGGATTTGGTCCCATTCCTGCATTCGGGCTGACGGGCGCGGCACTTGCCACCACCATTGGAAGAGGTTTGGGTGTGGTGTATCAACTTTATCACCTCGCTAAAGGCAGCGGACAGATTAAAATGAAACTTGCTCATTTCACTTCGGATGTTCCCATTATTAAATCCATTGTCAAGATTGCCACTCCGGGAATTTTCCAATTCGTTATTGCATCATGTAGTTGGATTTTTCTTGCTAAGATTGTTGCCGAGACCGGAGGTGAAAATGGATCTGCCGGTTATCAGACAGCACTGCGGCTTATGATGTTCTTCATGTTGCCGGCTTGGGGATTGAGTGGTGCTGCATCCACACTCATCGGTCAGAACATGGGAGCAAACAAGATGGACCGAGCACAACAATCCGTGATGACAACCGTGAAGTACAATGTAATCTTCATGCTTGTTGTTACTGCAATCTTCTTCTTTTTGGGAGATTGGTTGGTATCATTCTTTACCGAACAGGAAGAAATCAGAAAGGTTGCCGAAAATGCGCTTCACATCATAGCCATCGGTTTTGTATTCTATGGTGTAGGGATGGTGATGGTAAATGCCTTCAACGGTGCCGGTGATACATGGACACCTACATGGATTAACCTTATCTGCTTTTGGTTCTTCCAAATACCGTTGGCCTACTTCCTATCCTTCAGCATGGACATGGGCCCCAAAGGTGTTTTCATTGCCATTCCGGTGGCGGAGACTGCAGTAACCATTGCATCATTCATCCTCTTTAGAAGAGGCAAATGGAAAACGATACAAGTGTGATGTAAGAAATGAAGTTCCTTGTCGGAATGTGGAATGGAAACAGCTTTAGGAGAAGTTCTGCATTTCGACAAGGCCTTTATAGACACCGTTCTTCGCCATAAGTTCAGCGTGCGTACCTTGCTCTGCTATCTGTCCATTTTGAATCACGATGATTAAATCAGCACGTTGGATGGTGCTTAGACGGTGTGCAATCACCAGTGATGTACGGTGCTCCATGAGTTTATAAATTGCCTCTTGTACGAGCTTCTCACTTTGTGTATCCAACGCACTGGTAGCTTCATCCAAAATCAGTATAGGAGGATTTTTGAACAATGCCCGTGCAATTGCAAGACGTTGCTTTTGACCACCGCTCAACTTATTACCACCATCTCCGATGTTGTAATCATAAGTACCATTGAGTTGATTGATGAATTCAGCGGCATTCGCAATCTCTGCGCTGCGTATAATCTCATCCATCTTAATGCCCTTGGAGCCAAGAGCGATGTTGTTCTTTACTGAATCATTGAACAGTATAGAGTCTTGCGAAACAAAACCAATGTGCTTGCGAATATCCTCTATCTTGTATTCACGCAATGAAACACCATCAATGAGCACCTCACCATGTTGGGGATCGTAGAAACGGGCGAGCAATGAGGCAAGCGTGCTCTTACCACTACCGGAAGGACCTACCAAAGCCACTGTTTGGCCTTTCTTTATTTTGAAAGATACATTCTTAATGATTGGATCACCGCGATAACCAAATTGGATATTTCTGAACTCGATTTCATGCTTGAATTGATCCAATGGTTTGGCGTTTGTGGAATCGAACACGGTAATCTCAGCATTCAACACTTCATTGATTCTCTCCAATGAAGCTGCACCTTTATTCATCTTGAAGAACGCATCGGAAAATGCTTTGGCAGGTTGAATGATTTGTGAGAAAACCACCAAGTAACCGATAAGCATACCGCCATTCATTTCCCCTGAAAGCACCAAGCGCCCACCGAAGAACAAGAGCACGGAAATCACCATAAGTGAAATGAACTCACTCATTGGTGAACCCAAATACTCTCTGCGATACAAACGATGCATAAGACGGAAATACAAATCGTTCATGCGATCGAACTTTTGCTTGAACTGTCTCTCGGCATTGAATACTTTGATGATCTTATTGCCGGTAATGGTTTCTTCCGTAGTTGAAATCAAATCATCAAGGCTACCTTTTCCACGCTTGGCTGCATTTTTCAAGCTTTTCGCAATGGCCGCAATCATGTATCCACTCACCGGGAGGAAGATGAGTGAAAATACTGTCAGCTTCCAGCTAATGATAAAAAGGGAGGTGAGGTAAACGACAATCAGCACCGGAGATTTGAGAAATGCTTCCAATACCCCGATTACACTGAACTCGATCTCCATCAGGTCATTGGTCATGCGAGAAAGGATGTCTCCTTTGCGTTCATTGGTGAAGTAGGATACTGGCAATTTGAGCACTTTATCATAGAGCTTCTCACGCAAATCACGTGATACAGCCGTTCTGATTTTGGCAATGCTGAACATGGATAAATAAGTTACCAAGTTCTTCATGAGTGCCATCAGAACGATATAGACACACATCCACGCCAAGGTTTCCATTTTGCCATTGGCATCAACGAAATTGGTGAATCCCTCGTTAATCCAACGCTCCAATGGACTCGCATTCGGGTTGGACAGCACTTCTTTGCTATCTACTTGGAAGAGGATATTCAAAAAAGGAACCAAGGAAAGGAATGTAAACAGAGAGAAGATGGCATTGAGAATATTGAATAGAAAATTGGATATAAGGCTCGACTTATATCCTTTTACCAATGCGAAAATGTCTCTGAAATTTTTCATCAATCCCTATTAAAATTCGGATGCGAGCAAATCAATACCGGTATAGTTCAACGGGGTAATTTGCAAGAGTTCCTTTTTCACTTCATCATTTACATTCAACGTTTGGATGAAGCCATGAATATCATCTTTCGTAATCTCTGATTTACCGCGAGTCAATGCTTTTAGCGCTTCATAAGGACTTGGGTAATTCTCTCTCCTCAAAATGGTTTGGATGGCCTCAGCTACTACTGCCCAGTTTTGCTCTAGGTCAGCAGTGAGTGCAGCTTCATTGAGCAACAATTTACCCAATCCCTTTTCAATGGAATTAAGAGCAATCATCATGTGACTCATCGGAACACCAATGTTTCGCAACACAGTGCTATCGGTAAGGTCGCGCTGCAAGCGGCTGATAGGCAATTTTGCCGCAAGATGTTCCAACAATGCATTCGCAATTCCTAAGTTGCCTTCTGCATTTTCAAAGTCAATTGGATTCACTTTGTGCGGCATGGCAGAAGAGCCTACTTCTCCTTCTTTCACTTTTTGGCGGAAGTAGTTCATGGAGATATATGTCCAGATATCACGGCACAAGTCAATCAAGATAGTGTTGATGCGTTTCATCGCATCGAAAGCTGCCGCCAAGTTGTCGTAGTGCTCAATTTGAGTAGTGAACTGCGAACGTGACAATGCAAGTTTCTCATCCAAGAATTGATTTGCAAATTGTACCCAATCAATATTCGGATAAGCAATGTGGTGTGCATTGAAATTGCCTGTAGCTCCACCAAATTTTGCGCTGTATGGAATGGTTTCCAATTGTCCAAGCTGTGCCGACAAGCGCTCAACAAACACATAAATTTCTTTGCCCAACTTCGTGGGTGAAGCCGGTTGTCCATGCGTTTTAGCCAACATGGAAACATGGCGCCACTCAGCAGCATAACTGCTCAGAGTGGCTACAATTTTATCCACTTGCGGAATGAACACTTCCTCAATGGCATCTCGGAATGATGCCGGAATGGCGGTGTTATTGATGTCTTGGGATGTCAACCCGAAGTGAATGAACTCTTTGAATTCAGTCAATCCAAGTTCATCAAATTTTTCTTTGATATAATACTCCACCGCCTTCACATCGTGATTGGTTGTTTTCTCCAATTCTTTGATGCGTTGAGCGCCTTCTTCTGTAAGTTCCCAATAGATTTTTCTCAATTCATCAAAGAGCTCTGATTTTGCTCCTTTTAGCTGAGGCAATGGCAGCTCGCACAATGCGATAAAATATTCAACCTCTACCCAAAGGCGATAGCGGATAAGTGCATACTCGGAAAAATAGCCACTGAGAATTTCAGTTTGCTTTCTGTATCTGCCATCAACGGGCGAGATGGCGTTTAATGGAGTTAATTCCATGCTAGTTGACTAAATCGTTTTTAAAGCCGGCAAATTTACTGATTGTGTGGGGATAAATTGGTCTTCTTTACCGCCATGAAAGAGAAAACGGCCGCCATTAAAGGTCGACCGTCATTCTCACATTTGAAACGATTTACTACTTCTATCCTCTGGTGAGGGTTGTCTCATCCTCAGTCCTCGCTGGAAGCTGCTTTGGAGGACTCCCCTACAAACCAATCCTTCTTACTCTTAAACAACACATTAAAAGTGGTAAGTGAACCATAGATGCGGGTGATGTATTGCTGCATCTCCACTTTCTCTGAATCGCTGAGTTTAGGATGTGCATTGATTTTTTGCTCCATCACGCGAAGGCGATCGCGCAACATCACAATTTTGTGAAAGAATGTCTCAATCGGAACTTCCTTCGGCTTCAATGATTTGTCAGCCGGCTGCAGGAGCATCGTTCCTCCTTCCCATTTATCACCGAGCTCAACGATTTCCGTCACTTCGTAATACATATCGAAGACATTTTTCACCGCATCCACTACATCTTCCAACTCAACGGTTGAAACTTGTTCAGGTGCAGCTTCCAAGAGCTTAAATCCGTCATAAGCTTTACCCAATTCCTTTTCGCCCAATTCCTTGAAAAAGATTTTATAGGTATGTTCTGTGCTGCCATAAACCACTCCTTCCCCATAGGTAGGATGCGAAATGCGAGCTCCGATTCCGAAAGTCATTCTCTCAATTAATTTGATTTGTGGGCTAAAAGTATTGGTGCGTGCATGGTGGGTTGAGGGCAGCTTTTATCAATCATCTACAAGGTGGTGTCAACAAAATACACATCTGATTTCGATTGTTTTTTTTTCAAAGCATTCCGCCAGCGCTTTTCTATCCATTCGGTATGGCTATTTACCAAGGCCTTAAAAAAACTTGTCCGTGCAACGGGCTTTCATTTTATTTGCCCATAAATCGCGCATTCACTTCGCGCGAGCATAACAAACCAAAAAATTAAGAAATATGTTGAAGGAATTTAAAGAGTTCGCCATGCGTGGCAACGTCATCGACCTTGCTATCGGGGTTGTAATCGGGGGAGCATTTGGTAAAATCGTAAGCTCATTGATTGATGATGTCATCACACCGTTGTTGTTGAAGCCGGCATTGGATGCAGCTCAACTTCAAAACCTTGAAGATTTGACCTTGTTCGGCACGGTTAAATACGGAATGTTTATTTCCGCAGTGATTAATTTCCTCATCATTGCGTTGGTTCTATTCCTTATCGTTAAGGGTATCAACAAAATGAAGAAGAAAGAAGAAGCGGCACCTCCTGCTCCTGCTGAGCCATCAACTCAAGAAAAATTGTTGATGGAAATCCGCGATGCTTTGAAAAAACAATAAGAATTGCCATAGAAAAAGAAAAAAAGCCCCGAATTCGGGGCTTTTTTAATTATCGGACATTTTAATTCATCTTTCTCTTAGTGATGGTGGCCGCCTGGACCATGTACGTGGCCATGAGCAAGTTCATCGCTGGTTGCTTCACGCACTTCCATAACCTCCACGTTGAAGTTCAATTCTTCACCTGCCAATGGATGGTTGGCATCAACGGTAACTGTATCGCCTTCAACCGCAGTAACGGTTACGATAATTGGATATCCTTGGTCGCCAGAGGCTTGGAATTGCATACCAACTCGTACCTCTGCACCGTTGAATGCAGCAAGCGGAACTTGTTGAATTGCATCCAAGTTGCGATGTCCATAACCTTTTTCAGGGCTGATTTTCAGTTCGAATTTGTCTCCTTTCGATTTACCCTCCAGACCTTCTTCCATACCCGGTATGAGGTTTCCATTTCCATGAAGGTAGTAGAGCGGGTCTTTACCTTCGCTTGTGTCGATTACGATTCCGGCATTGTTGCGCAACGTGTAGTGAATCGCAACGACTTTATCCTTTGTAATTTGCATTGTAAATATTTTGTCCAAAAATAAGGACTATTGTCTTTTCTGTGGTAAGTAAGCACTCAATGGCCACACCAAAACCCTGAAATTGAATGTTTGTGCAGAAGCAAACTCTCCATCAGGAGTACGAGCCCAATAGCGCGCCTGGTCCCATGGAGTCGGATTTCCATCATCGTCTATCTCTTCTTTGTTGGACTTGCGCAAATACAAATCCGTCTTTTTCACTTCGCCTTTATTATCTGTTAAGATGAGGGAATAGGTTGGATGTACTAAACTTAAGGAATCCAACGCCTCTTGCTTGAGTCCTGTATTATAAGATTCAACGTGTAGTTTTTTGAAGCCCATCAAGAAATCCTTGATAGACAACGTATCAAATTGTTCAATGCGTTTGTTGAATGTTTCGGTTTGGGGATTGTAATCACCATATACCTCAATGTCATTGCCACCATGGTATTTTACCTCAAATGACTCATGCGGCTCGTTGTGATGAAGTACTTTCACGGAATTAAAATCCAAGGTCGGATAATCGTAAACCCCTGTATAACGCCATTCATTTTCATCAGCAAAAAAGCGTGTGGACAAGAAACCTGTGAAACCATCCATGTGTGTTACATAAGGTTCTTCACTTCTACCAATGCCGGGAATTTCAAGCAACATGATGGTTCCGGTGTGGTCCGGTGTAGCCACTCCTACATAATAAATTTTTGCAGGTTTATTACCTCCGGTGAAAATCTCGCAGCGCTTGCCTGATGTAGCCAAGAGCTTCATCATATTGTCACGTGCTCCAATGCTCACGTTTCCACGCACGCGAATGCGCTTGAATGTTTTGAGCAACGTTTCCACAGCATCTTCACGAGCGTAGTATTTATCATTGAGACGCCACAGCTTATTGCCGGGAATGCGCTCCACTTTGGCCACCCTACCGAAGTGGTCAGTAATAATTATTTTCGTTACAGTTGAGGTATCATCAATGGCAAAGTTGGAAAGCGGTTTACCTGCAAGCGTACTCGGAGCACTGCGCTGATACACTACATAAGCAATGATTCCTAGCACGATGACAGCTATCAACAACAGAATATTTTTCTTCATATCAATTCTAACTTTAAACCAATTGAGAGTGAATAACTAGACTTGTCGTGCCCATTTGCGCTTCCGCACGAAGTATTGCCCCAAGCCAAGTAAAGCAATGACAATTAATGGCAAGGCGGTATTCGCAACCTGAATTCCCTGACGGTCATTCTCAATTTCTGCAGTATTTAATTTCCTTAGTTGTATGGTACGTGAACGCACGCTAATCAAGGCTTCATCATCCATGAGGTAGTTCATGCAGTTGAGCAAGAACTCTTTGTTATCATAGATTACGCGTTTGAATTGTGGGTCATAGCCAAGCGGATAAGGCTTGGGGGTACCACCGCGATAGTCAACATAGTTATAGGCTATATCCCCATCGGCAATCACAATCATTTTTGTTGGAAGGCTCTTCTCCTTGAACGCGATATCCGGATCTTTTTTAATCTGAATGGGGATATGGTCACGGAATGCACTTGGGAATTTTCCTTCCATAATCAAGCCCATCATGCGGTTGGGCTGATTACCCGTTCTGAAGTATTCCTGTCCAAATCTCAAAAGCTCAAGGTTCACACGCACCGGTGCTTTGAGTTCTTTGCTCAACTCCGAACTGTAGAGCAATGGAATCTTGATGATTTCCGGATTTTGGTTGACCGTATCCAGCGTACCTGCAAACTCCAACTTCACCGGATCAAGGTTGCTCATAATCGGGTGCGGATTGTTGGGAGACAGCATGAGCGGACAATAGTAATTGGTGCGCTCGGTATAAGCTCGTTGGTTACCCATGGGGCCATTGTCCAAGATGATGGGTGCTCCTTGGAAGTCAATTACGAGTGAGCGATTGAGGCGCACACCATACTCAAAGAGCATTTCATACAAGCCGTTCTCATTGCTCACGGCCATCACCATCTCGGACTTGCGCAAGCTATCCATGTTGATTTTCAAAGCATCCAACAGCCACAAAACCTTACCACCGTTCATAATGTATTGGTCAAGAATGAAACGGTCTTTATCACTGATAGCGCTGTCCGGCTTGGCAATGATCAAACCATCGTATCGATTGATGCGAAGGTTTGCATTCTTCACTTTATCGCTCAAAGCATTGATTTGCGAATCCAGTCTTACCGGTTGCACATAATAGTTTTCCTTCAAGCCGTTGATGAAGTCAGCCATGTGCAGTGCATCAATCTCACGGTGCCCGGTAAGCACACCGATAAGCGGCTTGCTCTCCCGGGTGATTTTGCGCAAGCTATTGGCCAACTCATACTCAAGGTTGTTTACGGAGTTATTAATCATTGCCTCGGTGGGTGAAGGCATGTTGGTCTTCAAAAATTGAATAGGATATTCTCGTCCTTTATACTCAACAATGGCCGCAGGCCAGATGAGTTTAGAAACTTGTGCACCGTTCTGATTAAAAGTAATATTGGAGAACTGAAGGCCTTTTTCATCCAAAGCAGCAAACACCTCGTTGATGGTTTTCTTATTGCCACTCTCATAAGGGTCGATGAATTCATACCCCAACTTGCCATCGCTGTAATCACGGAATTCATCCAAGCGTTCTTTGATACTCTTTTCAAGATGCTTGAAGCTTGCGGGGAACTCACCATGTAGATAGCAACGTATGAAAATATTGTCTTTCAATTCGCTCAGCATTTTTCTGGTAGCGGGAGTGAGCGAGTGCCTTTTCTCGGCTGTCAAGTCCACTTTGAAGAAAAAGTTGGACAGCAGGAAAGCAATCAGCAATACCGCAGTGATAGAAAGCACTAAACGAATAAGGTCGTTTCTTCTCATAGTTACATCAGATGATTTCGTACTCAGAAAACCAAGTCGCCAAATTTCGCACGGGCCAACGCCTTACCCAAGCATTTATTTGCCATTTTTCCACAATAATACATGGTCAGCAACCCGCGGACCGAGGTTCATGATTAAGTCAATGGCAGACAGTCCACTCACAAAAGGATAACGGTCGCTAAAGACTTGCAGATAACTTGGTGGTTGTGCAGGTTGTGGTAGAGTAGCAAACTCTTTTTGGGTATAAGGAATATGCGCTGAGGTAATAGCTGTAGTAATGGGCAATTTCTTGGAGCGCAGCCATTCTAAAACTTCCTGATTGAAGTCCAGCAGAAATGTCTGGCGGTTCAAGAAAATCGCAGACAATTCATCAAAGTAGTATTCGAAATAAGCCGCACGACCATAAGCCGAGCGAATGGATGTGAGATGCATTTTGCGCCAATCGTGATGGGCGATGCGGATATCGCAAGTCATGACCTTTCGCCCCTTCTGGCCTTCCACAGGCACCGTGAGGATTTGTGGGCCGTTCACTCCCAAAATGATGAAGCGATTGCGCGGTGTTTGCTTTTCGTAATACTCATGTGCATCCAACACCACATCATTCTCCATGGCTGCTGAAAGCCAGGCCGCACCAGGAAAACAATGTACAGGCAGGTATTTCAAAACAGCCAATTATTTCACTGTTCTAAACATGCGGTTCCAACGAATCTCTCCTGTTTCCTGGTAGTTCGGATCTTCTTTGGAGAACCATGTGAACACCGGTTTACCCACGATGTGATCTTCCGGAACAAATCCCCAGTAACGCGAGTCAGCACTTTGGTGACGGTTGTCTCCCATCATCCAGTAATAATTCTGCTTGAAAGTGTACTGCGTTGTTTCTTGCCCGTTGATGAAAATCTTTCCATCGCGTTGTTCCAGGTTGTTCTTCTCGTAAGTCACAATCACTCGTTTGTACTTCACCAAATTTTCAGGAGTCAATTCAATGGTTTCTCCTTTTGCCGGAATATGGATGGGACCGAAGTTATCACGTGTCCAAGTGTTGAATGGAGCCATCGGAGAGTTTGGGAATATGGACATCCCATTCTCCATCAAAGAATCATTGCGCGGAGTAATAGAAATCACATTCGGGTCTTTTTTCAATTTCTCGATATCCGCTTTTGTAAAAGATGAAATGGTTGCAGAACCGTTTCTGACGTCACGGTCATTGATGTTCACTTTGTATTCTTTGAAGAGGTTATTCAAAGATTTGCGGTCTTTCATCTCCACCACATAGCTGAGCATCATGCCTTCAGGGTCTTCGATTATTTGACCATTAATGTAGGTTTTGTGGTTGATGATTTGGAGGTCTTCACCCGGAAGCCCGATGCAGCGCTTCACATAGTTTTCTTGTTTATCTACTGGACGCGCTTTCACTCCTCCGATTGGGAATGCACGCCCGCCTGCATCTCTACCACACGAAAGGCAAACTTTTTTCTTTTCAAAATTGTTGCGAGCCAATTGATTGAATTTCTCCGGATTCTCCAGATACTTCTCATAGCTGCCGGCCATAACCATGCCTTCATTGCGAAGGATGGAGTAATAATCGTGACCTGCATAGAAAGGATCAACGATGATGGTATCACCATGTGGGAAATTGAACACCACCGGGTCAAAACGCTCCACCTTGCCAAAGCCCGGTAAGCGGAAATAAGGCAAGCTGAACCAATCGACATAACTATCGGTCATACTTCCCGGAAGTGTGTTGTGCACAAAAGGAACCGACACCGGAGTTTGCGGAATTTTTGGTCCATAGCTGAGTTTGCTCACAAACAAATAATCGCCCACTAACATGCTCTTCTCCATGGAAGGGGTTGGAATGGTAAATGCTTCAAAAAAGAATGTGCGAATAATGGAAGCTGCAATAACGGCAAACACAATTGCCTCGCCCCACTCGCGCATAGCGCTTTTCTTTTTGCCTGTCCAGTCACGTGGTCCCATGTAAGGCACTTCTTTTTCCTTCAATGCTAGCTTAGAAATAGCCACCCAAGGCAATGCTCCGAAGAACCATTGCTCCTTGGTTGAACGCTTACCAAAAGCGATACCGAGCTCCACGTTTATTATCACAAGCATCATCAGGTTGATACCCGGACAAAGCAAAATGAAGAACCACCACCATGGGCGTTTCAGCATTTTGAGGAAAGGGAAAAACTGAACGAGCGGTATATAACCTAGTACTGCATTTCCAACGCCTGCTCGTTTCAACAACATGGGCAATGTGATACAGTAAATAACGATTAACGCCAACAGTAAAATCCAAGCTATCATTTATGTAATCTCTTTTAAAGCAATTAGTAATTAGATGTTCAATTAAAATTTGAGAAAATCATGGATGGAAAAACACCCTTTTTTTCCCACGAGCCACTCAGCGGCTTTTACAGCCCCCAAAGCAAAGCCTCTTCTGTTATTGGCCTGATGAACCAGCCCAATGTTATCCACAGATGATGTGTAATTGATGGCATGTGTTCCCGGAACTTCTCCTTCACGTTGTGAGATAATGGTGAGTTGTTCGGGGTTTTGTGCCAATTCATTCACCCATTCCTTTTTGCGCGGAATGTTCTCCATGATGCCCTCAGCCAAGGTAATAGCCGTTCCGCTTGGCTTGTCCAATTTGGCTGCGTGGTGAATTTCCAAAATGCCGGGTTCGTATTCAGGGAAGCGTTCCATGATACGGGCCAGCTCTTTGTTGAGGTGAAAGAGAATATTAACGCCAATGGAAAAATTAGTAGCATACAACATGGATTGATTGCGCGAGAGGCATTCGCTTCGCACTTCGGGCATGCGCATATACCAACCCGTAGTACCCACTACCACCGGACAATTGGCATCAAAACATTTGAAGATATTGTCCACTGCGCTATCAGGACGGGTAAACTCGATGGCTACATCACTGCCCTTTAAATCCTCAGCTTTGAAAGGTGAATGCGCATCCGAGCGCAAAGTGATGGTGTGACCCATTTGTTGCAAAACGGCCTCCACCTCTTTGCCCATTTTACCATATCCGATGATTGCTACATTCATAACTATCGATGCGTAAATTTTGAATACAATGCTAAAAACTTAAAGTCAATCCGAGGCCGGGTGTTATGCGTCCGGTATTCACAACGGATGGATGGATGCTAAGGTCTAGGTTGCGGCTGACATCATGATAAAACAGGTGCGCATCCACATTGGCATCAATGATTTGTAAAAAATATACTCCTACCAATGCCAGATAACTCAGGTCACGCCACTGGTGGTATTGTTCCTGTATTTGCTCCAATTGATAAGGTGTGCCGCTCATGGTGCGTTCACCACCAGTCATGGATGCAATGTATTCCGCCTTGTATCGCTTATACTCTCTGTCATTGAAAGCAATGAACCCGATACATGTGCCTATTCCGGCATAGACCACCGGCACTTTCCAGTATTTGCGAAAAACAGAACCTTCCTTTTTGTAGCCATTGTACATCTGCCCGGTTCCTGGAATCACTGCAGAAAAGAGTGTGGCTTTGAGCGGTGAATGCGGGCTCATGTGCCACTTATAGAGAAACGATTTGCGGAAATTACCATAGGCCAAGCCCGTGGTATCGATGGTCGTAAACTCGGATATAATCGTATCGTTCTGAGTTTTTTGAGCCAAAACCTGTGAAGGAGTGAACACCGAAACCAACCATAAAAAAAGGAGTACCACCCCTTGTGGGACTCCTTTTCTCAATGGATATATTTTCTGATTAAACACGTGCAAATTTAGCCAAGGCTGAAAGCTAAACTTAATTCAAGCCCAACATATCAATGATGCGTTGCAGGTCATCATCGGTAGTAAATGGGATTTCCAATTTTCCGATACCGTGCTCGTTGCGCTGCAGCTTTGCTTTCTTGCCAAATTTCAATTTCAAATCAGCCTGCATTTTTTGGAATTCCAACGGAAGGATGGCTTTCTCTGATTTGAACAATTTGGGTGCATCGTTTTCCTTGGCCAACTCTTCTACTTTTCTCACGCTCAAATCTTTTTCGAGAATGAGTTTGTAGATTTTGAGTTGTTTGGATTCCGGCTCGGTATTGATGAGTGCGCGTGCGTGTCCCATTGATATTTTCTTTTCGATGATACCGATTTGGATTTCAGGTGGAAGTTTGAGCAAGCGCACATAGTTTGTAACCGTTGTGCGGTCTTTACCCACACGCTCAGCCAACTTTTCGGTGGTGAGATTGCATTCCTCCATGAGGCGCTTGTAGCTGATGGCAATTTCAATTGCGTTGAGGTTTTCGCGCTGAATATTTTCTACCAGCGCCAACTCCAACATGGCTTGGTCATCCGCTGTGCGGATATATACCGGAACCTCTTCCAAACCTGCCAGCTGTGATGCACGGAATCTGCGCTCACCACTGATGATTTGATATTTCTTGGCCGATACCTTCCTAACGGTTATAGGTTGAATCAAGCCCAGTTCACGGATGCTTTGTGCCAACTCTTGAAGCGCTTCCTTATCAAATTCCTGACGTGGCTGAAAAGGGTTGGCATCGATTTGTGAGATGCTTACAATGGAAATAGGCCCGGCTACATTACCAACTTCAGTGTTTTCCTGTGCGGGTTGTTTCGGTGGAGCCGCATTCACCGGAGCCTCCGCCACCACTTCTTTCGCAGCAGGTGCAGCACTCTCGAGCAATGCGCTCAATCCTCTTCCTAATGCGGGTTTCTTAGCCATTGTCTATATCGATGTATTTGTCTTTGTTATTCATTTTAGTCATTTCCTTCTTCTGAAGGATTTCACGAGCGAGGTTGAGGTAATTAATCGCTCCCTTGCTACTTGCATCGTGCATGAGGATGGTTTGACCAAAGCTTGGTGCTTCACCCAGTGTGGTATTGCGGTGGATGATGGTATCAAAAACCATTTCCTGGAAGTGCATGCGCACCTCTTCTACCACTTGGTTGCTCAAGCGCAGACGTGAATCGTACATGGTGAGCAATATGCCTTCGATGGTCAAATCGGTATTAAGTTTTTGCTGAACGATTTTTACAGTGTTCAACAATTTGCCCAACCCCTCCAAAGCGAAGTACTCGCATTGCACCGGCACGATCACCGAATCAGACGCAGTAAGGGCGTTGATGGTCACCAAACCAAGCGATGGCGAACAATCGATGATTATGAAATCGTAATCATCGCGCAGTTTGCTCAACGCATCGCGCATTTTGTATTCACGGTTGGTAGCGTTTATCAATTCAATTTCCGCCCCCACAAGATCGATGTGCGATGGAAGCAAATCGAGGTTAGGGTTGGTGGTAGTGATGACCAAATCACGGGGATTTACTTCATTCACCAAACACTCATAGATACCGGCTTTCACCTCTTTAGGGTCCACTCCTACTCCACTGGTAGCGTTGGCCTGAGGATCGGCATCCACCAAGAGTGTTTTGAACTCCAATACTCCAAGTGCAGCCGCCAGATTTATGGCTGTAGTGGTTTTACCGACTCCACCTTTCTGATTGGCCACCGTTAGTATTTTTCCCATTCTGTTTATCTGTTTTATTGATTGATATGCTTTTGTTTTAATTATAACTCATAGGTGTTGCCAATGGCCGGCACTGTGAGTTGTTTACCGTTTTGTTCAAATTGTTTCACGGCATTGTCCGGCTGCAATTTGATAATCGGGAAGGTATCGAAGTGCATGGCCACAATATTGTTGCATTGGATGAAATCAGAAGCAATGATTGCATCTTCCACGCCCATGGTGAGGTTGTCCCCCATACACAAGAAGGCGGCATTGAGCTTGGTGAAGCGAGGAATCAATTGCATGTCCATGTGTAAAGCTGTATCACCCGAGTAATAGAAGCTGGTGTCACCCGCAACAATCACATACCCCATCGGGTTACCGCCATAAGTTCCATCAGCAAGCACGCTGCTGTGAACGGCAGCAACCGCTTTTACTGTGAACTGGCCGAAATTCCATTTACCACCCAAGTTCATAGGGTGATAGCTCAACCCTTTGTTTCCGTAATAACTGGCAATCTCAAAGTTGGCCACAATGGTAGCCCCTGTTCGTTTTGCAATTACCTCAGCATCCAACACATGGTCAAAGTGACCGTGTGACAACAGGATGTAATCACAAGAAATGGTTGAAATGTCAATTCCTTTGGCAAGTTCGTTTCCGGTGATAAAAGGATCGAACAACAACTTAACTCCATTTACTTCTACCAAGAAGCAGCTATGACCGTAATATGTATACTTCATAATTCTGTGAAACGAGGACGAAAGTACCGTGGAACATAGGCCGGAGCGCATTTTCACGACTCAAAGTTGTACACACAACCAATGTGGAAACAGCGTTGATAAGTTTAAACACATCACTGTAAATGAACCCGTTGAAGCAAACCGTGAAACATTTTTGTTTCACAGAAACGAATAAAACCGGTGAAACATGTTGAAAACATTCCTTTCCCTCTGCCGCCCCTTGGAGCTCCTGTTGGAAGAAAATCGAATGTTGATTTCTGAAAGTCCAGAAATGAGAAACTTCCCTGTTGATGGAGTGAATTAAATGGAAGGCCGTAAGTTTGGAGCCAATTGAACAGCTTGATTGACCTTGCATCCGGATGTTCACCTTCATACACGCATGGATAAGCAATTAAAAAAAGATATCATTCAATGGGACACGGCATCTTGGTCCAAAGCATTGAAATACTGGGACAAAGAAGTGGACTGGTCCAAGGTGAAATCGGGTCTTGAGTTGGGAGGTAGAGAAGGTGGACTGGCCTTGTGGCTAGCACTCAAAGGCATCCCCACTGTGTGCTCCGACCTACAAAATACCGAATCAACTGCTCGTCCATTGCACGAAAAACACAAGGTCACTCACCTCATAACCTACCAAGATATTGATGCCACATCCATTCCGTATGAAGACCATTTCGATGTGATCGTTTTCAAATCCATTATTGGTGGTATTGGTCGCAACAGCAATATAGCAACACAGCGCGAAGCTTTCAGACAAATGCACAAAGCATTGAAACCCGGAGGAAAATTGCTGTACGCTGAGAACCTTATAGCATCACCGGTGCATCAACGCCTGCGCAGGAATTTTGTCAGCTGGGGCGACTCGTGGCGCTATGTTTCCATA
This sequence comes from Flavobacteriales bacterium, assembly GCA_036562565.1. Lineage (GTDB taxonomy): Bacteria > Bacteroidota > Bacteroidia > Flavobacteriales_D > Sanyastnellaceae > DATCJY01. Next base: position 20,064 of record DATCJY010000048.1, on the reverse strand, counting down.
GTCGAAATGCACGATTTCTTGAAAATATTCAGCTCCCACACGCTTAAGACAACCGGTTTTTTGGGAGCTCTTGGCCGCAGCGAATCGCAAAGGCAAGTACTGGCCAAAGCAGACAACCTGCTCTTCAACCGAGTTGTTCCGGACAATTGGAATTATATATGCTATGGTGTAGCGACAAAATGAGCATACACGACATGAAAAGATTCTTTCCTATATCCATTGTGTGCTTATTACTATACTCCTGCTCGGCTCCTATGAGTCAACAACCTGAACTGCAGGACAAGGTTGCGGTGCTTAAAACCATACACACCTTGATGGCAGAGCAACAATCGGCTTGGAATGCAGGCGACCTCGAAAATTATATGAAAGCCTATTGGAAAAGCGACTCATTGTGTTTCATCGGCAAGAGCGGCATCACCTATGGCTGGCAATCCACTTTGGAAAATTACCGAAAAGGATATGCCTCACGCGAAGAGATGGGGCACCTTCAATTCACCAATTTGAACACCGAACTGCTCAGTGACTCTGCAGCTTTTGTCATAGGCAAGTGGCAATTATTCAGAAAAGCTGACACACTTTCAGGATATTATACATTATTGTGGAAAAGGTTTCCTGACGGCTGGTACATCGTTGCCGACCACTCGAGTTAAACACATTTCAACCAACCATTAGATTTTATGGCTGAAGCGCCACTTACGTTTATCATTTTAGTAGTTACGGGATTTGTTTCATGGCGTGCCATGGAAAATCCGGAATTGATGCGCAAGCTGCTGCATCACCCCTACAGCGTAAAACACCAGAAACAATATTACCGCTTGCTATCGCACTTGTTTGTGCATTCGGGCTTTCCACACTTGTTGCTGAACATGTTTGTGTTCTACTCATTTGGAAGTGCAGTAGAGAATTCACTCAAGTTTCTTTACCCTGAAAAAGGTGCCTTTTATTTCATTGCGCTCTATGTATTGGGAGGGCTCGCTGCCACGATTCCTTCCATGGTAAAACAAGCTGACAACTACGGCTACAGTGCGGTGGGAGCCAGTGGTGCGGTGAGTGCCGTGATGATGGCATTCATGATTATGTATCCCACAGCGCAAATTGCTTTCTTCTTCATTCTTCCGATGCCAGCGTTTCTCGGTGTGTTTGTATTTTTCTTGTTGGAACACTTCATGCAAAAACGCATGCGCACGAATATTGCACATGATGCACATATCTGGGGCGCCATCTTCGGAGTCGTATTTGTAGCACTGCTCAACCCCGACTTCATTCAACGATTTTTGATACAGGTAAGAGATTACTTCGGCCACTTCTTATCATGAAGACAACGGCCATTTATCATTTCTTCACACTTATAGACCAATGGTGTAACGTTTATGGCACATGCTTTGAAAATATCCTCACTGTGTAAAAACATCTCATAGGTTTTGAGACAGTGATCTCAAAAATATTTTGGTTAAGGTTAAGAAGCACCCCCGGAAACGTCTGGGGGTTTCTTTTTGTCCGCAGTTTTTCTCAGTTACTCAGCCAAGCGTATCACGCGGCTCTCAAGGGTTGCCCCGGATGGATGCCCTACTGCTTTTCTCGTATAACCCTTTGCACTGCATTTGCTCATGGTAGCAGTCAATTTCAAACCTTTCGGAAAATCATGTCCGTCAGGATTATGGAGCACTTTGCGCAATTGCAATTCGTACGTGGAATCATCTATCCACCTCACACGAAAACGCAATTTCACATTATAGAAATCACTGTATTCGATTTGTCTTTTGCCTTTTCGTTCAATTATCCATTCCCCTCCTTGGGAGTCCGACAAAAGAAATTTGCCTTCGCGGTGCTGGCGACAACCATCGGATTGAGCCATGCCCACCGAAGGCAAGACAAATAACCCTATAATTAAGAGCAAACGCATAGGCCTACGGAATGAAGCACAAACATAAGGAAGGCCGTTAGTGCACGGAGTTGCGCTTCTCCAACATGGGCACAAACGAGAAGGAGCCATGCATGCTGGATTCAAACGTACCGTCTTCTTTCTCCTCGATAACCATCATCTGTTGCACCTCACCTTCGCCATACGGCATTACGAGTCGCCCGCCCGGCTTGAGCTGCAGGAGCAAGGATTCAGGCACAACCGGCACGGCACAAGTGATAATGATTCGGTCAAACGGAGCGAGATTTGGCAATCCTTTGTAGCCGTCACCATAGGACAAATAAGGCTTATAGCCCATTTTTTGGAGCAGGATTTTCGAATTGTCGTGCAGGAGTTTCTGGCGCTCGATGGAGAAAACCTTAGCCCCCATCTCACACAGCACAGCCGTCTGAAAACCGCTTCCAGTACCGATTTCCAACACCTTCATTCCTTTCTCCACTTTGAGCAGTTCTGTTTGAGTGGCCACCGTGAAAGGATGCGAAATGGTCTGACCGGCACCAATTTGAAACGCACGATTTTCGTATGCGTACTCCAAGAAAGCACTACTCAAAAAGTAGTGTCGAGGTACGCGCATAATGGCATCCAAGACCATTTCGTCTTTGATGCCCATGTTTCTCAATTCATCTACTAATTTTCTACGCAGGCCTTTATGGCGGTAAGAGTCCGTCAACATATACTCACAAAACTATTGTTGATAGCCATTCTCCTCGGTCTGTTGAAAATTAAAAATCAACGGTGCGATGTAGACAGTTTGGGCAGGGATTTTTGTACCCGAATCAAGTATATTCCTAGGGTATATAACGCAACAGCAGTATTTGAATCATGAATGATCGTTTGAAAATAGGCGTTTTAGGAGCAGGCCATCTGGGTCGCATCCACATGAAATGTATTTTGGAATTACCCGAAGTATTTGAATTGGTAGGCTTTTATGATCCTAACATCGAAAACGCCAAGAAAGCTGCTGCAGAGTACAACCTCATGCCCTTCCACAGCATGGAATCATTGGTGGAGGCGGTGGACATTGTGGATGTGGTAACGCCCACCACACAGCATTATGCCTGTGCGAGTTATGTGATGCGCAGACAAAAACATGTCTTCATCGAAAAGCCGGTTACAACAACAATTGAAGAAGCACGCTCTCTGATTAAACTCAGTGAAGAAGCCGGCATAAAAGTGCAGGTAGGTCACGTGGAACGTTTTAACCCGGCATTTCGCGCAGCGGCTCCTTTCCTATCCAATCCAAAGTTTATCGAAACACACCGCTTGGCACAATTCAACCCGCGCGGTACAGATGTAAGTGTGGTGTTGGACCTCATGATTCATGATATCGACATCATCCTGTCCGTCACCGGAGCCAATGTGCGCAAGATATCCGCAAGCGGAGTGGCCGTTTTGAGCGACACTCCCGATATTGCCAATGCACGCTTGGAGCTGGACAACGGCTGTGTGGTAAACCTCACTGCAAGCCGCATTTCACTCAAAGCCATGCGCAAATCGCGCTTCTTCCAACGTGATGCCTATATCTCGGTTGATTTCCTCAAAAAAGAATCAGAGGTTGTACGCATGAGAGAAGTTGTCGGTGAACCCGATCCTTTCTCCGTAACCATCGACTTAGGAGACAAAGGCAAGAAAGAAATACTTTTTGAAAAACCCACCATTACAGAGGCCAACGCAATTCGGGATGAACTGGAATCATTTGCTCAAGCCATTCACAACGATAGTACACCGATAGTGACACTCAAAGACGGTGCGCGTGCTTTGGATGTGGCACTGCTCATCCTTGAGAAAATGGGACAAAGCGTGCTGTTGCAGGAAGACTAGAGAAGCTGTACCTCCTCAACCTTCAAGATTCAACACCAAAAATTGAAGTCGGTATTCACGGAAGATTCTCCTCGAATCATCCATTTGTGACCAGCACCTAGGTCAATTAGTCTATAGCGTGCATTGAATATTTTGGGAGTGCAAAAAAATCCTTGTCAAGGGCAATAACCTGCAAGATATACGTTAAGAAAATGCTCTTAGAAAGCCTATCCTTGGTTACTTTCGCCAGCCTTTTGATGGAAGGATGTTTATGAAACTACTTTTCTACTCACTGATATTAACGCTTGCACTGACTTCATGTGATATTATCAATCCTGATGAACAGGAACCGGCATATCTCATAGTGGAGGGGTATGACTTCCAGACCTTTGCAGGCCAAGGAGTGGCCAGTGAAAAATTCACCGAGCTTTGGACTTATACCAATGACAATATCTTGAGCATTCATCAAGTGGGCGCTTACACGCCTATTCTCAATCAAGGCCCAACTAAAGTTTCCATTCGTCCCGGCATTAAGAACTACGGCATTTCAGACCAGCGCATTTACTATCCGTTTATTCAACCGTACGACACCATCCTTGATTTTCAACCCTTCAAAGAGCATGTCATTCACGCTAAGTTTCGCTATTATCCCAATGTGATAATAGATGCTACACGCAACTTTGAAACAGGCAACAATTTCACTCCCGTGGACGGTGCCAACCAAGGTTACTTTGATATTGTCAATGACCCGAACATTGCCTTTGAAGGCAACCGATGTGGCAAGGCCTATACAACCAGCGGCTCCACAATCTTCTTCAAAGATGAAAATGCTTTTCAACTGGTAGCGGGCAAAACTACTTTTCTGGAAATGCACTACAGCTGCAAACATCCATTTACCATCGGTGTAGCATCAACAGTTGGCAGTTCTGTGTATACCAATGACTTGGTAACCATGTCAGCCACCGCAAATGATAATTTACCTGCGTGGAACCAAATCTACATTGACCTTAGTCCAATCGCTTTGCTTTATCCCAATGCGTCATCACACAATCTTTATTTTCTGAGTACTACCAACAACGGTCAGCCCTTGCTCATCTATTTAGACAATTTGAAGATAGTGAACTGGCCATAAGCACGTGCACTCAACAGAACACAGTAGATTGAACGAGAAGAAGCAAATAATCAAGTATATCCTGTCGGACTTCATCTCCGCAGCATTGGCGTGGACTATCCTTTTCATTTTTCGGAAGTCACACATCGAATCCTCCACATTTGGTCACGAGGTGGATATCATATTGGACCGCAATTATTACCTCGGCCTCATCGGTATTCCCACCCTGTGGATTTGTATCTATGCTTTAGGCGGGTTGTATAACCGCATTTGGCGCAGGCACCGTATCAAAGAATTGTCGCAAGTTTTCATTGCCTCGCTGATAGGTGTATTATTCATCTTCTTTGCCTTTCTTCTAGATGACTACATCAAGAACTACAAGCATTATTATCAATCGCTCGTGGTACTCTTCAGCGCGCATTTCGTGCTGACACTTATCGGCCGCCTTATTCTGACCTCTCGCACCGTCTCACTTGTACAAAGCGGCAAGATTGGTTTCCACACCATCATTGTGGGTGGCAATGCCAAGGCCTTGGCGATGTATGAAGAGATTGCCGCCATGCGCAAATCTCCGGGCTATCGTTTCATTGGATTTGTCAGAGTAAACGGCCAAGATGATTTATTGCTGAAGCATCTGCCATTCTTGGGCAAATACCACGAGCTGCGCACACTCATTGACAGGCACAAGATTGAAGAAGTGATAATCGCGGTAGAAAGCGGTGACCACAAGGATTTGGAAAACATCATCTCACTATTGGAAGATACCGAAGTGAATATCAACATCATTCCGGACATGTATGACATCCTGAGTGGTTCGGTAAAGATGAACAGCATCTATGGAGTACCACTGATTCGTGTGAACCATGAGATCATGCCGGCATGGCAATTTTCAGTAAAGCGATTTATCGATATCACCTTTTCAGCAATTGCATTGATACTGCTCATACCGGTGTTTCTCATCATTGCCTTGGCAGTGAAGCTGGGGTCGTCCGGCCCGGTCTTCTATTCGCAAGAGCGCATTGGCCGCTACGGCAAACCTTTTCAGATTTACAAATTCAGAACCATGGTGGAGAATGCGGAGAAAAACGGACCGCAACTCAGCTCTTCCAATGATGACCGCATCACCAAAGCAGGAAAATTTTTGCGCAAAACAAGATTGGATGAATTGCCACAATTCTACAATGTGCTAAAAGGCGATATGTCCTTGGTTGGTCCGCGTCCTGAGCGCAAGCACTTCATCGATTTAATAACCCAGCGTGCACCGCACTACAGCCACTTACACCGGGTGCGTCCGGGCATCACCTCTTGGGGACAAGTGAAATTTGGCTATGCAGAAAACGTTGACCAAATGATTCAACGTTTGAAGTATGATATCCTGTACATTGAAAACATGTCATTGGCGATGGATATCAAGATTCTGTTCTATACGATTGTGATTGTTTTACGCGGCTCGGGTAAATAAGTCTAGAGTTATTATTTATTCACGTTTTTTTCAGAAGTGCTTGGCAGATGTAAACCGCAGGCAAAGCACAGCCCCATTAATTTTGCCGCGATGATTAAAAAACTCTTCTCTTCAAAAGCCCTAAAGGTAGATTTGGCTTCTCTTGTACTCCGTGTAACCACTGGCTTTTTTATGGCCTATGGCCATGGCTGGCCAAAAGTCTTGAAGTGGGATATCCTCATTGAAAAATTCAGCGGGCCATTTGGTATGCCTCCGAGCATCGCCTTACCACTGGTGATTTTTGCCGAGGTAATTTGTTCCGGATTGATTATAGCAGGTTTGTTCACTCGCTTTGCTGCCATACCCAATATCATCGCGATGATTGTTGCCGCTTTCTATGCACATGCAGGCGATCCGCTTATTGACAGAGAAGGTTCATTGACCTACCTCGCGGCATTCATAGTCATCTTCTTCCTTGGCAGCGGAAAATACTCGTTGGATAAAACTTTCTTCAAGCGGTAAGAATTACTGAAGCAATTGGCGAACGGCCTCCATGTGCTGATGCAGGTAAACGTCCTCCTCAATAAACGGAACACGTGAACGCACTTCAGCATGGAGCGCCTCAACAACAGGCGCGCTCTTCATGGGGCGTCTGAAGTCAAGAGCTTGCGCGGCAGTGAGCAATTCAATTGCAAAGATGCTACGGATGTTTTCCACTACGCGATAGCATTTTGTAGCCGCATTGGCTCCCATGCTCACGTGGTCTTCTTGTCCGTTGCTGCTGTCAATTGTGTCCACGCTGCTCGGTGTACACAACTGCTTGTTTTGAGATACGATGCTCGCACAGGTGTATTGCGCAATCATGAACCCGCTGTTGAGGCCCGGATTTTTTACTAGATAAGCAGGCAGCTCGCGTTGTCCGCTGATGAGTTTATAGGTTCTACGCTCGGACATACTTCCCAACTCCGCCAAAGCAATCGCCAAGAAATCGAGCGAAAGAGCGAGTGGTTGTCCATGGAAATTGCCTCCGCTCAAGATGCGCTGCTCATCCGGGAAGATGAGTGGATTATCGGTAACGGAATTGATTTCCGTTTCCACAACATTTTTCGCATACATGATGGCATCCAAGCTGGCACCATGCACTTGCGGAATACAACGAAAACTGTAGGCATCTTGTACTTGTGGGCGTGGCACTTTCTGCAATTCGCTGTCAGCAAGGATATCGTAAATCTCCTTAGCCACTTTTATTTGGCCTGAATGGGGACGGATGCTATGGATGAGCTCCGAGAAAGGCTCTTGTTTTACGCCAAACGCATCAATGGACATGGCAGTAATTACAAAACCTTTCTTGAGTAAGTTCAGCGTCTGAATCAGGATCCACACCGCATAAGCACTCATGAATTGAGTTCCGTTGATAAGCGCCAGGCCTTCTTTGCTCTTGAGTACAATGGGCTCTAAACCGGCCGCTTTCAACGCTTCTGCAGAAGGCATCTTTTTGCCCTTGTAATAAACCTCTCCTTCTCCAATCAAAGGGAGACACATGTGCGCCAACGGTGCCAAGTCACCGCTTGCTCCCAAAGAACCTTGCTGATAGACTACCGGAATAATATCGTGATTGAAAAACGCAATAAGTCGTTCAACTGTCTGAACCTGAACCCCGCTATGGCCATAACTGAGTCCTTTTGCCTTCAGCAGCAGCATGATTTTAACAATTTCAGAAGGCACCTCATCGCCCATTCCACATGCATGCGAAAGGAGCAAATTGCGCTGTAAAGTTTCTATTTCATCACCGTTGATAACGGTATCGCAAAGGGATCCGAAACCGGTGTTGATACCATACACAGGACACTCAGCCTGTGGCAGATAGCTATCCAAAAACGCACGACATTTTTGAATAGTTTCAACTCCTTTTGAACTAAGTTCGAGAGGAATTTTGTTACTCAGAATCTCCGCAACTTTCTCGACCGTTAGGTGGGTCGAAGAGTCAATCAGCATTTTTTCCAAAACGGTGGGGTTATTACATTAAATGGGGATGCAAGTTTATTGAATTTGTTAATTGATTTCACCATAAAATATTACTACACTGATTATATGCAAGTTAGATGATTTTACCCCCATTTATCCCATCATTTTACCATTCATCTTGGAATAAATAACCTTGAAAAAGAGTGTTTCTTAATATTGCTCACATAAAATTTCAAATTACTAGAATGAGATTACAAAAGCTTCTCTGTATAGCCGGAATGACTTTCCTCACGGCTTCGGGATTTTCACAGAACATCAAGTTTGAGGAATATGACTTGAAAAACGGATTGCATGTGATTCTTCACCAAGACAATACCACTCCGATTGTTGCGGTGACGATGATGTACCATGTTGGTTCTAAAAACGAAACAGAAGGCCGTTCTGGAATGGCTCACTTCTTTGAGCATTTATTGTTTGAAGGCTCAGAGAACATTGGTCGCGGAGAATTTGCCAAGTATGTAGAAAATGCGGGTGGTGCATTGAATGCAAACACCAGCCAGGACAGAACTTTCTACTACGAAATTTTGCCAAGCAACCAACTGGAGTTGGGACTTTGGTTGGAGTCTGAACGTATGCTGCACGCTAAAGTTGAAATCATCGGAATCGAGACTCAGCGCGAAGTTGTAAAAGAGGAAAAGCGTCAACGAATCGACAACCAGCCATACGGCAACCTTTTCTCCGAGACTTTGGCACATGCATATACCGTGCACCCTTACAGATGGGCACCTATTGGTAGCATGGAAGACCTCAATGCCGCACAAGAGCAAGACTTCATCGAGTTCTACAAAACCTTCTATGTACCTAACAATGCCGTATTGAGCATTGCCGGTGACATTGATATTGCACAAACCAAAAAGCTCATTGAGAAATACTTCTCCGATATACCACGAGGTACACGCGAGATCCCTCGCCCTACCCAAGTGGAGCCATTGAACAAAGGCGAAGTCCGTGATACCATTTGGGGCAAAGACCAATTGCCATTGATTGTACAAGCCTTCCACATTCCCGCACAAGGCACCAAAGATTTCTATGCGGTTGACATGTTGAACCAAGTATTGGCACAAGGTCAAAGCTCACGTCTGAACAAAGCTGTAGTGGATGAAAAACAATTGGCATTGTTTTCCAGCGCCATGACCTACAACACAGAGGATCCCGGCCTCACACTTGCTTTCAGCCTTGCAAACATGGGAGTAGATCCTAGGGAAGTGGAAGAAGCGATGAACATCGAAATCGAAAAATTGAAGACCGAACTCATCTCCGAAAAAGAATTTGAGAAGCTCAGAAATCAGGTAGAAAATGACTTTGTAACGCGCAACGCTTCTGTAGCGGGTATTGCTGAAAGTCTGGCTAATTACTACATGTATTTAGGCGACACCAACCTCATCAATACCGAGATTGAAAAATACTATGCGGTAACACGTGAAGACATACGTGCTGCTGCACAGAAGTACTATAACAAGGACAATAAAGTGGTTCTATACTTCCTCAACGATCCGAACTTGAAATAATAAACGCGGGACAAACAATTTTGATATTAAGAGACAACATGAAAAAGATACTTTATATATCCATGGCCGTTGCACTGGTTGCGTTTTCGGCCTGTAAGTCGAAAGACAATGCCACTTCCGTTGCAACCGCATCCAAAGTGGACCGCAGTGTGGCACCTGCTCCGGGCCCGGCTCCAAGCATTAAAATCGGACAATACCAATTGTTCCAGTTGGAAAATGGAATGAAGGTTATTGTGGTAGAAAACCACAAACTCCCACGCGTTTCATACAGCATCAACTTCAAGAAAGATCCTATCCAACAAGGTGACAAAGCCGGCTATGAAGAGCTTGCCGGTACCATGTTGCAGTATGGAACCAAAACCAAATCAAAAGCAGAAATTGACGAATCGGTTGACTACATGGGAGCTTCATTGAGCACCAGTAGCTCCAGAGTTTCAGGTAGCTGCCTCAAAAAACACAACGAAAACTTCCTTGCGCTTATGAGCGATGTTGTGTTGAACCCTTCATTCCCACAAGACGAGTTTGACAAACTCAAGAAGCAACAACTCTCTGCATTGGCTAGTGAGAAAACTTCTCCTAACTCTATCTCCAGCAAACTTGCCAATTCATTGAACTATGGCAGAAAACACCCATACGGAGAAATTGTTACCGAAGAGACCGTCAACAACATTACACGTGATGACTTGGTAAGCTATTACAATAGCTACTTCAAACCCAATATCGCTACGCTAATCGTAGTGGGAGACATCACGGCTGAAGAAGCAAAGGCCCAAGCAGAGAAATACTTCGGCTCATGGAAGCCCGGCAATATTTCGCCAAGAACTTACCAGCAACCGCAAGCTCCTGCTCAGAACCGTGTAGCATTTGTTCCGGTAACCGGTGCTGTGCAAAGTGTGATTGACATCACTTATCCAATCGATTTGAGGCCCGGAACACAAGATGCAATCGTGGCCAGCGTATTGAACAACATCTTGGGTGGAAGCGGTTTCCAAACACGCTTGATGCAAAACCTTCGTGAGGATAAAGCCTACACATACGGTGCTTACTCAAGCATTGACCCGGATGAATACGTGGGGTACTTCAGTGCAAGTGCCAGCGTGCGCAATGCCGTAACAGATAGCGCTATTACACAATTCCTTTACGAGATGCAACGCCTCGTAGAAGAACCAGTAGATGACGCAACACTTCAAACCGTGAAAAACATCCTTACCGGAAGCTTCTCACGTTCATTGGAGCGTCCACAAACCATTGCCAACTTTGCATATAACATTGAGAAGTACAACCTCCCTAAAGACTATTATGAAACATATCTGCAAAAGCTCAATGCAATTACTCCTGCGGATATCCAAGCTCTTGCTAAGCGCATCATCAAGCCAAACAATGCATACATCACTGTAGTAGGAAACCGCGAAGTCATTCCTGCACTTGAACAATTTGGCAAGGTTGAAATCTATGACGAGTATGGCAATCCGTTTGTTGACCTTCGACCTGCTCCGCTTGGTGTAACACCGAAAGCAGTATTTGAAAACTACATCAAAGCCATTGGTGGTAAAGATGTAGTGACCAAGTTGAAATCATACGAGCAAGAAGGCACTTTGACAATGGCCATGATTCCGGCTCCACTTCAAGTAAACATCAAAATGAAAGACAATTCCAAAATCAAAATGACCATGAAAATGGGTGCTATGGAATTGATGACGCAAAAATTTGATGGAAAGAAAGGTGTGATATCTCAAATGGGTCAAAACCAACCAATGGATGAAGAAGACCTAGCGGATATCAAAATGCAAGCCGACTATGCAGCGCCATTGAACTACGAGAAATACGGTATCAAATCAGAATTGAAAGGTATCGGCACAGTGGATAAAGAAGAAGCTTATGTAATTGAGTTGACCAAACCAAATGGAGGTATCACAACAGAGTACTACAGTTTGAAATCAGGTCTTCTTCTCAAATCTGTGAGCGTATCCGGTGGTGAAACACCTGTTACGTCTGAAACAATTTATAAATCCTATGCAACAGCATCCAATGGTATGAAATATGCGAACCACTACAGCACTACCGCTGAAGGACAAACCATGGAGTTCAACATTACTGAAATGAAAGTGAACCCAAAATTGGACGACAAAGAGTTTGCTGTTGAATAATCTTTAAAAGATTGACCACATTTTTTAAGTGATTTGCAGGGACGCTAATGTTAGCGTCCCTGTTTGTTTATACCTTTCCAATATGTTGAAACACATTTATCTCCTACTAGCTTTTGCTTTGATTCATCACTGTTCGAGTGCACAGGATGAAGCTGCGCAAGAAACGTCCAAGTCCCGTTCCACTGTCAGAGATCGACTATTTATTGGTATCGGTGCCTCTTACAGTGTCATGGAACTCAAAGCAACTCCATACACCATATTGGATAGCACCAGTAGGTTGGGATATGTTTCAGCCAAAAACAGAGCCGGCATCAATGCATCCATCCATTACAATATTCCGCTACACAACCGTTTCCAATTTCGACTTGGCATTGAAGCCCACTACCTCCGGCCGACCTTGGAATACGATCAACGACTTCTGAATAAAAAACATTCAGACATCTTTCCGGTAGAAGTAGAAATACCGGTGGTTGTTCAATTCGCACTTGGTAGCAAGACAAATGAAGCCGGAGATAACAGCACGCCTTACATCATAACCGGATTTCGACCGGCTATTCCGCTCAAGCAATTCATAAGCCTCTATCCAACAACGAAATCCTACAACCTGCATGCTGACTTCGGTGTGGGCATTCCCCTTTCCTCCAACAAATACAGAATTAAACTAGAAGCCGTTTATTCACTTGGTTTAATTAATTTAATTGGTCAAAACGAGCAGGATTTTCACACCGCAAGTATTCAAACATTGAAGCGCAGCTATGCAGGATTGCGCTTCTACTTCTTCTAACATCGCACAAGTGTTAAGCTTTGTGATATTGATCTATCTCAGAGCGGTTCAGGCCTCGGTGCAAATAATATTGTGCCACGCAATCGGAGTGTAGATTCCATTTGTTTCGATTGTTTCATACTATGGCACAAAAGACACTTGCAGATATTCCTTATTCAGTTCTTGATCTTGTTCCTATTACAGAAGGCAGCACCATTGCTCAATGTATCGCCAACAGCCAAGAACTTGCAAAGGCGGTGGAGCGATTTGGTTACTATCGCTATTGGTTAGCCGAGCACCACAACATGGATAGTGTAGCAAGTTCTGCAACGGCCGTCCTAATCGGGCACATGGCCGGAGCCACCAAACACATGCGTATAGGAAGTGGAGGAATCATGTTGCCAAATCATTCACCACTCATCGTGGCCGAGCAATTTGGCACACTCGCTACCATTTATCCTGACCGCATTGACCTGGGATTGGGCCGAGCTCCCGGGACTGACCAAGCGACAGCACGTGCTTTGCGAGGCTACAATATCGATGCGGCAGTGCATTCGTTTCCAAACGATGTGGTTGCTCTGCAACGTTATTTCTCCAGCGATAATTCTACTTCACCGGTGAGAGCTATTCCGGGTGAAGGAGTCAATGTTCCTTTATGGATATTGGGTTCAAGTACAGACAGTGCATATCTTGCTGCACGACTCGGTTTGCCATATGCCTTTGCAACACACTTCGCTCCTACTCACTTTGAAGCGGCAGTAGAAATTTATCGCAGCAATTTCATTCCGAGCCAACAACTCGATGCCCCTTATGTGCTTGCTTGTGTTAACGCAGTGGTTGCTGATACCAATGAAGAAGCGGATTTTCTGAAAACTTCGTTTTACCAGTTGGCGGCAAGCATCGTAACAGGAAGAAGAAGACCCTTGCCACCTCCTATTCACGACCTCGATTCCTTCTGGAGCCCCCAAGTAAAAGCAGCCGTTATGCAAATGGGATATTACTCTTTCACTGGGAATGTTGAAACGGTCAAACAAAAACTCAGTGCATTTCAGGAGCAATATCAATTGGACGAACTAATGTTTGTGAGTCACATCTTTGATCCGCAAGCCAAGATTCATAGCTACGAATTATTGCAGCAAACCAAACACTAGGCCTCAAGAAACGCTTAACGTTGGAGAAAAGAACCATCAATCCGCATCAAAGAAGTCCTGTTGCTTCTCCTGTGGCTGTGCTTTCTGATTGAATCGATAAGTGAATACCAAGCGCGCATTGCGAGGGCGCCATTGGGTATTTGTTTCACTGTAAATCGTTGGTGTATCAACAATGTTTCGCCAGCGTCTTGAGTTGAATACATCACGCACATTCAAACCCAATGTTGCATTCTTGCCGATATCTTGAGTAATCGCAGCATCCATAAAGAAAATAGCCAATGTCCTTCCCTGCGCGTTAATGCGCGGTGCTTCATAGTTACCCGATACCTGCATACGTGTCTTACTCTTTAATGAATAGTTGACACTCGTGCGATTGGTCCATGAAAAATTCTTTACATCGTAATGCATGTCCTCATACGTTCCTTTCACCGTTTGTTGATAGAGATTCAAACCCGTAGTAATTCGCAATGAAGCAACAGGCGTATAATTCAAATTAAATTCAAAACCATAAGCTTCTCTATGACCGAGATTCACAGGCTTTCGATAGATAATACCATCATCACCTGCAATGGAAATGGTTTCCATGTTGTGATTGGTCTTTCGGTAATATATCGTGCTTAGTAATGAACCTTTTGAGAAGTATTGCATGATGCCGGCTTCATAAGCATCAGTCAACTCAGGGTTGATATCGGGATTACCGATTCGCATCTCACGGTTGTCACCAAACTTCATGAACGGCATAAGCGACCATTGTCCGGGACGATTGATTCTGCGGCTATAACTTAGCTGAAAGGTGCGATTGTCATTGCTTTTATAAGACACTGCCGCACTCGGGAACAAATTGAAATACTGCTTGCTGTTTCGATTGGACAAAGAGACTTGCTTCGTGGTGATATCGGAATATTCTCCGCGAACTCCGATTTGATAAGACCACTTCTCATATGTATTCGACCCCATCAAATAAGCAGCATGTACACGCTCCAAGTAATCGAATTGATCATTAAAGTGTGCTAGTTCAAACCACACGCCTTCAAGTCTTTCCCCAAAACCGAAATCATTGTTCATCTCTCGCTGCTGCGAGCGCACACCTGTTTCTATTTTTCCTTCTTGACTGATTGGCCAAATAAAATCCGACTGGGCAAGGAAGTTCCTCTCCTTTACATACGCATGAGAGCGCTCTATCGCATCTACCGGAGTAAGTGTGGAATACTCCCAATAATCAGAACGTTCCAGGTCATCATCTCTGAACCATTTGGCTTCTGTTGTCCATGAAGCACCTTCCTTACGAAACTTCTTGTGGTAGGAAATGGTTCCTTCAATCAAGTCCTCCAATTCATTGTTCCACTCAATACGGGTATTGGTGAAGAGCAAAACATCATCACTGTCCATGTTCTCATATATGCGTTCAATGAGGTGCTTTCCATATGCAGTACGAATACCAACTCCCAGTGAAACAGAATTGCGTTCATTGAAATCGTAATCAATACCGGCATTCAGATGGTGACCAAATTTCTTGCGCAATTGATCATACAACTGACGATACGTGAACGATGTATCTTGTGAAGTAAGGCGTTGATAGGTTGTGCTCTTGCCAGGACCTTCATTGCGGTTGAAGTTATAACCCAAATTAAAATTGAATTTATTTTTCTTGTAATTCAAATTAAATCCGCCACCGAATTCAGGATAGTAACCCACGCGCGCATGCACTGAACCATTCCAACCACTGCGTTTATTTTTCTTCAGAATAATATTGATGATACCTGCTTCTCCTTGTGCGTCATAGCGTGCAGATGCATTTGTGATGACTTCAATGCGGTCAATCATATCCGCTTGCAACGAGCGCAATGCATCAGGAGTAGATCCAAAACCAGAATATTTCCCGTCAATTAAAATGCGTACGCCACTGTTTCCACGAAGACTCACATTACCGTCTGTATCCACTGTAATGGAAGGAATATTCTCCAATATTTCTGTTGCATTGGCCCCTTGGTTGTTGAGGTCTGCACTGACATTGTAAACACGTTTGTCGAGTTTTAATTCGGCCAAATTTTTATCGGCAATCACAGATACTTCACCCGTGCTGATGGATGAAACGCTCAACTTGATGGTACCAAGATGGAGCTCACCACTGGATTTGCTCAGGTTTCTGAATTGAGATTGCATCCCGAGAAAACCAATTTCCACGTAATAATTTCCTGAGGGAAGAGTCAATGAAAATGCACCATCAGCATTGGTCACACTGCCATTCACGAAGAGAGAATCTCTTGATTGAAATGCTCGCACGCTGGCAAATGGAAGAACTACATTGGCATCATCCACCACCACACCTTTCACCACCAAGTCAGATGTCTGAGCATAGGCCGCATGACTGCACAAGAGCAAAGCAAGGAAGAAGAGCGTAAAATTTTGGAATAAATCTTTCATTATCGGTATGCGAAGGTAGCCATTGATTCTCGCCTGCCCTGTACATCATTTTCGATTAAAATTTAAGATTCAATTGTTAGAAAATCACATGAGGATGAGCAGATTAGTTTGAATTTTAACGTGTATTGACATCCGGTTACAAAAAATGGCCTCTAATTTGTTTTCACTCTTCTATAACAATTAAAACGCAACGTTATGAAAAACATCATCAAAGGAATTATGCTTCTTGTGGCAATAGGACTTGCACAGCAAACCATTGCACAAGACATCAACGCTGCTGATTCAACAGGGCTTGCAGGAGACAACTTCAGCCTGCAAGGTGCCTTGGAACTTTTCAAGAAATCAAAGAGTCCTGAAGAATTTGAGGCTGCATTGAACTCAGAATCGAACAACGTCAACAACTTGGACTTGAACGAAGATGGCCAAACCGACTATATCAAAGTGTACGATATAGGTGAAAATAAATCTCGCGTATTGGTGCTACAAGTAGACCTCAATGAAAGTGAAACACAAGACATAGCTGTTATTACCATTGAGAAAACAGATGAAAAAATGGCCACCATCCAGATGCGTGGAGCCGAAGAACTTTATGGCCCTGATATGCTCATTGAACCGATGGAGGAACGCGCTACCGGTGGTAAAGGCGGTCCTGACGCTATGATTGAAACAGTGTTTGTTGTGGTAAACGTGTGGTACTGGCCATGTGTGCAATACATCTACATGCCTACATATGTATGCTGGCATTCACCTTGGTATTGGAACTATTATCCTACCTGGTGGCGTCCATGGCATGTACGTCCTTGGAGAGTGCACTACCATGCATGTTATCACTACCGTCCCTATTATCACAGAGTGTATGAATATCGTCACTACGACTCTTATGCGATTTACGGACCACGCATGAAAACAGCTCCAACAGTACAGAATCGCTATCAACAAAGCCATTACAAAATGGCTCAAGATCAATCACCCAACCGGCCTAAAGTACTAGGTAGCGAGCGTGTGAGAAGCATGGAAAAAGCACCTGCAAACAAAGCTGATGCACAACGCAAAGAAGTAGGAAATGAACAACAACGCGCAATTCAAACAGCTCCTGCAAACAGAACAACACCTGCAGATCGCAAAGTGGCTACTCCTGCAGAAACCAGAAAGCAACAACCTTCTGATATTTCAAAAGGACAACCACAACAACGCGAAGTGCAAAAAGGCAATGCGCCCATGCAAAAGGAACAACCCACACGTGTTGAACCGAAGAACAACGAGCGCAATGTGAAGCCTGCTCCTAATATGAGCAGAGACAACAAAGCACCTTCTAAGGCAACACCTTCCAGAGAACCTGCAAAAGCTCCCGGTAATGTTAACAAGGGAAATACCCAACGCAACCATTCCGGTGTGAGCCCACAACGCAACAACACCCCCCAACGCAATGTGACTCCACAGCGTTCGGCTCCAAGCCAGCAACGTTCTACTCCGAGCAACGGAGGTGCCAATAGGCCTTCAACTACAAGAAAATAATAGATAGAATTAGATGTATGGGTAATAAAAAAGGCTTCCTCGAATGAGGAAGCCTTTTTTCATTTCATGTATTGCTTATTCACCTATTTCACTGAGATACGTACCACCTGGTTCTTGATGCCATTAGAAATAGCAAGTGTATAGATGCCGGAAGCTAGTTCAGCTGTATTTAAAGTAGTGAGGCGTTCGCCTGCAAATGTGCCTAGGTCTTGAGATGTTACCAATTGGCCCATGTTGTTGTATAGATTGATAGTAATCTTTTGGGCAACGCTATTAGAGAAACGGATGTTCATCGCGTCTTCAACCGGGTTTGGATAAACCAACAAACCATTAACAACATTGTTTTCCTCCACCGAGATGATGGTGCCGCAAATTTCACACGAGTTGAAGCAAGGAGTTGTCAATGTTTCAGGATTGCCAGTGCGAATATGGGTGCGGTTATATCCACCCAATCCGTTTGAAGCACCACACTCAGCAATACCATCCGCCTCGCTATTGGATTCATCGGCAGCATCTGGAATACCGTTCACGAATTTGTAGTAAATCTGAGCAGGCCCTGATACTGTCACAGTAGCATACCAAATACCAGCAACAGCAGATTCTTGCAACTGGATAGCGCCTGCCTGCCAAGCCGGAGAAGTGAAGCTTCCGATCAAATAAGGACCGGCCGGATCAATTGTTTCATTGCTCATGTTTACAGAGAAAGTAATCTCAGCCGGATCGGGATCAGCAACGCACGTTTCATTACATTGACCGAAGCAATGTTGCACAGTAATAGGTTCATCAGAAGTAATGGTGATACCACGGTTGGTTCCTCCGGCAGCACACTCAATAGGAGCGGCCTCATCCCCGCCCCATTCATTACCATTCACGTATTTGTATTCATATGAGCCGGCAGGCAAGCTCAATGTCACTTCATAAATATTATCACCGTCATCATCGGTCATTGCAATACCTCCCGGGTTCCAGTTTGGATAACCGGCAGCTTCGAAACCGCCCGCTAGGTGAACACCATTTGGGCTAACAGTTTGCAGGCTCATATCTACTTTGAAAGTCACTTGAGCAGGCAGTGTACAAGTAGAACATGAATTGAAACAATAAGCAGGAAGGACGGTATTGGTTTCAGTAATTACCTCTAAACGGTTACCACTTTCAACACCGCATTCGGTAGATAAGTGTTCAGTCGGGTTAGACCAGTCTGTACCATTGATGTATTTGAATTCGATGGCATCCAAATCACCAATGGAATAATATGCTTCCCAGATGTTGTTGCCATCGTAATCATACAATGGGCTATCAGATGCTACCCAGCCTTGGAAATCACCGGCCACATGCATACCGGCCGGGTGAATACCCGGAGACCCGGGAGCATCAATATAAGTGTTCATGTCCACACGGAAACGAACAACCTTCTCGCCTTCCGGACCGCAGCCTTGCCACACAAAAGTTCGTTCAATGGCTGATGTACCCACCACCAACTCGCGGTTGTTAGAGCCAGGATAGCGACATGCTAATGGAACACCATCTCCTTCATCAGCACCCCAAGCATTACCATTTACGAATTTGAATTGATAAACACCCGGTAATAGGTTCAATGTAACAGAGTAAATACCATCACTGTCAGGATCAGTCATTTCAGTAGCAGCAGGATCCCAAACCGGAAGACCTGCTGTGATATCACCAAAGTTACCTGCAACATGGACGCCATCTGCGGACACCGTCTGCCCCGATAGGTCCACATTGAGAGTTACAGCCGTCTGCGCGCTCATCACGCTACAGACAACCATGGACAAAATTGATAAGTAAATTTTTTTCATAGTGTATGTTTAAATGTTGGACAATACTTCGTGTACAAATAACACTTTGTCAAAAGTATGTATTTTCGGCAAATACAAAAGTTCTGCATGAAGTTTTCGAAATATTCTTTTCTACTTGTTTTCTTCACATCAATTCTCTCTTGGCAGCCCAATAAAGCAGTCGCTCAATTCACAAATTCCTTCATACAGCGTGTGGACCCACCCAACTGGTGGCTTGGCATGAAGCATTCTCAACTGGAAATTCTTTTCTATGGAAGCGATTTTCATCTCTATGAAATAACGCTTGAATCAGCACACACATACATTGAGGACATACATGCTTTTCCGAATACGAATTATATTCTGGTTAAAATCCATATAGGAGAAGAACAACAGCCTGGAACAATCAAATTTCGTTTTCAAAACAAGAAGAATAAAAAGCGAACCTATTACTACCACTAC
>DATCJY010000035.1:0-9775 GCA_036562565.1 Flavobacteriales bacterium | reverse complement strand
TTCATGCGGAAGTAATTGCGGGATACATATTGGTATCCTTTGTAGATATTGCCTTCACCCCAAGAGTTCTTCATGATGTAATACAAAGTACCATTCTGGTCTTTGGCTTTTCCGGTGATGTGCATCAAGTGGTCTTCAGTTGTTTTAAAAGCATCAAACTCTTTCTGACGTTCTTCTTGGGTCACATTTTTTTCCGGAACAATCTTGGTCCACAGTTCTTCTTTTGTTACCTCATCAGTAGGTAGGATTGCAGCACCGTATTTGAATGAGAATCCGCGCTCGCTCACATCTGCATCCCATGCCACTGTGTAACCGTTGTCAATGGCATAATCCATTACTTGCTGCAATTCTTCCAGCGGAAGGTTGTAGAAACTGCCTTTGGCCCAGTTGTCCGGAACTTCCAAAACAAACTGCGTATAGAAAGGATGGTGTGTGAATGAAGTCAGGCTAACATAATCATCCGGATTAATTTTCATCGCATCGCGGAAAGAGGCAGGTGTGTATTTCTTGCCATCGTAGGTAAACTCAGTAGGCAGTTTGCCGATTCCATTGTCAAGAATGCCTTCGATACTGCTTTTCCATTGGTCTCCTATTTCATAGAGCTTGCTCTCAAGCACTGATTTTACAACTGCTTCCAAGGTTGCATCCAAGGGACGGTGGTTGTATTCTGTTTCACCATTTACAAAACCGGAATAAACGCTCTCGGGAACGATGCCGTATTCGCGAACAACCATCATCACATCGTGCGCCATACCACCGGCACTGAATTGTTGTTTGCCGTGATAACGAACATAGGAGTCGGCTTTTTTGGGATAAAGCACACGAGGGTTGATCATCTCTGACAAATCGACCGGTTTGCCGCCTTTGCGGATGATTTCCGACTCGAGAAACGACATGGTGGCAAAGCTCCAGCAGGTTCCGGTTTTACATTGATTGTCTACTGCTACTGCTGCATTTTCTTTAATCACAGTAAATTGGTAAGGAGTGGTTACTTCATTGGTTGGTTGTTGTGACCAGCCAAGTGTGGAAACAACCAGCGAAAGAGCTAATACGAAATTCTTCATGTCTACTGTCTGTCTGAAATTAATGGATGCAATGATAGCGGCTTTCAACCTCATTGTGTTCAAATGCAATTTGTTTTTCAGGCATGAAATAAAACGGAAGTTTCCACATTTGAAGCAATAAATAATTTCCCTCAAGGGGGCCAGTCATGAAGAAGAAAAATATAGCCGTAGTCTGTGGTGGATACAGTGGCGAGAAGGTGGTGAGCATGCGCAGTGCGAACATGGTGATGAATAACATCGATCGAGAGAAATACACACCATATAAAGTTGTCATTACAGAAGATCGTTGGTATGCCGAGTACGATGGCAAAGAGTATGGTATCGACCGCAATGATTTCTCGTTTACCTCCGATGGCGGAAAAATCACCTTTGACGGAGTATTCATGATTATTCATGGTACTCCCGGTGAAAACGGTGTCATGCAAGGTTATTTCGAGATGTTGGGCATTCCCACAACCACAGGCGATACACTCAACATGGCACTCACTTTCAACAAGAAGATGACAACCCGAGTGCTAGGAAGCATGGGGTTCACCGTAGCCAAAAGTGTGGAGCTCAAGTCACAGGATGAGTATTCCATCAGTAAACTGGTGGAGACCGTTGGATTGCCATGTTTTGTAAAACCGAACTGCGGAGGCAGCAGCATTGGTACTTCGCGCGTGGATAAAGCGGAAGATTTGCACATGGCCTTGCACAAAGCGTTTCAGGAAGATGAGCGGGTGATAATTGAAGAGTTTATCCAAGGTACTGAAGTGACCTGCGGAGTGATTATAGTGAACGGACAAGTGACCGCCTTGCCTGCAACCGAAATCGTGAGTCAAAACAATTTCTTCGATTTTGAAGCGAAGTATGAAGGCAAGTCGGAGGAGATAACACCGGCACGAATTGCGCAAGATACCTATCTGCGTCTTCAAGCTACTGCGGTAGAAATCTATAAGCAGTTGAACTGTCGCGGGATGATTCGCGTGGACTTTATCATTCGTGGAAAAGACATTTTTGTGATTGAGGTCAATACCACTCCCGGCTTTTCTGAAGCCAGCATTATTCCGCAGCAAGCCGCTGTGTATGGTTTGAATAAAACAGAGTTGATCAGTGCAGTTATTGAAAGTTGTTTCTAAACGTCTGCATTGAAAGCCTTTCTATAAAAGCTCCGTTATTCAGGCGGGGCTTTTCTTTTTTCCAGAGCTATGCGCAAATTGGAGATGAAGAGCATCAGAGTTATAACCGCAAGACTTTTTTCGAAAATCGTTTTTGCTAATAAGTTGCCAAGGGGGTTGAGTAAAAACAAAAAAGCCATTGGGATGTAATGAGTTGCTTCATAATGGCAACCCAACATCCCTTAAAGATGTAGGGAGATTACAAGTTTTCAGGCTTGCGAGCGCGTTGAGCACGCTTCTCTTTGATATAGGTGCGAATTAAAATTATAGTAGTGATACCGATAAAGCCGATGATGATATAACCCACGTATTTTTCAATACTAGGGAATGCAGTACCGAGATAGTATCCGGCAAGGCAAAGGATACCAATCCACAAAGCACCACCAACTAGGTTGTACAACATGAACGTTGCCATCGGAACTTTAATGACGCCCGCAATAATGGGAGCGAAGGTGCGGATGATGGGAAGGAAACGACCAAGAACTAACGTCTTTCCACCATGTTTTTGATAGAAGGTTTGAGTCATATCCAAATATTTTCTTTTGAAGATGACAGAGTCTTTTCGCTCAAACAATGGCGGACCTACACGCCTTCCGAAATAGTAGCCGAACAAGCTTCCACCGATGGCAGCTAGGAACATGAGCAGACTAAGTGTAGTGATGCTTACTTCCAGTAGCTCAGGTTTGGTAGCACAGATAAGACCTGCAAGAAAGATGAGAGAATCACCGGGTAAAAAGAAACCGAAGACAATTCCATTTTCAGCAAAAACTACGAGCAATAACAAGACGAGTCCGCCATGCTGAATGATAGACTCCGGATCCATTAATTGCTTAATAAAGTCCCAAAACTCCATGGGTGGCAAGATAGCGAGAGAAGGAGTTTTGCGGAACGCTAATTTTTATCAAGCCCAAACTTTAACCCCTTCGGAGCAGTTGGCGCAGATATCTATTTCATTACGAGAGCGAAATATGGTAGAGCGAAAATTGCGATAGGCATCATTGTTCCATATCGCTTTCATGGAAGAGGTGTTGAGGTCACCCAGTTGATGTGTGGCATCTTTATCAAAACAGCATGGAACTACTTTTCCGTCCCATGTAATTACGCAGCCACTCCACATGCGCCAGCAATGATTGTCAAGCGAGCTCTTGATGCGATAAGTACCATCGTTCAACCGTTTATATCGGCTGTATTTTTCATTGGTAGGTATCAGCGGATTACCCTTTTCATAGTCGTAAACCTGAGCGGTTTTGAAACGCACTTCATCCACTCCGAGTTCTTTGGCAAGTTGCTTTACTTTTTCTATTTGATGTTCATTTGGGCGCACCACCAAGAACTGAAAAATGATAAACGGTGTTTTGGATTTCAACTCTTTTCTCCATTTCAAAATGTTCTTCGTTCCTTCAATCACTTTATCCAGCTTGCCGTTTATGCGGTATTGCTCATAAACTTCTTGCGTGGTGCCATCAATGGAAATGATGAGTCGGTCCAAGCCTGAGAGCACAGTTTGCTTTGCAAGTTCATCGTGCAGGAAATGACCGTTTGTACTGGTGGATGTGTAGATACCTTTTTGAGATGCGTGACTTACAAGATTTAAAAATTTAGGATGTATAAACGGTTCTCCTTGAAAGTAGAAGTTGATATAGGTGACATAATCCGAAAGCTCATTCATCCAATGTTTGAAATGGTCTTCTTTCAGATTGCCCGTTGCGCGGGAGAACATTTTTAATCCGCTTGGGCACTCGGGGCACCCCAAGTTGCATGCAGTAGTGGGCTCAATACTGATGGTTGCGGGCAGGCCCATATGCAGCGGTCTTTTGGTCACTCTGCTGTAATAAAATCCCACATATACTTTCAATAAATTCCGGAGCTTGCACACAGACAATTTGCTCAGGAAGTTGAATGCATCGTATAAGCGGTATTTATTCATGGCCGACAAATGTAGGCGCAATCTACATTTGTAACTTTTCATTCATGCATACGTCCCATGCTCATAAAATCACTTAAATGAACTCTCGGTTACTCTCTTTTTTTCTGTTTACGGTATTTGTTTTTTTTGTTCAATCGCTTGCTGCACAGGAGGTATATGGCCGCATTACGGATGCGCGCAGCAAAGAACCATTGGCTTTTGTGGCAGTGATAGAAAAAGGCACCGCCAATGGCATCTATTCCGATATCGAAGGTTATTTCCGCATTGTTCTTACCGATAAAAACAATCCACTGGTATTCCATTATGTGGGTTATGAAGACAAGGAAATAAAATGGAGTGAGAGAGAAAGCTGGGAGGTGCGACTTGTTCCGAAAACCAATTTGTTGGCAGAAGTGGTGGTGTTGCCCGGTGTCAATCCGGCTGAGCGCATCATTCGCAAAGCCATCGAGAATAAGAAAATCAATAATCCCGAGAGCGATATAGCATTTACATATGACAGTTATAACAAGCTCGTTTTCGGGATGAGCCTTGATACTGCAATCCTAGCCGATTCAGCCAAGTTTGCGGCACTCGATACCACTAGGAAGGAGATGTATGACTTCTTCAATAAGCAGTATTTGTTTATGATGGAAAGCGTTACACAACGCAAATTCTTTCCACCGGATCGCAGCGAGGAAACCATCATCGCCAATCGTGTATCGGGTTTCAAGTCCACTGACCTCTTCTTACTTGGTACACAATTGCAATCGTTTTCATTTTATGGAGAAACGGTGGAGCTTTTGGGTACCAGCTATATGAGTCCGCTAGCCAATGGCGCCATTGGCAAATACCGATTTGAGATAGCCGACACAACATACATTGGTGCGGACACCGTATTCACGATTGCTTTTCAACCCAAGAGCCGAAAGAATTTTTCGGGGATGAAAGGTTTGCTCTATATCAACACTAACGGGTATGCGTTGCAGAACGTTTTGGCCGAACCATATGAGCCGGGTTCTATCACGATTAAAATCAGACAACAATATGAGTTTGTAGAGAACAGAAAGTGGTTCCCGCTTCAGCTCAACTCCACCATTATATTCAATGGCGTCAATATCGGGGGCGATGAACCGCTAGTAGGAGAGGGACGCTCCTATATCAAAAACCTTGTGCTCGATGCTCCGCTGTCCAAAAAAGATTTTACACCGGTAACCTTGCTCATGGCGCCAAAAGCCGGGCAACAACCCGATTCGGTTTGGAATAAGTACCGCGAACACGAGCTGGACAAACGTGAGTTGAAGACCTATCAAATCATTGACAGTATTGGTCAAGAAATTCACCTCGACCGAAAATTGAAATGGTTTGAATCCTTGTCCACGGGGTTGTTGCCAATAGGTTTAGTGAGCTTTGATTTATCCAAGCTTTTACGATACAATGACTACGAAGGGTGGCGCCTAGGAGGAGGTCTGCGCACCAATGATAAGATCTCGGATAAATTCAACATAGGTGGTTATGCTGCCTATGGTTTCAGAGATAAGCAATGGAAGTATGGCGGAGATATGCTTGTGCATTTGTATAGAAAGCGCAATGCATGGATGAAACTTATTTATGAGAACGATGTGATGGAGCTTGGTGGAAATCAATTTGCAAAACAATCCTCAGGCTTGACATTCGCAAATATTTATCCGCTCTTCATTACACGTATGGATCATAGAGAGAAGTTTGAAGTGCAATTGAATGGTCGTGTGATTCGCAACTTCTCTTTGAATGTTTTTGCTAATCAGCAGTTCATCAAGACATATCATGACTATGAGTTCAAAACATACAACTCAGAGAACCTGAGTCAGGTGACCAATCAATTTTATGTAACGGAAACAGGCGCCACTTTGCGCTATGCACCCGGTGAAAAGCTTGTGCGCATGTCAACCAAGGAAGTGCGCTTAGGTGGCCGCTATCCTGTATTCTATTTGCGCTATACCAAAGGATGGAACAATATGCTGGATGGTCAGTTCAGCTATAACCGTTATGATGCAATGATTGAGAAGACATTCAAAATTCTCAACGTGGGGGATCTTTCCGTAATGACTCTGGGAGGGATGGTGCCTGAAGATGTTCCGTTCTCTCTGTTGTACAATGCGCAAGGTTCCAATAACCTCGATTATAAGAAGAAGTGGATAGGTATTGCCACGCCCGGTGCGTTTGAAACGATGCACACCAACGAGTTTCAGCACTCGCAATTTGTGTCAGTGCATGTGCGTCACAACTTCAAACAGTTATTGGTGAAACGCGAAAAATTCAGACCGCAATTTGTATTGGTTCATAACATGCTTTGGGGCAAAATGGACCACGCAGAATCACACAACTACGAAATAAAAGCTGCTGAAAAAGGATATTTCGAAAGTGGTTTCCAAATCGATGGTTTGTTGAAGAGCGGCATCACCAGCTTTGGTGTGGCGGCATTCTACCGCTATGGTCCATATCACCATGCGAAGGAGATCGAGAACTTCGCGTTTAAGCTGACCGCAGCTTATGTGTTCTAATTGGATTGCTTGGTCAAATGTTCTAACGCATTCTTAAGTTCAGCATGCTTAAAGACAAAACCTGTGCGCATGATTTTATCTGCGCTAAGGTTTTGACTGACGAGGAGAATACTGGCCATTTCACCTAAGAACATCTTTAGTGCAAATGCAGGAACGTTTGGTAAGAAGAATGGTTTGTGAAGTGCTTGCGCTAATGTTTTTGATAATTCCTTATTGCTAATAACGTGAGGCGAGGATGCATTGTAAATACCATGAACTTCATTGTTCTTAATGGCGTGAATAATCATGTCGGCAACATCA
Source organism: Flavobacteriales bacterium (assembly GCA_036562565.1). GTDB lineage: Bacteria > Bacteroidota > Bacteroidia > Flavobacteriales_D > Sanyastnellaceae > DATCJY01. The sequence continues at coordinate 2,808 of DATCJY010000035.1, read as the reverse complement.
TCAACATGTATCCAACTCACGAGTTGCTTTCCATTGCCTAGCCCGCTTCCCAAGCCCATTTTGAACAGTGGAATCAATTGCTTGAGTGCACCACCGTCTTTTCCTAAAACCATTCCGAAGCGAATCACAACTCTTCGAACGTTCGTCTCTTCCAATGAATAAGATGCATGTTCCCATTGCTGTACAAGATCTGCAAGAAAGTCATTCTCCGGAGGTGCGGCTTCTTTCATCACCATATCGCTTGATGGGTAATAACCCGATGCACTTGCTTGAACATATACACATGGAGTGATTTTGTTTTTCTCCATCAATGCTACCAATGTGCGCGTGGAATCAATTCTACTTGTTAAGAGCAGCTCCTTGTTCCTCTTCGTCCATCTCTTAGAGATAGGGAAGCCTGCGAGATTCACTACGGCATCGCAGGAAATCGAGTCTTGGTCTTGAATGAATGCTTGAGTCGGATTCCAAAATACTTGCAGGGCACCATGAATAATTCGTCCATGGTCGCTCTTGTTAATGGTCAGGTTGATGACTTCGTGTTGCTGAGCAATCAGCTTTTTATTAATGCTGTGCCCACTAAACCACTACCACCGGCAACCAATATTTTCATAACAAAAAGGATTTAGAACAGACCAGCGAGATCTTCATCTTTCACTTCGTTGGAGATGGTCACTTTGAGATTTGGTTCCATTTCCATCGCGCGTTGGATAGCAAACTTCGCTTCTTTGTTGCGAGCCCATGCTCTGCGTGCAATGCCGTTGTTTACGTCCCAATGCAACATACTCTTGAGTCTGCGTTCGCTATCCAGAGAGCCATCGAGCAACAAGCCAAAGCCACCGTTGATGACTTCGCCCCAACCTACACCACCACCGTTGTGAAGGCTCACCCAGGTAGCACCGCGGAATGCATCACCCACGAAGTTGTGTACCGCCATATCCGCAGTGAAGCGAGAACCATCGTAGATATTGCTTGTTTCGCGATAGGGTGAATCTGTACCACTTACATCGTGATGGTCTCTTCCCAGTACAACAGGGCCTATCTCACCTCTTGCGATGGCATCGTTGAACGCTTTGGCAATGCGCATGCGTCCAAGGGCATCGGCATATAGAATGCGAGCCTGTGAGCCTACAACAAGTTTGTTTGTCCCGGCTTCTGTAATCCACTTGATGTTATCGGCCATCTGTTGTTTGATTTCATCAGGACTTTCCTTCATGAGTTGTTCCAGCACATCTTTTGCGATGGAATCTGTCAGGCCGAGATCTTCGGGTTTACCACTGCAGCACACCCATCGGAAAGGACCAAAGCCGTAGTCAAAACACATTGGACCAAGGATGTCCTGCACATAACTCGGGTATTTAAATTCTTTGTTCGGATGGTCTTTGGATAAAACATCAGCACCGGCACGTGATGCTTCAAGCAAGAAAGCATTGCCATAGTCAAAGAAGTACATGCCACGAGCAGCATGTTTGTTGATGATCTCGGCATGTTTGCGCAAACTCTCTTGCACTTTTTGTTTGAACAACTCCGGTTGTTCAGCCATCATGTGGTTACTCTCTTCAAAAGTGAGGCCTACGGGGTAATAGCCACCTGCCCATGGATTATGAAGCGATGTTTGATCGCTTCCCAAATCCACATGGATGTTTTTGTCATAGAGTTTATTCCAGAGATCAACCACATTGCCGATGTAGGCAAAAGAGGTCACGCGTTTCTCTTGTTGTGCACGTTTTACTTTGTTGCAGAGTACATCAAGATTGTCGGTGATTTCATCTACCCAGCCTTGTTCATAACGTTTGTAGGCTGCTTTGGGATTGACTTCCGCAGTGATGGATATCACACCGGCAATGTTGCCGGCTTTGGGTTGAGCACCGCTCATCCCTCCCAAACCTGCGGTTACAAACAATGGGATTTCATTGCTGTTCGTTTGTTTGGAAATCATGCGTGCCGCATTCATTACGGTGATGGTTGTGCCGTGTACAATTCCCTGTGGGCCGATGTACATATAAGAGCCGGCCGTCATCTGGCCGTATTGTGTCACACCGAGTGCATTGTATTTCTCCCAATCATCTTGCTTGGAATAATTGGGAATCATCATGCCATTGGTCACTACCACGCGTGGTGCATCTTTATGTGAAGGGAACAATCCCAGTGGATGACCGCTGTACATGACGAGCGTTTGCTCCTCAGTCATTTCACTGAGGTATTGCATGGTCAACAGGTATTGCGCCCAGTTTTGAAACACTGCACCATTGCCTCCATAGGTGATGAGCTCATGTGGATGTTGTGCTACACGCGGGTCCAAGTTGTTTTGAATCATGAGCATGATGGCAGCTGCTTGTTCACATTTTGCCGGATACCAATCGATTGGTCGAGCATACATCTCGTAATCGGGGCGATAGCGATACATATAAATACGACCATAGGTATTGAGCTCATTCAAAAACTCAGGAGCCAAAGTTTTGTGCAAGGACTCAGGGAAATAGCGCAACGCATTGCGCACCGCAAGTTTCTTTTCCTCATTGGTGAGGATATCCTTGCGCTTGGGAGCGTGATTGATGTCTTTGTCATACTCCTTTGCCGGTGGCAAGTGTTGCGGAATTCCTTGTTTGATGAGTGCTTGGAAGGTTTGTTTGCTTAGTGTAGTTTCTTCAGTAGTGTTTGCCATGGGATGCGAAATGTACGGACAAAATTAAAGGATGAACCGTCACAACCACATATCGTGGAAGGACGGTTCACTTTATATAAAAAATACAATTTCCGAGGATGAGTACCTAGGCTGTACAGGTTCAGTGGGAAGGCTCTCAAGGAGAT
>DATCJY010000025.1:0-6307 GCA_036562565.1 Flavobacteriales bacterium | reverse complement strand
CTATTTCCTCAATGACTTGGAGAACATTCTGCAGAGCAAGAGCAACGAAGCTCAACCCGCTCCACAACCGGATGGCGGCCAATTGTATTTTTTTCCGCGCAGCGCCCGGGTGGCTTATGAAATAGAACAAACAGACAATGCGAACGTGGCCATGCGCGCAGAAGTGCTCAACGCTTTGCGCACCTATCAGCAAGGTAAGGATGCGTTTACTGCAGTCATTACTTATCCCGAGGCGATTGCCGAAAAGGTAATTACACAAAAGGAATTGCAAAGCTCCACATTTGAGATTACCCAAGGAAATGAATTGGATTTGGAGTTCGTGGATGAGTGGATGCAGGAATATGGTTTTGAAAAAGTGGACTATGTCTATGAGCCGGGACAATATGCGGTGCGCGGTGGAATCATCGATATTTTTTCATTCAGTTACGACCATCCGTATCGTATCGAGTTGTTCGGTAATGAGGTGGATAGCATCCGCAAATTTGAGCCTGATACGCAGCTCAGCGTGGCGAAGATGACCAAAGCAACCATCGTCCCGAACATTACTAAACATGTTTCCGAGGAGTCCCGCATTTCTTTCCTTGAGTTCATGTCCACACAGGCTACTATTTGGATGAAAGATGCGGAAGGTGCTTTTGCCAAAGTGGAGCAAGAACTTGAGAAAGCACATCGCCAGTATGAAAAGCTGAGCGGAATGATGGCCAATCATACTCCTGAAGAGTTGTTCGTTACCAAAAATGAATTGCAGCGTCAGCTGGAAGAACGCACAGTGATTGAATTCGGTTCACAGCGCAAGTTTGTGAATGGCCCGGTCATTCACTTTGATATGGAACCGCAACCGGCATTCAATAAGAATTTTGATTTGCTCAGTACCAATTTGAACAACAATTCAAGAGCAGGTTATGAAAACATCATAGCAGCCGGACAACCCAAGCAGATTGAGCGCCTTTATCAAATCTTTGACGATAAGAACCATGCTGCTAATTTCTCTCCGTTGTCTGTAGAGCTTTCAGAGGGCTTTGTAGATAAGGAAAATAAAATATTGCTCTATACTGACCATCAGATTTTTGAACGTTACCATCGCTTCAGACTCAAAGAAGGTTTCAAAAAGAGCAAGGAAGCGATGACGCTCAAAGAAATCATGGCGCTTCAACCCGGAGATTACGTGGTACACATTGACCATGGTGTGGGACAGTTCTCCGGCTTGCAAAAGATTGATGTGAATGGCAAAGAACAGGAAGCCATTCGCTTGACCTATAAGGGTGGCGATATTTTATATGTGAGCATTCACTCCTTGCACCGCATTTCCAAATATGTGGGCAAGGATGGTACGGTGCCCACCATGGACAAGCTCGGAAGCAATGCATGGCAAAACCTGAAGCGCAAGACCAAAACAAAGGTCAAAGAGATTGCATTCGATTTGATAAAACTTTATGCAAAGCGCAAAGCGACAAAAGGTTTTGCTTTCCATCCTGATTCTTATTTGCAGGCAGAGCTGGAAGCATCGTTTATGTATGAGGACACACCTGACCAACTCAAGGCAACGCAAGCTGTAAAAGAAGACATGGAGTCTGAGGCACCTATGGATCGCCTTATCTGCGGTGACGTTGGTTTTGGTAAAACCGAAATCGCAATGCGTGCCGCATTCAAAGCGGCAACAGACGGTAAACAAGTAGCAGTGCTTGTGCCCACTACCATTCTTTCACTACAGCACTACAAGAGCTTCTCTGCGCGCTTCAAAGATTTCCCGGTAACGGTAGATTATCTCAACCGTTTCAAAACGGCAAAGCAAGTCACCGATACATTAAAGCGTTTGGAGAAAGGTGAAATCGATATCATCATCGGTACGCATAGCCTTGTGGGCAACCGTGTAAAATTCAAAGACCTCGGTTTGCTCATTATCGATGAAGAGCAAAAATTCGGTGTGGCAGTGAAGGACAAACTCAAGACCTTGCGTGCAAACATTGATACACTCACACTTACTGCAACGCCTATTCCACGCACACTTCAGTTCTCAATGATGGGTGCGCGCGACTTGTCCATTATTCAAACTCCTCCGCCTAACCGCCATCCCATCCAGACACAATTGTGTCCATTTAATGAGGAAGTGATTCGGGATGCGGTGAGTTATGAAATACAACGCGGTGGACAGGTATTCTTTGTGCACAACCGTGTACAGAACCTCAAAGAGGTGGCAGGTATGATTCAGCGCCTTTGCCCTGATGCACGCATTGGTCTCGCACACGGACAGATGAAAGGCGAAGAGCTCGAAGATGTGATGAGCAATTTTATTGAGGGAATGTATGATGTATTGGTGAGCACAGCCATTGTGGAAAGTGGTATTGATATTACCAATGCCAATACCATTATCATCAATGATGCGCATCATTTCGGCATGAGTGATTTGCACCAATTGCGCGGTCGAGTGGGAAGAAACAACAAGCAGGCATTTTGTTATTTGCTTGCTCCGCCTTTGCACTCTCTTACCGATGAAGCGCGCAAACGTCTACAAGCCATTGAGCAATTCAGTGATTTGGGTTCCGGGCTTCACATCGCGATGCGCGACTTGGATATTCGTGGTGCAGGTAACTTGCTCGGTGGTGAGCAAAGCGGTTTTATCAACGACATCGGATTCGAAACCTATCAAAAAATTCTCAACGAAGCAATCGATGAATTGAAACAAGAGCACTTCAAAGATTTGTACGAAGAGGAAATCAAGAAGACGGAGAACTATGTGAAGGAAACTGTGCTGGAAACCGATTTCGAAATCCTTATCCCGGACGATTATGTAAGCAGCATCACCGAGCGTATTGCACTCTACAAAGAGCTGGATGATATCACTACTGAAGAAGGAATGGCCACATTCACCAACAACCTCATCGACCGTTTCGGAGAGATTCCTAAACCGACTCAATCATTGATTGAAACCATGCGTTTGCGTTGGCTCGCACGCGAAATCGGTTTCGAAAAACTCGTACTCAAGAGCGGAAAGATGATTGGTTACTTCATAAGCAAAGAAGATTCACCATTCTATCAAAGCGACAAATTCACCAATGTGTTGGAGTTCATCAAGCGCAATCCGACAGCCGGTAGGATGTACGAAAAGGATGGAAGCTTACGCTTCTCATTCGATAACGTAACCGAGTTGCCTAAAGCGATTTCAATATTGAAGGCATTGTTGGAAGGACAAGCAGTAACCGCTTAACGAATAATATTGGCTGAGCGATCCTGCGCCACTTCACTTGTGCGCGAGTTGAAGCGCAGCGGAAACTCGAGTGCTCATGCAAGCGGTTCGAAACTACTATTACGGCTTAGCAGGATAAATCACCTTTCTAATTGTAGGTTTTTTCTCAAGGTATTGAACAATCACCTTGGTGCCCGGTTCGTACATCGGACTTCCCTCACTGCGCTCCTCAGCGCGAAACGTTATGGTTTCATGACCTTCGGGAGTGTAGGAAATCATCGGATAGTAATACCGCTTGCCTTCTTGTGTGGCCGACATCCAATTGGTAATCGTACCTTCTGTCTCCTTCTTTGAAAACATGAAGGCAATTTCATTTTTGAATTGGAAATAACCGATTACCAACACAGCAATAGCTGCACCTACATAAATCAATATCTCCTGATTTTCTGAAAAGAATTCCATAACGAGTTCAGTTGAAAAAGTAAGCGTGAGCTGCGATAACACCGTTATCACAACTCACGCAAAGATTGAAAATCTTATTTAATGTATCTCCAGTCTTGTTTGTTCTTGATGGTTTTGAGAGAGTGGTAAATGAGCCTAATCACATTCTCCACATCTTCCATGTGTACCATCTCCACGGTGGTGTGCATATAGCGCAATGGCAAAGAAATAAGCGCACTTGCTACACCGGCATTGCTGTATGCAAATGCATCGGTATCGGTTCCGGTGCTGCGCGATACGGCTGCGCGTTGGAACGGAATGTTTTCCTTTTCAGCATTCTTGATGATGTGCTTGAGAAGGTTGTTTTGCACCGCAGGGCCATAGCTCAATACGGGTCCTTTACCACATGCAAAGTCTCCGTTCACCACTTTGTTCATCATCGGTGTTTGGGTGTCATGGCACACGTCTGTTACAATCGCAACATCCGGCTTGATGCGGTGTGCAATCATTTCAGCACCGCGCAACCCAATCTCTTCTTGCACGGAATTCGTGAAGTAAACACCAAAAGGAAGTTTGTCTTTGTTCTCTTTGAGTAAGCGGGCAACCTCGGCTATCATGAATCCACCGATACGGTTGTCCAATGCACGACCCAGATAATAACGGTTGTTGAAGATCATAAACTCGTCTTCAAACGTGCACACGCAACCAACGTGTATTCCCAATGCTTCAACTTCTTCTTTGCTTACACAACCCACATCCAAGAAGATGTTCTTCATGCTTGGTGATTCTTCTTTACCCGGTTCGCGCACGTGAATCGCAGGCCATCCAAATACACCTTTTACAATTCCTTTTTCTGTATAAATGTTTACACGCTTACTCGGAGCAATCATGTGGTCGCTGCCACCGTTTCTTCTCAAGTAGATAAAACCATCAGAAGTGATGTAGTGCACAAACCATGAGATTTCATCGGCATGTGCTTCTACTACCACTTTGTATTCAGCATCGGGGTTGATAACGCCCGCTACGGAACCATAAGTGTCAACGATGTGTGTGTCTATATAAGGTCGGATATAATCGAGCCAAAGTTGTTGTCCGGTTTGTTCAAAGCCCGTGGGAGCCGAGTTGTTGATATACCTCTCCAAGAAGGCCAACGATTTGGCATTGGTCACCTTTTTCGATTTGCTTTGTTTCTTTGCCATATTGAACTATGTAATTATGATGGCTAAAGTAACGGCACAGCAGTGCTTGTGTTATGCCGGTCATCATAATTTCTCTGGACAGCGAAGTGTGTAAAACTGTGATTTATGGACGAAAATAACGAGGTGGTAAAAATGATTGTAACAGAAGATGGAAGCCATTCTCTGTTCGTTCCGGGTTTAAACGAAACCTATCACTCACGCCATGGTGCAGTGCAAGAATCCGAGCACGTTTTTATTCAAATGGGTTTGATGCATGTGTTGCAACATACGCGTGACATTCGTTTGCTCGAGGTGGGTTTCGGAACAGGACTCAATATTTGGCTGACACTAAAAGCCTTACAAGGAAAAGCTGTTTCAGCACATTGTACTTCGCTGGAAACATTTCCTTTACCTGAAGAAACTTATCGTCTTCTCAACTTTGCGGATAAGGCGCAGGAATCTTTGCGGGATGCATTCCTAAACATGCATCACGCTGCGTGGAATGAACCGGTGAGAATTGAAGAAGACTTCATCTTGGAAAAGGTTCAAACCACTTTTCAAGATTTTGCAACAGATAAAAAATTCAACCTTGTTTACTACGATGCTTTTGGACCGCCTGTCCAACCGGAAATGTGGGGGCTTCCCATTTTTGAAAAAATGGCAACACTCATGAATCAAGGCGGTGTGCTGGTGACTTATTGTGCAAAAGGCCAAGTACGTAGAAATCTGGAAGCTGCAGGTTTCCATGTGGAGCGATTAAAAGGGCCTCCGGGAAAAAGAGAAATGTTGCGCGCCACTAAATGTTGATTCATGCATAACACCATCAATTATTTCAATGTTCGCGTTTATCTCTTGCTTTTTGATGAAAGCAAGGGTTTACTGATTTCGGATGAAATCATTCGCGGCAAACATTACACAAAGCTGCCCGGTGGTGGGTTGGAGTTTGGTGAGAGTCCTGTAGATGCCGCCTTGCGCGAGGCAAAGGAAGAGCTCGGACAGGAGATTGAGGTCGTGCGTCATTTCTATACGACTGACATTTTCGTGCAATCACAATTCAACCCGGCTCATCAAATCATTGCGATTTATTACCAAGTGCGGCTCAAAGACGAACCACGCTTCAGAACATCTACCAAGCGATTTGATTTTCTCCAGACCATCCATAACGAAGAATCTTTTCGCTGGGTAGCATTGAGTGATTTGTGTGCGGATGATTTTTCGTTTCCTACTGACCGCGTGGCTATTCAGCGCTTCATAGGATCATATCGATAACCTGCGCTGTACTTGCGACTCAATTGCATCAAAAAGTTGCTCAGGGTTCATTGTTCGCCAAGCCACTTCGTTCAGTTTTCCGCCCAAAACAAAATAGCTGTCAATGTTGCAGGCTTTCAAATCATAGAGCACGTGATCGCGGAAGTTGAGCAATGCTATCCAGCCGTCATTTTCATTCACTTCTTCAAACCATTCTTCATAGTAGCTATCGTCCGAACCGTGGAAGTTCAGTACG
>DATCJY010000012.1:0-37799 GCA_036562565.1 Flavobacteriales bacterium | reverse complement strand
ATCAAGGTTCCGTGGTAGTGTACTTCAACGATATCCGTAGCGGCCGGTTTGGGACCGTTACCTTCATGAATCACTTTGTATTGCAATCCGGAAGGAGTTGTCTGCACACCGTCTTTCATTTTGTTTTCTTCCAGAAATCTTACGCCAACTTCTTTTTCCTTTTCGGCTTTGGCTTCCATCATATTCTGGATTTCCATTTGGATGAATTGTCGAGCTTCCAATAGTTCCATTGCAGGTATGCTGTCCAATTGATCTTGGATGCCTTTCATCATGATATCAAGATTGAGCATCGACAAATCGCTCTGACTCAAATTATCACCTAGGTCCAACCCAATGGCATAGCTCAAGCTATCGGTAGCATTCGCCAATTTGATATTGCTGCTTTTTTTATTACTGCAAGATGTCATCGTGGCAGCTGCCAACACAGCGATGGCAACAAAAGTTCTTTTCATGAGGAGTTGTTGAAATATGTATGTTTTAATTTATTTACATGCGGCTACGAATGTAGAGCCGCTCTGTGCATTTAGTATGAATTACGAAAACTTTTTGATAAAATGAAAAGCCCGATTCATTTCAGAATCGGGCTTTTCATTTATTGTTTTTTTACTTCAAATAATTCAACTTCGAAGATGAGCGTGGAGTAGGCGGGAATATTGCCAATCGCGCGCTCTCCATAAGCCAAGTATTCCGGTAAATAGAAAACATATTTGCTACCCACCGACATCAGTTGCAAACCTTCAGTCCAACCGGGGATTACTTGGTTGAGCGGAAATTCTACCGTTTCACCCCGTTCTACTGAACTATCGAAAACAGTTCCATCTATCAATGTTCCGTGATAATGTACTACTACGACATCGGTTGATGTAGGCTTTTCACCGTTTCCTTCTTTGAGGATTTTGTATTGCAATCCACTTGCAGTTGTGATGACTCCGTCCTTCTTTTGGTTCTCTTCAAGGAATTTTAAACTCTTTTCTTTCTCTTGTTGTGCTTTGGCACTAGCGAGTTTTAGGAGTTCTTGTTGAATATGCATACGGGCGTTTTCCATGTCCAATGTGGCTTTTTTTGCCATTTGGTCTTGTACGCCCTTGATCATTATATCATAATTGATTTCAGTAAGGCCGAATTGTTCCAAAGTGGAAGCCAAGTCCATTCCCAAGGCATAACTCAAACTGTCGTTGCTGGTTTTCAGTACATGCTGCGGATTCTTTTTTTGAGCGGAAGCCTGAAAGGTGAACAAGCTCAGGGTGCATAGGAATGCGAGATTTTTAAGCATTAAGAGGAATATTAAATTGTTGTATTTATTGCTGAAAATTAAAAGGCCGAACCAACGTTCGGCCTTCCAATTCCACATGTTCTATATTAAAGTATCGCGTTCATTTTTTCAGTAAGGATATTCTTAGGAACAGCCCCAACACTTTTGTCAACTACTTGACCGCCTTTGATGAATAGTACAGTAGGAATATTGCGGATACCGAATTTTGCACTTACATCGGGGTTTTCATCCACGTTTACTTTACCAATAATTGCTTTTCCTTCATACTCAGCAGCCATTTCTTCTACGATTGGCGCTACCATGCGACATGGACCACACCATTCAGCCCAGAAGTCAATTAATACGGGTTTATCACTGTTTTGTACGATCTCGTTAAAGTTTGCATCTGTGATTTCTACAGCCATCTTATTAGTGTTTATATGAATTAATATTTTATTCTTTGTTGTTATCGATATTGTTTTCGTTTCGGTTTAACTGATGATTGCTATTTCCAAGCGCGATATTAACAGTAGAGCACAAAAGTAAACGGATGTTTCCCTTCTTTTAATGCTAATTTTTCCTTAAGTATTGCATTATTTCGCATGAGCGACTCTATTTTTCTTATTGCACCATAGTAGCAAAGCTGTTCCTGTAATGACAAAAACGACCGCTAGAACTTCGGCTTGTGTCACTTTCATTCCAAGAAAATCAAACTTGTTGTTGACTCTAATTTGCTCGATGAGAAAACGTTCAATTCCATTGAAAATGAGATAAATTGAGAAAATGACTCCCGGAATATGGATTCGTTTGCGCAGACTCCAGAGAATGGCAAAAATGATGATTGTCATCAACGTTTCATAGATCGGAGTAGGGAAGACGGCCGGTGATAAATGTGTACAGTAACCGTCAAAACAAGGAACATTCGGGTCGGTAATGGGAACACCGAATGTATCTGCTGATGGGCCAAGTACCTGATTTACATTGTTGGGATAATCATAGGCCCACAACCAATCCGGCAGCCATGAAAGCCAATTGGGTTTTGGAGATGTGTTGGCAATGCCCCAATCCCCATCACCACTCACTTGACAACCAATCCGACCTACGCCATAGGCCAATATCAAGCCCGGAGCAGCTGCATCGCTGAGATGCCATCCGTTGATTTTCTTAGAACGTGCATAGAGCAAAACACCAATTGCTCCAAGTATCAATCCGCCATAAACAGTGAGACCACTGAGAAAACTGTCAACTGATGGATGCTTGAAGAACTCAACGAACTCTTTTGGGTTTTCGAAGAGGTGAAAAAGCTTGGCTCCGGCTATACCGAAGATGGCTGCAAGGAAGGTAATGTTTCCCGTGAGGTGATGCGGGAAAACCAAAAACTCTGTCTTTTTGGGTTGTGGCAATTGTTTCTTGTTGAAATCGCGCCAACGCCATGCACCAAAGCCGATGCCGACTATGATTCCTAACAACCAATAACCTTCCCATGAAAAAATGTGGTGTTGTGGAACTTCACCTGCAGCAAACAGTTTTTGACTGTTTACGAAGAGATAAATGAATTTCCATCCAATGATGAATCCTATTATCCCATTCGTGATAATATCAGCCCAATCAGGCGCTCCGCCTTCTAGGATGATTTTTTTCTGTGGAGTAAATAGACCAAGTTTGGCCTTGCGCTTCAGTTCAGCTGATAGCAGATAGCTGGCAACAACAAAGGCTAGCGCTACGAAAAATCCGAAACTGTTAAGCAGCTTGGCCCATGGCCAGTCTACTCCCAGCAAATCATAGAGCGCATGATAGATGGTTGGATACATAAACTTATCTTCTCAATGCCGCTCAGAGTGCAGCATAATTTAATTTCAAATTATTTCAATTATTCCCGTTTATTCCCAAAATCTCATCTACGGTTCCAATGGTAACAGAATGGTAGCCTCCTCTTGCTTTTTCGTAGATTTTCTTTGCCATATCGGTTTGCTTTGTTTTCACCATTTCTGTGAATAATGGTGCTACAAATTTTCTTCGACCAACTTTAATTAAAAAGGCTTCCAATTGCGGATAAGCGGTAGTGTATTTCTTGCGAATGCTTTGCAGCAACCAAGCAAACAAAACTTCATTATTGCCGGTGTTACTGATGTCAAACGCTTTGTCCAATGAGGCCATTTGTTGCTTGGTAACCTTATCACTTAAGTTGAAGACAAAGTGATATTGTTCCTGATAAGTCCACTCCTTAAATGGAATTTTATCCGAATTTAATTTTCCTGATTCCCATGTTATTCTGGTTTCATCCACTTTGTTCAATTTGTCAGAGTGAACAATTGGAGCATTGTCCGGCAAGCCTTCTCCATAGATCCAAGAGTCTACATTGATCTTTTTGGCTGTTTCCTCATCAAGCAAATTATCCATCAAATAATTGAGGAATCGCTCTGTGTCCATAACTTGGAACGAGTGAGTTGTGAAATAGTCTTTTACGAACTTATCGAATTTCTCACGACCTACTGTTTCTTCAATTAGGCGCAGGAAGAAGTATCCTTTGTTATAGGCGATATCGGTCATACCGTCATCAGGATTTCTTCCGTCTAATGAGAGTTTGAGTTTGCTGTCCTCTTTGTATGGGGAAGTAGCAATTTCTGCCAAGGTTTGATCAAGTTCTTGTCTCGCTATCTGTGCTAGCATTTCTGAGCGTTCGCGGCCATATACGGCTTCCATAATGCGTTGCTCGAAGTAGACAGTAAATCCTTCATTGAGCCAGAAATCATTCCAAGTAGAATTCGTAACAAGGTTGCCGCTCCAGCTGTGAGCTAGCTCATGCGCAACGAGAGAAACAAGAGATTTGTCCCCTGCAATGATGGTGGGTGTGGCAAAGGTGAGTCTGGGGTTTTCCATTCCACCAAAAGGAAAGGCTGCAGGGAGAATCAGCAAGTCGTAACGACCCCATACATAAGGACCATAGAGTTTTTCAGCTGCTTCAACCATCTTTTGCATGTCTGAGAATTCAGCAGCCGCTTCTTTAATTACGGATGGTACGGCATATACTCCAGTGTTGGGGCCTACTGCTTTGAAAGCAATATCGCCAACGGCCAATGCAATCAAATAACCGGGGATAGGCTGCTCCATTTTGAAGGTATATACGCCTGTGGTATTCTTGGCTTGCGGGTTTTCAGCGCTCATCAAAGCGAGCAAGTTCGCAGGGACTTGCACTTTTGCATTGTAAGTGATGCGCACGCCCGGGCTGTCCTGAAGCGGAATCCAAGTTCTTCCCAAAATTGCTTGTGATTGCGAAAACAAGAAAGGTTGCTCGCCATCCACCCACAATAGCGCTTCCGCATCAGGTGAAGTGACATAGGTTATCGCTATTTGTTTTGAGTTTTTCTGAATAGGAATTGACAAAGCTTGACCGAGGAACGGACGCTCTTCGCCCAACGTGAATTGCACCGGAACATCATCTACAGTTACTTCTGAGATGTTGAGTTTCTTGGTGTCCAGAATGATTTTATCTGTTCCGGTGATGTTCTCAATGGAATAGGTTGCCGTTGCTGCAATGGTTTTTGTTACAAAATCCACCTTGGCATTCCACTCCAGATGAGTAACACGCGCCTCGTTGGGTTGTGAGAATGTATGAGGGTCGCGTGCAAGTTTCATATTGGCAATCATGAGTTTTGTTTTTTCAGAACGTTCGTTACTCACTGTGTTCTCTGCAGGTTGAGTTGAGTTGTTACAAGCCATTAGTGTACCTATGGCAAGTAAATACATTAGCTTTCTCATCTATTTATTTCCCAAATATTGATGGCTTCAAATCTACACAGATGTAGCCACTCGGAGGCCATTGTGCACATCTTATTGACAGTTATTTGGTATGCATTTACTTGAATGGATTCTAATGTGTTTGAATGGAGTAATTAGCCCCATCAACTTTCCTTGACTGCTTTATATCATATTGCTATCAAATCTTCGCGGTTATATTCGCCAACCACATTAAACACACTTGTCATGTATTACGGAGATTACCTTCAACTCAATAAAATACTGAATGCTCAAGACTTGGAAAGCGATAAACTTGGTCGTCATGCACATGACGAAATGTTGTTCATCGTAATTCACCAGTCCTATGAGCTTTGGTTTAAGCAAATCCTGTTTGAGATTAAATCAGCTCATGCCATATTGTCCAAACCAACGATTAATGACAATTCACCTGAGCTGCAAACCATTGTGAGAAGGTTGGAGCGTGTTACCGAAATTATGAAAGTGCTCATCCAACAAGTGGATATTTTGGAAACGATGACTCCACTAGATTTTCTCGATTTCCGTGACATGCTGCGCCCGGCTAGCGGTTTCCAAAGTATGCAATTCAAAGAATTGGAAACTTTGTTAGGGCTTAAGGTGGAGAACCGTCATGGAAGAGAATACTTTACCAGTCAACTGCGTCCTGAGGATGCAAAGAATATCTTAGAACAATCGAAAGAAGTTTCCATGCTTCAATTAATCAACGAATGGTTAGAACGCATGCCTTTCTTTGATGAGAGCGAGCAATGGAGAGGCTGGGAAGGCATGAAGTTCTGGGAGCAATACCGTGCTATCTACATGGAGTCGCTTACTGAAGGTGAAAAGAAAAACATCGAGCTATTTGATGAACTCTTTATGACTGACCATACACGTTCTGAGCACGGACTGTCAGACAGAGCCAGGAGGGCAGCACTTTTCATCTTCCTCTACCGCGATTATCCGATTTTGCAAAATCCTTTCCGCATCATCAATCTGTTGCTTGAGTTGGATGAGCAATTGGCTACTTGGAGATGGCGCCACATGAATATGGTGCACAGAATGATTGGTACACGCACAGGTACGGGTGGAAGCACCGGTAAAGGTTATTTGCGCGAGGCGGCCCTCAAGCATTACATCTTCAGTGATTTTGCTGACCTTACAAGCTTCCTCATTGAGCGCAGTAAGTTGCCGAAGCTTTCTCTACAGTTAGAGAAAGCACTCGGATTCTTTAGTCATTAAATAGTTTTTGAAACAGAATAAAATAGCAAGGCATTAGATGAGCTCTAATTGTCTTGCTACTTTTTGCATGATTTCAAATACGGTTTCTGCCATGACGTTTTCGCTGTCAAGTGTCGGGTTGATTTCTGTAAACTCGAGACAGCAAGTTCGCTCGTTTTGTATCAACTCGAGAATCAAGTCAGCAGCTTCACGCTCATTGATACCGCCTTTCACAGGTGTGCCGGTTCCGCGAGAAATACTTGGATCCAAGCAATCTACATCAAAGCTGATGTATATCTTGTCACAAGCACCAAGGTATTTCAATACTTCACGGCTAAGCTTGGTAACACCTGTTTTGCGTAGCTCATTGGTGGTGATAACCTTCACTTTGTTTTTCTTAATCAATGCTGCTTCCTGATCTTCAAAGTCGCGAAGCGTTACATACACGAGGTCGCGGTATTCAATTTTGGGACTGATATCACCCACGCTTTTCAGTGTTTCCCAGAGCTCAATGGTGTTGTAGTCAAGGTCGTTGACCTTTTCTTCCATGTTGTCCTCATTGAGTGCGGTAGCCAGCGGCATACCGTGCATGTTGCCACTTGGAGTGGTATAAGGGGAGTGCAGGTCAGCGTGTGCATCAATCCAAATGACACCAAGGCGGGCCTCCGGATAAGCCATTTTAATTCCTGCAATGGTACCACCGGCACAGCTGTGGTCACCGCTGATGATGATGGGGAAACGATTGTCGCGCAAGGTGTCACGAACACCGGCAGCAAGGCGCTCATAGATTTTCAGTACGCTGCCAATGTGTTTGGCATAACGGCTTCCGGGAGTATTGTGTAAAGCCTGGTTATCATGGGCGATAACGATGCTCTTGTAATTCTTGAAGAATTTAGAACGGAAGTCTAATGCAGCAATTTTTACGGCTTCTACTCCAAGGCTAGCGCCTCTTGTTCCTGCTCCAACTTCGCTGGGGACTTCAATAAGTCGGATATTTTTAGTCTTCTTTTTTATCATAAGGAGGCAAATATAAAGAGGGTGGTAAAAAGTGACTTCGCCAGCGATATTACGAAAAAAGCCGTCTAAAATCAGACGGCTTTTTTCATCAGGAGGAATACCTGCGATGTGTTTTTCAGTTCAACACCATCGTGAATTTCTTCAGCGTTTTGCTCTTTCGGATGCTTAGGGCTTTGCTATATGCCAAAAGGGTTTTCACAGAGCTGTCACTGGGTTCAAGTTGGTGTGGTTCACTATCCAGTTTAAGTTCCTTAATCATGTCGTTTTCTTTCTGTGTGAACACCATTAAATCTTCTAAAGTAAAATCTACCATCGGCAATATTTATTTGGTTTGACACAGGGATAACAGGGCTTTTGTTGGAATATTGTGTAGAGATAAATATTTAGAATGAATTCCAAAAAGAAAGCCCTCTGCTAGGAGGGCTTTGTAAGGTGTTTTTTTTAGGTGGAATTAAATGCCGTAGGATTATGACAAGGTCATTTCCAGCTTATGTTTCTCTATCAATTTTCTCAAATTGATGAGGGCATATCGCATGCGACCGAGCGCTGTATTGATGCTAATATCCAATTGCTCGGATATTTCTTTGAAACTCATGTCATAATACAGGCGCATCATGACCACTTCACGTTGTTCTTGTGGCAAATAAGCCAGAAGCTTTTTGGCATCGCTGAGTACCTCTGCATTGCGTTTTAGCTCTTCACTGTTTTTTTCATTGGTGGCAATGAAATCAAATGGATTGAAGTCATCTTTTTCACGGGTTAAAGGCATTTTCTTCTTACCGCGAAAATGATCGATACAGAGATTATGTGCGATGCGCATGATCCAAGCGCTGAATTTGCCTTCCTCGTTGTAATTACCTTCTTTCAATGCATGAATGGCTCTTACAAATGTGTCTTGGAAGATATCCTGCGCCAAAGCTCGATCTTTTACATAGAGGTAAATTTTCGCGTAAACGCGACTTTTGTAACGTTTCAATAATTCTTCGAAGGCTTCTTCTTTTCCGTTGTGGTAAGACTCTACCAATTCACGGTCGGTCATGTTTTGTACGCGCATAATTCCTCCTTTTTTTAGGTTCGTATAATCGATGTATTGAACTAAAAAGTAGAATTATCCTTATAGTACAGCGCGTTTTTAATTTGGTTGGGTGAGTGTGAGTAACGCACACCCGAATGTTTTATTGTGTTGTTATTTTACAATGACCCCTCAATGAGAAATCCAAATGTAAACAAATTCTTTGGCGATGAATGTTAAAACGAATTTTTAGCCAAAATCTTTTCGCTTTAGATGCGTAGGCTTGTACTTTGGTTGCATCATCTACTTGGTTTTAGCGCTATGGCTTCTCGCAGAAAATTTCTTCGGACTTCATTATTGGCCGGTTCAGCACTGGGTTTAGGAGGATGGGCGTTCGGACTCAATAAAAAAGTTTCAACGCCCCAATCGACCTTCAAGGGTGGAATTGTACTTTCTACCTGGGATGCGGGATTAAAGGCCAATGAAGCCGCTTGGCGGACGTTGCTGGAAGGTGGTAATGCTTTGGATATGGCAGAGAAAGGTGTAAATGAAACGGAAGCCGATTTCACTAATTTATCAGTTGGCTTGGGTGGTTTACCTGACAGAGAAGGCCATACTACTTTGGATGCATGCATTATGGATAGCAACGGCATGGCCGGCAGTGTAATGTTTCTGGAACACATAAAGCATCCGGCTTCGGTGGCGCGCAGGGTATTGGAGAAAACTCCCCATGTGCAATTGGTAGGTGAAGGAGCCTATCAATTCGCCCGCGCTGAAGGTTTTCCGCATGATGATTTCAAAAGCGAGGCGGCACAAAAGGCTTGGAGAGAGTGGCTCAAGACCAGCGAGTATAAGCCCATTATCAACATCGAAAATCACGACACCATTGGTTTGCTCAGTATGGATTTCAATGGTGATATAGCCGGTGCTTGCACTACGAGCGGACTAGCGTATAAGATGCGAGGAAGGGTGGGAGACAGTCCAATCATTGGGGCAGGTCTTTATGTTGACAATGAAGTAGGAGCAGCTACCGCAACGGGATTGGGAGAAGCTGTTATCAGAACGTGTGGTTCATTCCTAGTTGTGGAGTTGATGCGCAATGGTGCCTCTCCCCAAGAGGCATGCGAAGAAGCCGTGCAGCGCATAGAGAAGCACCACAAGAATGTAAAGGATTTTCAAGTTGGTTTTCTGGCAGTTAACAAGGCAGGCGAAATAGGTGCGTATGCCGTACAACCCGGCTTTACCTATGCCTTGATGAAGGCCGGTGAAAACAAACTTTATAAATCCGATAGTTTATTAAAATGATGTGACTCAGTGTGCGAGCGCAGTCGTGAGTTCTTGGATGAGGGTAGCCGGACCACCGTAGTGTTCAACTACTTTGGCATGTTTGAAATCCGAATCTACTAACTGTTGAATGGCAATTCGGTCATGTGGATCAACACCGCCACCAATGACAATGGCATCAAAATGATTCTCGCGCAGGTAATCTAAAATCTCGGAAAGAACGTTGAATCCGGAGGCGGTATAGTCCGCTTTCTCAATCAAGCCTTGAAGGTTTTGTACGATATAATCATGCTTACCGTACACAACGATATGTTTCTTAGCGGTTACAGTTATTGGTTCGGTAGCAGAATTTCCTTCCATATTTCGAGTTCAAAAATGACAGGTTGCGAATTTACTTCCTATCACCATCTTTGTCCCGAATGTACAAGCTAATTTTTTGAATACATATACTAACATTTTTCGACTATTCCGTCCTATCAACCTACTGATTGTGGCCATTACTATGTTGGTGATGCGCTATGCCGTTCTCACCAACCTCGCTGATAAGATGGATATTGGCATGAAGCTCCAACTGAGCTTTGGGGAGTTCTTTATGCTCATGTTGAGCGCTGTGTTGCTCACTGCTGCTGGCAACATCATTAATGATTACTTTGATAGGAAGGTGGATATGATCAATCGTCCGGACCGGGTGATTGTAGGAAAGCATGTGAAGAGGAGGGTGGCTATTATTCTGCATCAGGTCTTTAACCTCACTGCATTGTTACTGGCAGCGATTGTAAGTGCTAAAACCGGATTTTGGTGGCCATTGATAATTCCGGTGGTTATTAGTACGCTTCTTTGGTGGTATTCACCGGTCTTTAAAAAGAAGGTATTAATCGGAAATATCGTTGTGGGTCTTTGTACTGCGGCCGTTCCTCTTTGGGCATTGATTTATGAAATACACGGCTTGAAGAAATCCTATACAGATTTGATGGTGAAGCCTGACCTTTTCTTTGATGCACTTTGGCAATGGACCATCGTTATCACAGCCTCTGCGTTTGTGCTTACGCTTGTACGCGAGGCGGTAAAAGATATTGAGGACATGGAAGGCGATGCCGATGAGAATTATCAAACGCTGCCTATTCGCTATGGAGTAACTACGACCAAGAATTATGCACTAGCTCTATTGGTGTTGTTCTTGATAGGTGTGGGCTTTATTGGTTATCGCATCCAAATCATAAAACAGCTGATACCCTTGTTGGCAGTGATTGTTGCTATTGTCTTACCCACCCTTGTTTCACTGATAAGCATTTTTCAGGCTAATACCAAGGAAGACTTTCACAAAGCCAGTATTACTCTCAAATGGTTGATGCTGGGTGGGCTCATTTCGTTAGTCGTGATTAGTTACTATTTGCTCTAAGTCCTTTTTCAAACTTCGAACTCAATACCTTCCACTTCCTTTTCATGCTTCGGTACAAGAAGCAGAAGGCCGAAGCCTACTACGAAGAATGTGATGAGCGAGAGAATGGACATTCGCATGCTTCCGAATGCTCCTTCCAGATAACCGAAGGACAACAGTCCGATAATGAGACCTACTTTTTCCGTTACATCATAGAAGCTGAAGTAGCTAGCATGATCATTTGTGGTTGGCAAGAATTTGGAATAGGTACTTCTTGCAAGTGCTTGTGTCCCACCCATGATAAAGCCAATCCAACCGGCAGCGATGTAGAACATCAACGGAGTGCGTACCAAGGTATAAGCGAAAATACACACTGCTGCCCAAGTCAATAATGCTATTTTCAAGGTCTTTAGATTGCCGAGTTTGCGGCTGCTGTATGAAAATACCATCGCCCCGGGAATGGCAATCAATTGCACGAGCAATACAGCAACAATTAATTGACCATCTGCTAATCCGACAACCGTATTCCCGTTTTCGTCTATACGGGTTACTTCTTTGGTTCCGAATAGTGAAGCCATCTGCATGATGGTTTGAACTCCCATGCTGAAGATAAAGAAGGCGAGCAAATAGCGCTTAAGCCGAGCTGTGCGCTTGAGTTTTTTCCAGGTGGATTGCAATTCCATGAAGCCGTTGGCCAATACCCTAGCGTCAAATTTTTTGCCCGTTCGCTCTTCAGGTAGGTGATAAAAAGTATAGTGTGCAAAACCAATCCACCACACTGCAACACTCAGAAAAGCATATTTGGCTGGAACGTCAAAGGCTTGAATACATACGAGGTTGATGACGAGAAGAAGTACACTTCCTATGTATCCGAGTGAAAATCCTTTTGCACTGAGCTTGTCTTGCTCCTCTGGGGAGGCCACAACTGGAAGGAATGAATTGTAAAACGCAACGCTGCACCAGTAACCAACACAGGCCAAGATCACACTGAGCATGCTGAGCTCGAAATGCTTCATGTCAAAGAAGAACAATGAAGCACACGATAATGCACCGAGATAACAAAACCAACGCATGAAGAATTTCTTACGCCCGAGGTAATCGGCAACACCGGCCAGAGCAGGTGTGAGCAAGCATACGAGGAACATCCCGAATGCTAAACAATAAGAAAGTACCTCTGTGTTTTTGAAAAGCCCACCATAAAACATAACATCATCAGGTGCGCCTCCCTCAACGGTGTTTTTGGTGACTGCACTGTAGAAAATAGGGAAGATGGCTGTACCCACAACCAGATTGTAGGTGGAGTTTGCCCAGTCATACATCGCCCAGGCATTTTGCACTTTACGGGATGTTTTCATACGGGGCGAAAGCTATATAAAATCACCTGTGCAGAAGGTCTTTTTTTATAACAGCTGCAAGCCGGGCTGTTATTAATTCATCAGAATGGAAACTGAATAATTGAGTGCAGAGTAGGGTGAGTGAGCGGATTATTTCTTCTTTTTCTTTTTGGGGGCTTCATTTTTTTCATCTACATTGTTTTCATCCTCTTTGTTGATGAGCTTTTTACCAAAGTTCACGATGTTATCCATATTGTTTGTGACCAGATTGGTAACCCCCAATTGCAACGCAATACCTAATAAACCACCTATAGGACCCAGTCGTTTACCAAACAAAACTCTCTTGGCTAAGAATCCAGCACCGGCACCTATCGTACTGTTGACCATATTGTCTTTGATTTCGGTCTGGTCCACTACGGCATCAACACCTTCTTTGACGAGGTCTTTGATGCGCAGGTTTTCATAAGCTTCTTTGAAGGCCTCATGAAGCTGCTGAAGTTCGAATGACTGTTTGTTTTCAAGCATGCTAATGCGCTGCTGAAGTTGTTCCAATGTGTTGCGTGGCATGTTTTTCAGTTTGTTATTTAATCTATTGATTTCTCAATGATGGATTTGCTGATGGGGAGTTTGATGAGCCTATCTTTCATCAGATATACAATGAGGCAGATAAGAGCGTAGACCCCGGCTATAATCAAAAAACCCAGGTAGCTGTGGCCAAGCCATTCACCAATCCATAATGCCAGTCCAATGTTGAGCATCAGAAAGAAGATGATGACACATACCGCAATGGCAAGTGTGCTCACGATGTCTGAGGTCACTGTGGCAAGTTTCTCTATGGCCTTGAGTCGATAGAGCTCTAGGGTTGTTCTCCCAAAGGCCTCCGCTCGTTCAAAGAGCTGCTCAATTGGGCCCGATTCGTTTTCGTTTTCAATTTCCATAATTTGATTTGATGGTCAATACATTTCAAAAGTAGCGAAATGTGGTGCCAGGCATTGTTACAGAATTTACATCCTTTAGTTGGCGGTATCAAATGAAGAGGGCGCCTCCGCGAAGCGGAGGCGCCCTCATTATCCTTTGTTATTTATTGATTTCTTGTTATGGAAGATATGGGAATGCTTTACCCGGATAGTAAGCAGTGGCTCCCAACGCTTCTTCTATGCGAAGCAATTGGTTGTACTTCGCGATACGGTCACTGCGAGAAGCAGATCCGGTCTTGATTTGTCCGGTATTTAATGCTACTGCCAAGTCAGCAATAGTGGTATCTTCCGTTTCACCACTTCTGTGACTCATGATGGACGTGTAAGAGAAGCGGGTAGCTAATTGTACTGCATCAATTGTTTCAGAAAGGGTACCGATTTGGTTCACTTTTACCAAGATGGAGTTAGCGATACCTTCCTGAATACCTTTACCCAAGCGGTTTACATTGGTAACGAACAAGTCATCACCAACGAGTTGGATGTGGCCACCTAATGATTCAGTCAATAGTTTCCAACCATCCCAGTCGTCTTCAGCGCAACCATCTTCAATAGATACAATCGGATATTTCTCTGTCCATGCTTTCCAGTATGAAACCATTTCGGAGCTGGTAAGTTCTTCACCGGTGCTTTCCAACACGTATTTCTTCTTTTCCGCATCGTAGAACTCTGTACTTGCACAATCAAGGGCAATACAAATGTCTTCACCCGGCTTGTAACCTGCCGCTTCAATAGCTTGTATTACGTATTGCAACGCTTCTTCATTGCTCTTAAAGTTGGGAGCAAATCCACCCTCGTCACCAACATTGGTTGCAAATCCTTTTTTCTTCAAAACAGATTTGAGGTGGTGGAATGTCTCTGCACCCATGCGCAATGCATCGCTGAATGTATCAGCGCCTACAGGCATAATCATGAATTCCTGCACGTCCACTTTGTTATCGGCATGAGCACCACCGTTGATGATGTTCATAAGCGGAATAGGAAGGGTGTTTGCTCCAACACCGCCTACATAGCGATACAATGGCATGCCCATAACTTCTGATGCGGCACGGGCCACTGCAAGCGAAACTCCCAATATGGCGTTAGCTCCAAGAATGGCTTTGTTTTCTGTGCCATCCAAGGCTATCATTAAGCGGTCAATTCCTACTTGGTCAAACACGGAAGCCCCGTTCAATTCATCGTTCAATGTAGTGGTGACGTTCTGAACGGCTTTGGTAACTCCTTTACCAAGGTAAATGCCTTTGTCCATGTCGCGCAGCTCCACGGCCTCATGTACACCGGTGCTGGCTCCACTTGGAACTGCTGCACGGCCCACATGACCGGTGTCGGTGTAGACTTCCACTTCCACGGTAGGGTTGCCGCGAGAATCCAGAATTTGTCTGGCATGAATTTTTGCTATATGCGCCATTGTGTGTTGTGTATAGTAAATTAAAAATTTCTGCTTCTTATGCCGTTACGCTTTGCTCTTTATAGGATTTAATATTGGCAATGAAATTGTCAAACAAGTAACGCGAATCGTGTGGTCCGGCACTTGCTTCCGGGTGATATTGCACAGAGAACACTTGCTTGCTCTTGAGGCGTATCCCTGCAATGGTATTGTCATTGAGATGGATGTGCGTCACTTCCACATCAGGGTTGGAGGCCACTGACTCGGGAGTTATTACAAAGCCATGGTTCTGGCTGGTGATTTCACTTTTACCCGTAATCAGGTTCTTCACCGGATGGTTGATACCACGGTGGCCATTGAACATCTTGGCGGTTTTCAACCCTTGTGAGAGACCGATGAGCTGATGACCAAGACAGATTCCAAAAACAGGTATTCCGGTATTGATAATCTCTTTGATGAGGGCAATGGTATCCGGCATGGCTGCAGGGTCTCCGGGGCCGTTGCTGAGCATGATGCCATCGGGTTGGAAGGAGAGAAGATCTTCCAATGTGGAAGCCATCGGGAATACTTTGAGATATGCATTGCGCTCTTCGAGACAACGCAGGATGTTTTTCTTAATTCCTAAGTCCAATACCGATATGCGGTACGGAGCATCTGGATTACCTACGGTGTATGCTTCTTTGCAAGTCACCTTGCTGCTCAGTTCCAGTCCGTTCATGCTGGGGACTTCTTTGAGCTTTTTCTTCAATGATTCAATATCCAGGTCCTCGCTGGAAATGATGCAGTTCATAGCGCCAGCCTTGCGAATGTGTCGCACCAATGCGCGTGTATCGATATCTGAGATACCAACCACTTTGTCGCGCACCAATAGCTCTTGCAAGGTGCCGCTGGCAGATGGGCGACTGGCTATGTCAGAGAATTTTTTGATGATTACTCCGGCAACTTTGCATGACTCGGACTCCACTTCTTCAGGATGGACACCATAGTTGCCAATGTGAGCGGTGGCCATTACAAGAACTTGAGCATAATAACTGGGATCGGTATAAACCTCCTGATAACCGGTCATGGCCGTATTGAAAGCTATTTCTCCTGAAGTCGTGCCTACTATACCGCAGGATTTTCCAAAGAAAGCAGTGCCATCATCCAATAAAAGCACTGCAGGAAGATTTTCGCGTGTCATCAGGTTGCAAAGCTAATAGCCATCAGATTTTCAAGCATTAAGTTTTTTAAACAATTTGTCTTAAACCTTGTGGTAGGCCGCTTTCAAATGCGATGATGCTAAAGTGTTGAAAAACCGTAGGGTCGCTTATGCTTGTATCGTGCAGTTATTCAATTACTTTTGTCCCGATTGGCAATAGCCTCTGAAACAAACTATATGAAAAACCGCACTCTTATCGGGTTATTTATTATAGCCTTTACACTAGTCCTAAGTTCTTGCAGAAGCCGCAAAGAATCCTGTGCTGCCTATAACAACATCTCTATCGAAGAGACTGTGACTTCATCTCAGAAGTAATGAAACGTTACGGTTTGTTTAACGGAAGGGTGTAGGCTTCTGGCAACGGGGCACGTGTGTGCTATGTTTTCCATAATGTCTTTTTCCTTCTCTGTCCATTGTACTCCGGATATTTTCAGGTCTATTTTAATCTCGGCTATGGTGCGTGGTTGATCGGCCATTATTTTTTCAATTTCCGCTTCCACTTTACCGAATGCAATGTTCTTGGCTTGTGCTGAGATAGCCATGGTGGTGATGATGCAGGTAGCCAATGATACACAGGTGAGATCAGTCGGAGAGAATGCTTCTCCTTTTCCTTTATTGTCAACAGGGGCATCAGTAGCTATTCTAGAATTACTTTTGATATGCAAAGCTTCGCAGTGCAAGTCACCGGTATAGGTGATTTTCATGGATGGATTCATATGAAAATTATCTTTAAATGTTCTGCGCAAAACTAACAGGGCACCTACAATATGAGTCATGAAAGAGCGTATTATTGCACTTGTCTTTCACGTGTGATGAAGAAACTCCTTATCATAATAGCTACTGGATTGGTGAGCTTGGTCTCATGGTCGCAGGCTATTCCTGAAAGTGAGATACTTCTCTATAAAAAGCTGCGCTATTTTGGGGTAAACCTCAATACATTCGGCTATGGCGGCAATGCTTCATTTGGTAAATTCAAAGGAGCCCGTGATGCGCGCCTTTTAAGTGCAGACTTGCAATTCGTAAAGCACGAAAAGGAAATGAAGAGCTACTCCAGTTTTAACCCAACCGGTAGGGCTTTCTTCTATGGCAAGCAGAACAGCTTCATCACGTTGCGCACCATGTACGGTCGCAAGCACATCATCGCAGAGAAGCTGCGCAGAAGTGGAGTACAGGTGGCTTATACCCTGCATGCCGGTCCGGTATTCGGTTTTACAAAACCGATTTATCTCGAAATCGTGAATCCCGATACGGAGACCGGACTACCGCTCATCGAAAAATTTGATGTGGATAAGCACTTCAACAACATCTATGGCAGAGCCTCCGCATTGCGTGGGTTAGGTGAGTTGCGCTTCTATCCGGGGCTTACGGCAAAGGCTGCTATGAGCTTCGAGTATAGCAATGAGCGCGAAAGACTTAAAGGAATTGAAACCGGAGTGGCTTTGGATGTATTTCATAAGCGCATTCCCATCATGACTGAGAAAGTATTGAGAGAAGACATGACCAACCCGAAGAATCATCAGGTCTTCTTTTCTATTTATATCAACTTATTCTTCGGAACAAAATACGATCAAAGGTGACAACATCGGTAGATACAGAGAAACCCTATCAACGCATTCCCAAGCCCAAGTGGTTGCGCGTGAAACTTCCTACAGGAGAGAATTATAAAAAAGTTCGCGGATTGGTAGATGAGCACAAGTTGCACACCATCTGCGAGAGTGGTAATTGTCCTAACATGGGCGAATGTTGGGGCGAAGGAACGGCCACCTTCATGATTTTGGGAAATATCTGCACGCGTTCATGCGGCTTTTGCGCTGTGGCTACAGGTCGTCCTGAGCCGGCAGACCCTTTTGAACCGGTGCGTGTAGCGAAGTCCATCAAGCTCATGCAGGTAAAGCACGCTGTCATCACTTCTGTTGATCGCGATGACCTCAGTGATGGTGGTGCTCAAATTTGGTATGACACGGTTGCTGCAGTGCGAAGAATCTCTCCAGGAACTACCATGGAAACTTTGATTCCCGACTTTGCCGGTAAATGGGAAAACTTGCAGCGTATTATCGATGCAGCTCCGGAAATCGTTTCGCATAACCTGGAGACAGTGCGTAGACTTACCAAGCAAGTACGCATTCAAGCAAAATATGACCGCAGCCTTGAGGTGTTGCTGCGTTTGAAACAAGGTGGCATGCGCACCAAGAGCGGTGTAATGCTTGGTCTCGGTGAAACAGAAAAAGAAGTGCTTGAAACCATTGATGACTTGGCCTCAGTAGGTACAGATATCCTCACCTTGGGACAATACCTGCAACCTACACCAAAGCACTTGCCGGTGAAGGAGTTCATCACTCCGGAGAAGTTCGCTGAATACAAAGAGATTGCCCTCAGTAAAGGTTTCCGTTATGTAGAAAGCGGCCCGCTCGTGCGCTCATCCTATCATGCGGAGAAGCATTTGTTCTAAGCTGAATACATCCTTATTCCCATTGAAGATTTATAGGCTACAATGGATAGTTTGTACAAGCACATTGGTTGCTGTACGAACTATCCATTTAAATTTTTTTCTCGTTGTAAATACGTTACAATGGGCAGTGGTTGGTTTGCTTCCATCAAAATGATAACGAAGTAAAACCAATTAAAAAACAATCAGATGTCTATTGCCAATGTTGTATCACTTTTTTCAGTTCCAAGTGCCTATGGATATGTCAGCTATACGGCTTCTGAGGGATTGATGAACCTGCTTAAAGCCAATAAAATCCGTCCCATTAGTGGAGAGCGTCAATACAAAGCAGGAACTAAAATTTATTTCAGAAACAAAGGAACTTGCACGGTGTGCTTTCTTCCTGATGGCCGTATTCATGTGTTGGACGCTCCAATTGCCATGTGGACGTTGCACGATACACTCAGCCAAGAAGAGCTGCGCGTGTTGATTGCTTTCTGCTCTCTTGAGGAAGAAGAACAGCAAGCCATGCGCGATGCCATGGCACCTTATTGTGACTCATTCACCGGTATTCTGCATCGCTTGCCAAAGGCACATGGTGCTTGGAAGCAGAAATTCCTACAAGCGTATCATGCTATTGAGTTGTACTGACACAAACTACAGTTTGTAGTACTTGCGAATGATGGCTTCGAACCAGCGCGAAGGCAATGTGCGCATGAGGCGATAGCTGAGCAATGCTTTTGGAGAGGCTATGCGATAGCGCAACTTCGGTCTTGGGTCTCGCAATATTTTGATAATCTTTTTGCCAATAATCTCCGGGGTAGGAGCGGTGCTTACCTCTTGGCGCACTTGCTCTAGGATGTCTTGGTGCAGAGTTCCATAATAGAGCGTATCGTCAGCGGCAGCGCGCAAGCGATTTTGGTTGATGCCCGTGCGAAAGTCACCCGGCTCGATGATGCATACTTTGATGCCAAATCTGCTGACCTCCATGCTGAGCGATTCGGTAAAACCTTCCACGGCAAATTTTGTGGAGCTGTAAATACCACGATAGGGAAGCCCCATCTGTGCTGCAATGGAGGTGATGTTGATGATGTATCCATTGCGCTGAGAGCGCATGAGTGGAATTGCTGCCCTGCACACATTGAGGACACCAAAGACGTTGGTGTCAAACAATGTTCGCGCTTCTTGGTCGGATGTAAATTCTATAGAGCCCGTCATGCCTAAGCCGGCACTGTTGATGAGTCCAAAGAGCTGACCATCTTTCTGGCGGATATAATCTATGGCTTTCTGCACGGATGCTTCATCACAGACGTCCATTTGCAATTCAATGGTGCCTTTGCGCACATGCCCGGTGGTCACTCTGCGTGATGCCGCATATACCTTATAACCGGCAGCAGCTAACGATTCAGCAATGCATTCTCCGATGCCACTGCTGGCGCCTGTTACAAGGATCACTTTATTTTGCATAAAATGATGGGAGTTTGAAAATTTCGTGGCAAACTTATTCGATGCATGGCCTTCCTGTCGGTTCTTTGCAGGCCAATTTAAGAAAGATTGTATGGAGGAATTTTTGAATCACTTCGAGCAGCACGGTTTTTATGTTTTTGATAGCTTTATCGATGATGTTTCTACTCGTGGGGTATTGGCCGAGCTAATCCAGTTGCGTGAAGCCGATGAATTCAAAAAGGCCGGCATAGGCAGAGAAGATAATTTCCAGATAAACCATAACGAGCGTGGAGATTTTATTCGCTGGATAGACCGTAATGATGTTGCTCCGAATACCGCGCGTTTTCTGGAAAAACTCGATGAAGTCATTCTCCATCTGAATCGCAATTTTTTTCTCGGTGTTCGCGATTACGAATGTCATTATACCCAATATCCCATAGGGACATTCTACAAGAAACACGTGGACCGTCACAAGACCGGCTCTGCACGCATTGTATCGTTTGTTTTTTATCTCAACGAAGGTTGGACAGAGGCAGATGGAGGACAATTGCGCATCTTTGGTAAGGATACTTATACCGATGTGCTACCGGCATTTGGCAGATTGGCCATGTTCCTTAGTGAGAAGGAGCATGAAGTGTTGCCTACGCAACGCGTTCGCAATTCCATTACCGGTTGGATGCTCAATGAGGTAAGGATATAATACGCTCTCTAATGAAATACTCTTTTAATCAGACGTTTAACGATATACGATTTGCCCGTTTCATTTCACTCGGACTTGGTTTTTTATTCCTCCTCATTTTCTATAGGGAAGTTTTATTTTCTCCCAACTCTTATCTGTTCAATAGCACAGGTGATGGAATAAAGAATTATTTCACCTATGTAGCTCAGATAGCATCGCCAAACATTTTTCAGTCGTCTGTGATGAACTATCCCTATGGAGAGTATTTCCTATACCTCGATTGTCATCCGATACTCACTATCATAATACGCGCAATTCCGGTGGTTTCTCAATACAGTGTTGGGATTGTCAATTTGCTGATGCTCTTGTCTATGCCGCTCACGGCTTGGCTTGTGACTTTGATACTTCTTCGTTATAGGGTTCAGCCATTGATTGCTGCTATCTCCGGTTTCGGTATCATGGTGCTCTCCCCGCAGGTTTTCCGCATGACGGGGCATTATGCGTTGTCTTACAGTTGCTTTATTCCTCTCACGTGGTATTTGTACCTGCAGTACAAAGCAAGTAGCAAGAAGGGGAAATGGTCTCTAATCCTTGCGTTCAACTCACTGTTTTGGTTTTATATCCATGGATACATGGGCATGATTGCGGTGGCATTTGTTTCCTGTCTTGCGTTTATGGACTGGGTGTTGAGCTGGCGCCACAGTCGGGAGTTTTATTTTCGGATGTGGCACATGGTTGTACTGTCAGTTTTGCCTCTCGGTTTGTTTTATTTCTTGACCAAATTGGGGGACTCTCATTCCGGAAGAACTGAAAATCCATACGGGTTCTTTGAGTTTACTTCCAATTTGGAATCTGTAATCTTTCCGCATCATGGCCCGTTTGTTTCGTTTTTTCAAGCGTATTGGCAAAATCCGCAGATATGGGAAGGCTGGGCGTATATAGGTATAGGAAGCATGCTTGCTTTGCTTCTCGGAGGTCTGTTTTGGTTGAAACTGGTGGTGCAACAGGATGAGCATTCGCCTTTTGATTCGCAGCATCAAATAGCCTTGATTTTGTCGGCTATCATACTGATGCTGCTAGCATTTGGCTATCCGTTTATTGCAGGTCATGAGTCTTGGCTGGATAAATTTTCCATATTGAAGAATTTCAGAGGAATCGGGCGCTTTGCCTGGACCAGCTATTTTATCTTGACGGTATTGGCTGTTGTATTGCTACAACGGATGTATGAACGATTGCAATGGCGCTGGTTGTTGGTACTTCCATCGGTCGTGGCTGTGCTTAATGTGGTGGAGGGCTGGTCCTATCATCAACAGATTGGAGAAGAAGTACGCGCAACTCACAACATATTTCAACGGCAGTACCTAAGTGATGAAATCATAGCAGCGTTGGAAACGGTCAATTGGACACAATATCAAGCCATGATTCCTTTGCCGTTTTTCCACATTGGTTCAGAGAATTATGGTAAGGAAGCCAACTCTGCTACTTACACACTTTCCATGTTGATGTGCTACCATTCAGGAGTGCCATTGATGGCCAATTATTCTACGCGCACCAGCATAATCGAATCGAAGAAAATAATGCAAATCATTTCCCCACCTTTCTATTACAAGGCCATTCAAGATGATCTTCCCTCTCAATTGCCTTTTATCATTTTGGATACGAAGCAAGAGATGAATGAATGGGAGCAATACCTTCTGAATCGCGGGGAGGTCATTTACACATGCGATGCTTTCCGGTTGTTGTCCATCCGTTACGATGCACTTTTCTCAACCGATGAACAACTGTGGATGGACCATTATCATAACCTGAAACCGCAATTGATGGAGAAGGCAGGATTTGAATTGCCGATAGGGGATTCAGCCGCTTATGTCTATTTTAATTCATGGGATGAATTGCCTTCAACATACACGCTCGATGGCGCTGGAGCGTTGTCCGGTCAGAAGAAGGATTACACCTTGCTCAAAACATTTGAAGAGAATGAGTTGGACTCCGGCAAGTCTTATGTAGCTTCCTTTTGGATGTATAACAATGGCCCCAATTATGGCCAAGATATGCCCGGTATAGGCATCTTTGTTCAGACACGTAAGGAAGATGGCTCAATTGAATGGCACCATTTCCAAGGACTTAATGGCGCATTGATTATCGATGGTGACTGGAGCTTGATGGAGTATGAATTTACAGCTCCTGAAGGTCCATGTGAACTTTATATCAAAGGAGAGGATTTTACCGATAAGCCCTTTTACATTGATAATTTGCTCATCCGAGAGAAAGGGACGGATGTCTTTATGGACAAATCATCTGAGGGCTATTTATTTATGAATAATCACCGCATTCGTATGGTTCACTGAGCCGGTTACTTTTTAGAAATCACGTAATATCCTGCAGTGACAAAGAAATTGCGCACAAAAGGGATGGCAGTTATCAGCTTCGTTTGCACGCGTTTCTTCATTCCAAATTTGGTCTCATAATTCGGGTTGATGAACCACCAGGTACGCTTGTCAATATGGTAATTCTCCTTGCGTAGGATGCGTTCGAATCTTTCGAGACTGATACCGGTTTCTTTAATTTCCAAAAGATCATCAATGGTCTTTGGACTTTCGCCAAAGGCTTTGAGTATGCCTTTGTAAAGAAAGGTTGGTAGAATGTGATAGAACGGCAATTTGGACAATACCTTGTTTCTACAAATTTGCTGATGCCCACCAAACGGCATGTACCAAGGCGGAAAAGCCAAGAAGAATTTGCCTTGGGGTTTCATGAATTGCTTCACAAAAGCCATGAATTTTTCCTGATTGTGAATGTGCTCAATCACATCGCGCATGATGATCAGGTCAAACGTGCCATCGGCAGCGGTTCGATTGTACATGTCATCGGCTATGAGTGTGAGATTGGCACGTTGAGGATGGTCGGCAAAATATTCTTCGGCTTTTGCAATTCTTGCCGGCATGATGTCCACTCCGGTCACTTTGCACCCCAATTCCAAGAAAGGACGCAGATTGCCACCCTCCCCGCAACCAATTTCCAAAACCGTAGTGGAAGCAGTGATGGGCATTACCTCAGCTATATAAGGAATCACAAACCGTTGAGTGGTAATGGCTTGCTCTTCGAAGTAGCGTCTGATATCGGTGTGGCGTTCTTGCATAAAATTCGGGTTGCTGTAGGCGGCTAAAATAGCGGCTTGGGAAGGGAGGTTTGAAAGCACGTTTTATACACAATTTTTGGCAGTTTGTGGATAAAAATGACTCTCGTGGAACGCCTGATTCTGCGCGCGCTTCGCTAAATTCGCGAACCGTTTTTTGAGACAGGGTAAAACCCCATTGAATTACCTATAACAACCGCATCCAGAAGACCTTCAGGAATGCGTCTCAGGCGGATAAAAATTCGAATATGACAGAAGGAGAAAAAATCATTCCCATTAACATTGAGAATGAAATGAAAACGGCTTACATCGATTACTCGATGTCCGTTATCGTTAGCCGCGCCTTACCGGATGTGCGCGATGGTATGAAGCCCGTACACCGCAGGGTGCTCTATGGTATGTTGGAGCTTGGCGTATTGAGCAATCGCCCGCACAAAAAGTCTGCCCGTATCGTTGGGGAAGTACTCGGTAAATATCACCCACACGGTGACCAATCGGTATATGCCACCATGGTGCGTATGGCACAGGACTGGACCTTGCGTTATCCCTTCGTGGACGGCCAAGGTAACTTCGGTAGTATGGACGGTGACCCACCGGCTGCCATGCGTTATACCGAAGCCCGCTTGCGCAAGATTGCTGAAGAACTTCTGGAGGACCTGGACAAAGAAACTGTTGACTTCCAACCCAACTTCGATGACTCCTTGCAGGAGCCGAAATTGTTGCCTGCCAAGGTGCCTAACTTGCTCCTCAACGGTGTAAGTGGTATTGCGGTTGGTATGGCTACCAATATGCCTCCACACAACCTCAATGAGGTGTGCCAAGGTATCATTGCCTACATCGACAACAGAGATATCACTGTGCAGGAATTGATGCAATACATCAAAGCTCCTGACTTCCCAACCGGTGGTCTTATCTATGGTTTGGAAGGCGTGCGCAGTGCTTACGAAACCGGTAGAGGCCGTGTGGTCATGCGTGCCAAAACCCATATCGAGGAAATCAACGGTCGCGAGTGCATCGTAGTGACCGAGATTCCTTACTTGGTTAACAAAGCTGAAATGCAAGCTGCTCAGGATGCCATGATTAAAGAAGGCAAACTGGAAGGCATCAGCAACATCACTGACCTCAGCTCCCGTGAAGGTATCCGCATCATCTATGAAGTGAAGCGCGATGCCATCTCCAATGTGGTGCTGAACAACCTCTTCAAACACACTCCGCTTCAGACTTCGTTCTCCATCAACAACGTGGCCCTTGTAAATGGCCGTCCGGAAACTTTGAACCTCAAGGATATCATTGTGCATTACGTGAATCACCGTCATGAGGTGGTGACCCGTAGAACACAATTTGAATTGCGCAAGGCCGAAGAGCGTGCACACATCCTTCAAGGTTTGCTCATTGCTTTGGATCACCTCGATGAAGTGATTGCACTCATTCGTGGTAGCCAAACTCCTGACGAAGCGCGTGAAGGATTGATTGCTCGCTTCTCATTGAGCGAAATTCAAGCTCGTGCTATCCTCGATATGCGTTTGCAACGTTTGACAGGACTTGAGCGCGATAAGATCAAGGCGGAGTACGATGAGCTCATGAAGCTGATTGCTCACTTGAAAGAAATCTTGGGTAGCGAAACCATGCGTATGGATATCATCAAAGGCGAATTGCGTCATTTGATGGAGAAATACGGTGATGAAAGACGTTCGAAAATTGAGTACAGCAGTGCTGAGCTCAATGTAGAGGATATGATTCCAGATGACAAAGTGGTGATTACCATCACACATGCTGGATACATCAAGCGCACCAACCTCAATGAATACCGTGCACAAAGCCGTGGCGGTGTGGGAGCTAAAGGTACCGTGGCGCGCCAAGAGGATTTTGTGGAGCACATCTTCACGGCTAGCAACCACGACTGGTTGCTCATCTTCACCGAGAAAGGTCGCTGCTTCTGGATGCGTGTATTTGAAATTCCTGAAGGTGCCAAGGCTTCTAAAGGTCGCGCGATTCAGAATCTCATTCAAATTGAATCAGATGATAAGGTATTGACCTATATCCCAGTTGAGGATTTGAGAGACGAAGAATATGTGAATAACAACTATGTAATTCTTTGTACCAAGAATGGTCTGGTTAAGAAGACTTCACTCAAGGAATACAGCCGTCCACGTTCATCCGGTATCAACGCAATCACCATTGTTGAAGGTGATACGTTGTTGCAAGCCACACTTACCAATGGAAAGAATGAAATCATCATCGGCACGAAAGAAGGTAAGGCCATTCGCTTCAATGAAAGCACTGTGCGTGCAGTAGGCCGCACTGCCCAAGGTGTGAAGGCTGTAAACCTCGATGATGTGCCGGGCAATGAAGTCATCGGTATGGTTTGCGTGGACCCAGAAAAACCACAGGAAATCCTTGTGGTGAGTGAGAATGGCTTCGGTAAGCGCTCTCCGCTTGAGGACTACCGCATCACCAACCGCGGTGGTAAAGGAGTTAAAACCATGAACATCACCGAGAAGACCGGTTCGCTCATCGCCATTTTGGGTGTGGATGATGCCCATGATATCATGATTATCAACCGCAGCGGTATCACCATTCGCTTGCGTGTGGATGAATTGCGCGTGGTGGGACGTAACACTCAAGGTGTGAAGCTCATCAACTTGCGCGGTAATGATGCGATTGCTGCTGTTTGCACCGTACTCAAAGACGATGAGGAGGAAGAAAATGCAGCACCACAACTGGATGAAAATGGCAACGTGATTTCTTCGGCTACCACCGACTCTGCAACAGGGGAGGAATCAAGTACTGATTCAGATACCACTCCAACGGATAATTCTGAAGAATAAAATTCCAGAAAACAATAGAAAATAAAAGAGGCCTAATGGCCTCTTTTTTTCTTCTGTCACAAATTCCTATCAAACGGATTAGAGAGAGCGTTTGAGTCCTATTGGGTGAATTTGTTACATCAGAGATTGACGATAGTTTATAGTAGCGTCATCAATAAGGTTATCAACGTGCTGGTCAATCCCCCCTTAACAATCACATTGCAAACCTAAATACTCATGTGGAATGACCAAATAACAATTGTTATAAATCTCATCCGCGCTTTATGTCCTTGGATTTTAGTCTACTGAGGTGAACGGGTGAAATCCCGAGAAAGGATGCAATGATGTTTTGTGGAACGCGCTGATGAATGCGAGGATAGAGCTCATCCAGGAAGTTATATAACTCCATAGAATCCTTTGCTCTGCGCGCTTCCATGAGTTCCTGCAAGCGCACATAGTATTTGCTAATAAGGGATTGACCTAATTTGTTTCCATCTTTCAGACTTTGAAAAGCTGATTCAATGGTTTCTCTTGGAATAATTACTCCTTCTACACGCTCAATTGCTTGGATGCTAAATGAAGATGGACGTACCTTGAGGTAACTGGAAAAATCGCCCACGAAATCTCCTTCCATTGAGAATAGAATGGTGTGTTGGGAACCGCGGCTATCCGAGATAATTGAACGCGTAAGTCCTTGATTAATAAAAATGATTTTATTACAAACTTCTCCAGCATTAAACAACATTTCGTTGCGCTGGAAAGTTCTTAGGTCACATTGTTGTGTAAAAGTTTCGAAGTCAGAATCAGATAAAGACACGAGGGAACGAACTCCGCTGCGCAGTTTTTCAAATTTCATAAATAGTTTTTAGGACAGTTTTTGCGAAAATAAACTCAGAAAGCATATTTCAAAAGTCAATACTCAACTTTAGCAATGGTTACCCCTTCATTGGGGATTCCAAGCAGAAATTTTAGATTCATGCCAAATGTACTCAACAAATCGTTCATAGCTTTTTACTCCTTGTTCTACTCCCATTAGCTTGAGGTAATTGTCATTCATGGCAATCTGTGCACCTGGAAAGAACTCCTGATACTGCAATGCATTCTCACGAATAACGCGCAGATCTTCAAGTACTTTATGATTTAAAGAGCTGTCCAAGACTTGTCGAAGCGAATCATTGCTGAAATAGAGTTTTGAGCGTATCGAGCGCAGCAATTCCAGTTCTGCCACATAGGAAAGAACCGGTTCACCGGTATGGTACCGCAAGGCTTTATATGCGAAATAATCCGCTTCGCCTTCATCCGTCACACCATAACCGTGTGACATCTCGTGTGCTTTGATGAACATTTTCACAAGCGGTGGAAAGGTTGCGTCACAATATGATTCACCGGTGAAGGGGAAATAAATTCCGGCAACTCCCAATCTGCGCATCACTCCTCCCATGCCCACTTCTTTGCATTTCACTTTCCCAATGGTTGGAAAGCCGTGTTGTTGGGCAAAGGCTTCTACTGCAGTACGAATCACATCATTGTCAATCATGGTATTGACATCGGTGCATTGCTCGCGTGCCGTATTGGCCGTTTTTGCCACCTTTAGACCAAATGCATAAAGGTCTTCTGTAGTAGGCGTTTGGTTGTAATGGGCAGGTAATGCATCGGGACAGGTGTAATTGTATCCCCACAACAGCAGGAAAAGAGCAAGCACCCAACCAAGTGCATTGAGTGGTAGAATTATAATGTGCCGTTTCCGGGAATAATTTTTCTTGAAATAGAAAAATATTATGACGGGTAGCAATAACAACAACAGGATGAACAGTGGAAAGGGTAGGAGCGTAATGGTGAAGTCCATCACCACGCGCACCGCTTGGAATAGACCTTTGCGATATACTGCCTCGGCAAAAGAAGGGTAAGCAACAAAGCATAGCGCAAGCAATAAGGAAACAATTCCGATGCTAATGCCTTTATATTCCTTAAAAAACGAAGTGAATCTTTGCATGAATTTTTCGGAAGCTATCGGTCACTCATGATTTTTTTTATCAAA
Organism: Flavobacteriales bacterium; assembly: GCA_036562565.1. Taxonomy (GTDB): domain Bacteria; phylum Bacteroidota; class Bacteroidia; order Flavobacteriales_D; family Sanyastnellaceae; genus DATCJY01. Next base: position 9,458 of record DATCJY010000012.1, on the reverse strand, counting down.
ACGATTTGCCCTAAGTGATAATAGCTGTGCTCAATCAATGCATCAATATTACGGAATGTTGTTCCGTAAATTTTATTCGCGAAATCCAGATTCAATTCTGCATCACTGAATTGGGCAATTAACTTAGCAAGTGCCTCCGTATCCGTCCACATTATATCAAGAAAAGCTTTCCATTGTCCTTCACTTTTTATTGGAGCAAAATCGAAACTGAATTTGTCACGGATTTCAAGCGGTCCACCTTCCAGCACTTGCTTAATTCCTTGGATGTAATAATGAATGTGTTGTGCGAGCAATGCAATGGTATTGAGCCCACTCACCTGACGAACCGCTATCTGCCAAGGGAGTTCCTGCAATTGTTCTCGAAAATTGGTTCCTGCTACCCATTTTCCATTGAGTATTACTTCTCTGAGGCGGTTGGCGAGTATGGCTTGTTGCATAGTTGGTATCTGTTTCTCGCTAAGATACAACCTACTCGCCTTTACATTTCCCTATAGGGATGCTTCGGTAGGATGAAGCATGGCATTATTTCTTCCTGTAATTCTTTTCGTACAAATCAATCCAATCTTGTGGTGTCATCTTCTTGGCCAATTCAGCCAACAATTCATACGGGATATTTTCTAGCTTCTTAAAGCGGATACAGCTTTTTCCCATATCCAGCTTGGTCTTGCAGTGCTTGGGGTATTCAGAAGTAAACCATTCGAAGAGTTGTGGGTCGGCATAGATGCCCATGTGATAAACATGGATACCGGCCTTTTGCGATGCAATGGAAAGAAACGGTAACGGCAATTCCGGACTACAGTGATAGCCGGCCGGATAGAGGCTGTGAGGAACCACGTACCCTATCATGCCATAGCTCATTTGTTCGGTAAAGCCTTTAGGTAGATTTTTTTGAAATATGATGCGCAAGCGCTGTATGACCTCCTTGCGTTCGTCTGGTAGTGAAGCCACATATTGATCAGGAGTTTCGGCACTTTTTGACATGGATGTAATTGTTTCTTTTACGATTTGAAATACTTTGAAATTACCGCATTGAGGGCACCGTGAATGTGACCGTTGCTGCATACAATGTCTTCACCGAAGATGGGGGCGTTGCCGTGGTTGAAGCCCGTTACTCTACCTCCTGCCTCTTGGACGATGATGGTACCGGCTGCTACATCCCACGGATTTAAGCCGTATTCATAAAATGCTTCGAAGCGGCCACAGGCAGTCCAGGCCATGTCGAGTGCCGCACTGCCAAGTCTGCGTATGCCACGTGTATGATGCATCAGGTCGCGGAACAGTTGGATATAAGCTTCTTCGCGCCCGAAATCATCATATGGAAAGCCCGTAGCCAACAAGGATTGTTGTAACTCACTAATAGGTGACACCTGGATGCGGTGATCATTGAGATAGGCGCCTCCTCCTTCGTAGGCACTGAAGCACTCATCATTACTTGGGTCATAGATTACACCGAGTACTGCCTCCTTGTTGTAACAAAGGCCGATGCTCGTGCACCACACGGGCACACCGTGCACAAAGTTGGTTGTGCCGTCCAGCGGGTCGATTACCCAATTATAACCGTTCTCTTTCTTTGTGCCGGTGCCTTCTTCAGCTACAAAACCGGCTTCAGGCAACAGCAAGGAGAGTCCCTCTACAAAGCGCCTCTCGCTTTCTTTATCTACGTAGGTTACAAGATTATTTACGGTTTTGATTTCCGCTGTGCTTTCGTGCACATCGGTTTGCTCTTTCATCCACTTGCCGATCTCCTTGCTAAGGTCAACGACTTTGCGCGTCAGCTGAGACAGTTCTTCTGTGTTTAACATGTGCCAAATCTACAGCGCAATACGGTAGCTATCTTGGACGACTGTCCTTTATGGGCCTTTCAGTAGTGAGAAATACACTGTTGTACTGGGGAGAGATAGGTAGTTCTCAGCTCCCGAAAATTTTAAAGTGGCATCATTCTGTCCCAAACTATTGACTGAATCAAACAACTAATTATATTGCCCACTGTTTAACTTTTTCCTTAACAATTTAAGTAGATTAAAAAAACAATAGACCTACTCATTTAACTGAATAGTTTGCGTCTTCTCCCCTTAGGAGCCGTTAACTGAATAAATACAAGCTACCAACTTCCATATACGCATAGGCACAAAAAAATGTAGATGAAGGCTCCTCAGATGTGGATGCGTTGCAGAGGATAGGAGTCGTTGGTTGTTAATGCAGCAAAACTGAGTAGGCTATTCTAAGAAGCCCTGATGATGATGAGTCATTGGGGCTTCGCAGTTATATGACCAAATAGGAGGTATCTACTACTTAAATGTGATTGACCTGAAGTATTCATCACCTCAGATTTGCGAGCGTTTCTAAAAATCTAAATTCTTACAAATAATTCCGAGATGATAAAAACACACCTGACAAAGCTCGCACTCACAGCATTTTGTTTCACACTGAGCCTTGTGGCTTGTAAAAAGGAAGAAGAATCAAAAGAAGAACCGCAAACTCCTGTGGCACCTTATGTGTGCTCTTCATGCGCGACAGCGCCTGAGGCACTTGCTGAGTATGACAACAGTGGCAAAGGAATTTATAAGGGAGTTGTCATCGGCTCTAGCGGTACAATAAAATTTAATCTGATGAATGGTACCAATGAGCTTATCGCCACCCTTGTGTTGGATGGTGATACGATCGTGCTCAACTCCAGCATCACTGTGGAGGAGGGGCAGACCATCATTGCTCCGTTCAATGGTCTTTACAACGGTGAGGAAGTATCTATTGTATTTCAGGTGAGTGCTGACGGCAGCAACGCTACAGTGCTCACAGCCGATATTCCGGGACATGGCAATGCGCAATTTACCGTGGTGAAAGAAATCTCAACCGCTTTGGTAGAGGCTTTTGAAGGCACGTATTCCAAAAGCAATAACGAAACCGGAACCTTCAACATTGTCCTTTCTCGTGAAATGGGGCTTTGGGGCGGCATGGCACGTCCCGATGGCATCGCAGTGGTAGATGATATCAGCGGCATTGTTACGCCCAACGGAACATTAATTGAAGAACATGGTTACAATATCGGTACCCTTAACGGTGATACTTTCAATGGAACGTTTGTAGAGAATAGCGGTCTAACCGTTACCGTGCACGCTTGGAGAACCTTGTAATTGATTTATAAGTTCATCTATAGTTTCATTTATTGGATAGTTGAGTTAAGTCCTTTTATATACACAACTACAAAGAGAAAGTCCTGATGACACACATTCATCAGGACTTTCAATTTTGCTTGGTATGCGTCCAATTATCTTTTCGATTTCTTGGCAGCTTTTTTCGCAACACTGCGTTGAGCCACAGCTTTCTTAACAACCTTCTTAGCTACTTTTTTCGGAGTTGCTTTTTTTGCGGCATTCTTCACCGGCTTCACAGTTTTGTTCTTTGCAGCGGTTACTTTTTTGGCAACTGCTTTTGCTTTTGACTCTACTTTTTTGGCAACCGCTTTCGCTTTTTTCTGAGCGGCTTTTACTTTCTTCGCTACTACGCGTTTTTCAGTTTGTACTTTGCTCTTGATTTTAGATGCAACTTTTTTATTTGTTGTAGCGGCTTTCTTCTTCAATGAAGTGGCTTTTTTCTCAGCCTTCTTCACTTCGCGTTTTACGGTAGCCTTCGCTTTCTTGGCTGCATTCTTCGCGTCTTTCTTCACAGCATTGGCTTTGCTCTCAACTTTTTTCTCCGCTTTCTTTACTTTTTTCTTTACCGGAGCTACTTTCTTTTTCACGTTAGCCACTACTTGGCTCACTTTGCTCTGAACTTCTTCTTTGATTACAGGTGCTTTTTCTTTTGCTTCCGAGATGATGTTTTCCACTTTTTCGGAGATGGTCTCTTTAGCCTCGCCCGCAAATTCAGCAAGGTTATCTTTTGCTTCTTCGAGCTTGTTTTTTACAAGTTCTTTTCCTTGTTGGAACAAGTCTGCCAAGGTTGGCTTCTTGTCCTTGTCATTTTCATTTACCATGTTTTGAGTATTATTAGTGAGATTCTGTGTGCTTATGTTTTATGCAGGTTTCAGCTTATCAGGGAGAAAGTATTTGCGGACAAATCTATCTGTTTAGCTAACCGTGTGCAAGTATTAAGTAATTGTTTTTTATGGTTGTTACAAAAGAACAGAATTGAATTCCACTTTATCAACTCATAGCATCACCACTCCGGCATTGCTTTTTTATTCGCGAATCTATTCTGCTGAAAACTCGTATAGAACATACCGCCTTATCTCAATAGCAACAAGAATTTGTTGTGATCCTTATTATGTTTGTTATATAAGAAGGCATGATTGGAGCATTATCTCATAGGTTCGGTGTATTGGCTGGTATGTTCATGCTGTTGATGAGCATGGTATTGAACAGCTGTTCAGAGGAACCTGAACTTGGTGAAGCGCCCATGGTTCCATCCGTAAAGTTTGATCTGGACTCCATCAAGCAACGCGGGTATCTCATCTTACTCACCGAGAACAGCGCTTCCACGTATTTCATTTATCGCAACCAAGCCAAGGGTTTTGACTTTGAAATGGCTGAGGCTTTTGCTAAAAGCATTGGAGTCAAATTGCGTGTGCGCATCTTGGATGACGTGGATAAGATGTTTGAGCTCTTGCGAAAAGGAGAGGGGGATATCATCGCATCGAACCTCACTGTGACAAGGCGCAGAAAGGAGTTTGTGAGCTTTTCCAATCCACTTTATCAAACACGCCAGGTATTGGTGCAGCAAATTTTGGGCAGAGATTCTACTGTCCATCCGTTGGTGCGCGATATAAAAGACTTGCCTTCGGTGCCCATTTTCGTGCATCGTTACTCTTCGTTTTATGAAGAATTAAAATCAATCGAAAAAGAACACGATTTGGAACTGGATATTCACGAGGCACCGGGCAGCATCAGTACCGATGATTTGTTGCGACTGGTGAATGATGGTGAAGTGCGCGCCACCGTCACCGATGAGAATTTGGTGAACATGGAGATCATGGATTATCCCAACATCGACATTGAGTTTAAACTCACCGGCAGGCAAGACATAGCATGGGCCATGCGCAAAAATGCCCCACAGCTGCGCGAGGCGGTTAACCATTGGCTAAGCAAGAAAGCTACAAAGCGCAAATTGGCATCCGTATTTAAAAAGTACTTTACCGAAGAGAAAACCGACCCGGGAATAGCCAATTATATCATGCCGAAAGTGCAGCCGGGACAAATCTCGCCTTATGATTCATTGTTCAAGAAATATGCTTCGCAGATAGGGTGGGACTGGCGTTTGTTGGCGGCATTGGCTTATCAGGAATCGCGTTTCAACCCCAATGCGCAGTCATGGAGTGGAGCACAAGGACTCATGCAGTTGATGCCGCAAACTTCTATGCGCTTTGGTTGTGACTCATTCCCATCACCGGATTGCAGCGTCCAAGCAGCTGTAAAATATATCAAATATTTGCAGGGATTTTGGCGCAATAAAATTCCCAATCCTGAGGAACGGACTAAATTTGTTTTGGCCAGTTATAATATCGGTCAGGGTCACGTTCTGGATGCCTATCGTTTGGCAAAAGAACTGGGCATGGCCGATACCCTTTGGGATGGTCATGTGGCTGAGGCCTTGTTGCTCAAACAACAGGAGAAATACTATACCATGCCGGTAGTGGAACATGGTTATTGTTATGCCAAGGAACCATATCATTTCGTTGGGAAAATCATGGCTTTATTTGAACATTATAAAGCGAATACCCCATAGATGAAATTCTCTTTACGCATCGCATTGCTAGGCATGGCGGCATTGGCCTTATTGGCCCAATGCAAAAAAGAGGAAGGCAAGTATGCCATTGCCGGTAAGATTACCCACGCCCGAACGGGAGAACCCTTGAACGGTGCAGCGGTCAATTTGCAGAAAAAATCCGTAGGCGGCAGTGTATATTCTGCTGCATATACCACGGCAGCAAACACCACTACCGGCAGCGATGGCGCTTATCACATGGAATTTGCTAGAGAGAACTTCGGAGGACTCAAGCTCGCTGCCCATTACTCACAATTCATCAGCCGTGAGCAGGAACTGAATGTCGCTGGGTTTGATGTCGGTTCTACTTATAACCAATCCTTGAGCCTGTATCCGGAGGCATTTGTTCAAGTGCATTTCCAGCATCCTTCGTTAGCTGCTTCAAGTGATAAAATTCGTTTCACTTTTCTCAATGCCCAATTTGATTGTGTGTGCTGTTACGAGGGCTACCAGGAGTTTGCCGGTGTAGTGGATACCACCACTACTTGCAAACTTTATGGCGATCAATGGCTGAAATATCGCGCCATTTTTACACATGCTGAACAGGACAGCACAGTGGTGGACAGCGTCTATTGTCCCGCATTTCAAACCACACAATTGCTCATTTCTTATTAATTGGAAATGATGTTCTTCTCACGGAGATGATGTGAGATCCATGATTTCTATTTATTCTTGCTGTAAGATGACTAGGCGAATCTTTACGGCAGTTCTTGCTTATCTGTTAACCTTTACGATGGCTGCGCAGCGCCCGGCTGTGTCTGCATCAGCATGGGCACAACCTTCACGCGCGGATGTGTTGGAAAGCCCTCCAGTGTATGAAAATCTGCGCACACCGGCTGAGTGGGAAGAAGTTCAGGCGTTACTCATATCATGGTCGAGCTATCCCTCCATCCTCAAGCAGATTGTAGCAGCGGCTCGGGAGGAAGTAGTGGTGATAATCCTTTCCGGCAATATTTCTCAAACAGCGAATTACTTGCTCTCATCCAATGATGGTGGTCCTTCCTTGTCTGATTTGACCAATATTACAATTCTACCTTATGCTACCAATACCATTTGGATGCGCGATTATGCGGCCAACTCGGTGTATGCAGATGAAGTGGGCGAGTTGTTTTTAGCCGACTGGATTTACAACCGCCCGCGCCCTTTGGACGATGCTTCGCCTGAGGTAATTGCCGACCACTTCGGTCTTGAACTCTATGGCATGACTGCACCACCTTACCATGTCATGAATACCGGTGGCAACTTCATGGTGGATGGTTTCGGAACGGCTTTCGCATCAGAACTTGTACTGGATGAAAATGACGGTTTTGGTAATTACAACCTCAACTATCCTATCCATACCGAGGAAGAAATTGACGCTATCCACGCGCAATTCATGGGCATTGAGCGTTATATAAAAATGCCGGTTTTGCCTTATGACGGTATTCACCACATCGATATGCACATGAAGTTGCTAGATGAGGAAACCTTGCTCGTGGGCGAGTATCCTGATGGCGTGGCGGATGGCCCACAAATCAATGCCAACATAGAGTATGTATTGAGTCATTACTTGTCCAAGTGGGACACTCCTTATCGCGTAATTCGCATACCGATGCCTCCGAGTGTCCAAGGCAATTATCCCGACAACAATGGCGCTTACCGCACCTATACCAATGGCGTGTTTGTGAACAAGACCATCATTATTCCAACTTATAGAGAACAATATGACACTACCGCCATTCGCATCTGGCAAGAGGCTTGTCCCGGATACAGGATAGTGGGAGTGGACTGTGATAATAACAATGCCAACCTCATCTCGTTGGGTGGAGCCATTCACTGCATTACGCATACCGTGGCGGCACAGCATCCGTTGCTCATTTCGCATCAACCGCTGAAGGATGTTCCCTACAACAGCACCACCACGTCCTATGAAGTACACGCTTATATGAACCATGCGGATGGCTTGGCAGAAGCAAAGTTGTACTGGCGCACTGCCGGTTCTGAGTCCTTCCAGGAGGTGACGCTTTCCTCACCGGATGGCAAGAATTGGTACGGATATATACCGGCTCAGCCAGCCGGTACGGTTGTTCAGTATTACTTGTATGGTCGTGCTACCACGGGCAAAGAACAATGGCGCCCGATGCCCGCACCGGAAGGCTATTGGAAATTTAAGATATTGGATGAGGCGGTGAGTGTGGAAGAACTCAACATTTCGGTATTCAACAGAGTGTTTCCTAACCCCGCATCGGCTATTACTTGCATCGAGTTGAACATCCCCCGTGCATGCGATGCCAAACTTTTTATCACCGATGTTACGGGACGTACTGTACTGACTATTAAGGATGGTACCTTTGAAAATGGTAGCTCGAAGCATTTTATTGATGCAGGACAGTTAGTAGCCGGCTTGTATCATGTGGTTTTTCTGGCCGAGGGTAGATTAAATTCGTTGCCTTTGTTAGTAGAATAAACAGGTATCATTAACTAGTAAGATTATCGTGAAGAAGCTTATCCCGGAAGAGGCACTGGCCACAGCCACTAAACTGCCCAAGGACAATATCCTTGTGACCTTGTTGTCACGTGTAGCGCGCATTGATGAGCTCAACGAGCTTTATGACAAGGTGTGCGGCTCACCCGGTATGCAGTGCATTGAGGAGCTTTTCAAACAACTCGATTTGCAAATTGAGTTTGATGAAGCGCTGTTGGAGCGCATCCCCAAGACAGGCCCGTTCATTGCCGTGGCCAATCACCCCTTTGGCGCACTCGATGGTCTTACAATGCTCTACCTTATTTCGAAGGTCAGGCCCGATTTCAAGGTCATGGCCAATTTCCTTTTGCAAAATGTAGAGCCTATCAAGGACTACTTTATTTCCGTCAATCCGTTTGAAACGCGCAAAGAAATTTATAGCAATGTTGCGGGGTTGAAATCTGCGATTCTTCATTTGGAGAAGGGCATGCCATTGGGCATTTTTCCGGCAGGTGAAGTGTCAACTTACCAAGACAACCTTCGTGTGGTATCGGATAAAAAATGGGAGAACTCTGCCTTGAAAATTATCCGCAATGCCAAGGTGCCTGTAGTGCCGGTCTTCTTTGATGGCACCAACTCCAAGCTGTTCCATTTGTTGGGATTGATTAACCCCAACCTGCGCACACTTGCGTTGCCTTCGGAGATGCTCAAGAAGAAGGGGAAAGTGATTCGCATGAAAATTGGCAAGCCCATTCCTCCAAAGGATACGGAGATGTTCTCCAACCTGGAGCAATACGGTCGTTACCTGCGCGCAAAGACCTATGCTCTGGGCAGCTCCATGGAAGTGAAGAAGTCTTACTTCAACATGTTCCGCTTTCCGAAGGAACCGGCAGAGATTGTAGCACCCATTTCACCTGAAATCATCCGTGCCGAGATAGAGCGCATCAAGGATTTCAAAACGCTGAGCTATGACAATTTCGATTGTTATGTGGTCAGCAGCCAATACATTCCCAATATTCTGCAAGAGATAGGTCGCTTGCGCGAAGTCACTTTCAGAGCAGTGGGAGAGGGGACGAATAACAGCATTGACTTGGATGAATACGACCTCTATTATCACCACTTGATATTGTGGGACAGAGAAGCGGAAAAAATTGTCGGTGCGTATCGCGTGGGCAACGGGAACGAAATCATGGCCCGCTACGGCATGAAAGGATTTTATATCTCCTCCTTGTTCAAGCTGAACAAACAGATGGAG
>DATCJY010000008.1:0-13978 GCA_036562565.1 Flavobacteriales bacterium | reverse complement strand
TATGGCCGATGCAAAATCGTTGCTTGAAAGCATCGCACGCAGCTTCGGTTACCACTACGGTACTGCGAAGAAGGTGCGTATCAACACCATCAGCCAATCACCTACTGTAACTACTGCAGGTAGCGGTGTGAAAGGTTTTGACGGCTTCATCAATTACTCTGAGGCAATGTCTCCACTTGGCAACGCTGATGCTGCTGCTTGTGCAGATTACTGCATCGCGATGTTCTCTGACCTGACTCGCTATGTGACCATGCAAAACTTGTATCACGATGGTGGATTCAGCATCACAGGTGTGACGCAAGAAGTGGTAGAAAAATTCGGCTCTAAATCCTAAGGCATGTGCCTGATTGATAAACGAAAAAGGGAAGTGTAAGCTTCCCTTTTTCGTTGATTTTATATTCTAAAATGCTATCCTCGTTGAATATTTGAATGATTGAATGTTTGAATTGTTAAATCTCCAGTTTCTATTTTTCAATCACTTCCATAAAGTATCTAAACCCGATGGTTGGCAGAGGCGTATCAAAACCTGCATATTTATCAGGACCGTCAATTTTCTTGTATTCTTCAGAGTCTTTCCAAGAGCCTCCTTTGGTGCGACCTTTTTCTAATAGGATTTCGGCTACGTTGCCACTCATGTTGTATATACCGCAATCATTGGCGATATGACTTTCTACAGGAGCTGTCATAGCTACCTTATCGTTCAATGTGCTTTCATTACAGGATAATTCGCATAGGTAGGATGTTTGTGATATTGCTCAACAAAAGGCTTTCCGTATGTGGTCGTAGCTAACCATTGCGCGGTATCAATTTTAGCTATTTCGTATTTATCTACCTGATTGTTTTGCTTCAAGTGGTTCAAAAAATTGGTGTACTGTTTGTTAGTCACTTCAAACTTTGAAGCATACAGTTCGTCCGTAATTTTTGCCAAAGTCTTTTGAGTGACCTTGATGTCATAACCACTGTTTTGTGAGTATGCAGAAAGGCTCATTACGATTGTTGCAACAACGAGTGAGAGATATTTCATCATTAAAATTACTTTGATTATTGGTTCGGTGCTAATGTGAACAATTCATTTTAATTGTACAATGCACTATAAACCTGAACAGCTTCCACAGCTTCTTTCACATCATGTACTCTTATGATTTGTGCTCCTTTCATGAGGGCGATAGTGTTCAAGGCCGTTGTTCCATTGAGCGCTCCTGCGGCATCGGAGTCAATCATGCGCTGCACCATTTTCTTTCTGGAAATGCCCACAAGAATCGGCAACTCAAATATGGTTAACGCATCGAGGTGTTGCATGAGTTCAATGTTATGGTCTTGGTTTTTGCCAAACCCGAATCCGGGGTCGAGGAGGATATCATTCACACCCAACAAGCGAAGTGCTTTGATTTTTTCAGAGAAGAATTTGACTACATCGCTCACGACATTCTCATATTGAGGGTTGAGGTGCATGGTTTGTGGCTCGCCTTGCATGTGCATGAGGATGTATGGCACTTGCAGTTGTGCAACAGTTTCAAACATTTTATCATCCAACGCTCCTGCGCTGATGTCGTTCACGATGGCCGCACCATGTTCTATGGCTCGCTTGGCCACTTCGCTGTAAAACGTATCAATGGAAATAACGGCCTTTGGGAATTGGCGAAGGATGGCATCGATGGCCGGTAGTACACGTTCAAGTTCTTCTTGCACCGAAATGCGCTCGGAGCCGGGACGTGTACTCTGACCTCCAAGGTCCAAAATATCGGCTCCCTCGTGCAACATTTTTTCAGCACGAGACAGAATTTCGCCTTCTGAACTCCAGCGACTTCCGGCATAAAATGAGTCGGGAGTAACGTTCAAAATGCCCATCACCAGTGGCTTTTTCACTTGCCACAGCTGTCCTTTGATGTTGAGAGAATAAGGCTTGAAACGGTTGTTCATCGAAATACGTCAACGCTTGGATTACTTAGCGTTTGCGGTGCAAATTTGCGAACAATTATTCTCAAGGAACTACATTGGATAAAACATCACAAAAATTTGATACAGTAGTAGGCAAGTGCCGCGATTTGTTTTTCAAAAAAACAATGGACTACGGAACGGCATGGCGCATCCTTAGAGCCAAAAGCCTTACAGACCAAATTTTTATCAAAGCACAGCGCATCCGTACCATCGAAGAAAAAGGCGAAAGCAAGGTGGGCGAGGGCATCGAGGACGAGTTCATCGGAATCCTCAACTACTCCGTTATGGCTTTGATTCAAATGGAGTTGGGCACGGAAGGCGAATTGGAAATGCCTGCAGAACGTGCTCTGCAATTGTATGATAACCAAATAGCCATCACCAAAGATTTGATGATGAAGAAGAATCACGATTATGGAGAGGCATGGCGCGATATGCGTGTGTCATCTTTTACCGATCTGATTCTGATGAAACTCTTGCGCATCAAACAAATTGAAGACAATCAAGGCCAAACGCTTGTGAGCGAAGGAATTGACAGCGGCTACCGCGACATGATCAATTATGCTGTGTTCGCACTTATCAAATTGAATGAGGGTTAACAATTGGTTAATCGCCTTTGCACCAAACAACCTACAGGTAACTTGTGCCTGTCTTTACACCATCACACATGAAAGAGAATTTGGATTATATCAGCATCAACAAAAAGTCTTGGAACAACAGGACGGATGTGCATGTTGATTCTGAATTCTATGATGTGAAGGGTTTTCTCGAAGGCAAATCATCGCTCAACGATATTGAGCTGAATCTTCTCGGTGATATCAAAGGCAAGAGCATCTTGCATTTGCAATGTCACTTAGGGCAAGATTCTATTTCACTCAGCAAACTTGGAGCAGAAGTAACTGGCATTGATCTTTCTGACAAAGCGATAGCCAAAGGAAAGGAACTTGCTAAACTGGCAGGTACCACTACCGAGTTCATCTGTTCAGATGTGTATGATTTGCCCAATCACCTCGACAAACAGTTTGATATTGTTCATCCTGTTGTTTGGATGTTTGATGATGATTTTCAAAAGGTGGGTTACAATTATTTCAATACTGGTGCGATTGTCGAAACCGAGTCGGGTACTTATGCCAATAATGAAGCACCGCTCAATGAGGAGTACGTGATGTGGAACCACGCCTTTGCTGAGGTGTTCACAAGCCTCCTTCAAAACGATATGCAACTTACGGCATTGCAAGAGTTCGACTATTCGCCTTATAATTGCTTCAAACACACTGTAGAATTCGCACCACAGAAATACCGCATCGCACACATGGAAAACAAACTTCCGATGGTGTATGCACTGTTCGCAACAAAGAAAATTTAAAAAAGATACACCTATGATGTACACTTATATTCCCGTTGGCCTCTTGATTGTATTTATCGGATACATTCTCTACCGCGCCATCTTAAAGAAGGATTTGAAATCAAAAGTGCGCACCGTTGTGATGCCTGACATGTTTTTTATAGCTGTTTGGGCTGTAATCTATTTTTTTATTCTAAAATAAAACTCCGGCAAAACACTTGTACTTAGTACTTTGTTCAATCAACTAGAAGTTATATGAAGCTACTTACTACCATTTGCAGAATCATCGTTGGATCGCTTTTCATTGTATCAGGACTTATTAAAGTCAATGATGCTCTCGGTTTCTCTTATAAACTCGAAGAATACTTTGATGAGCGTGCTTTGGGTTTCCCTGAGCTGATTCCGTATGTATTGCCCATTGCGGTTTTCATTGTGATTGGGGAAGTGTTGCTCGGTGTGGCTGTATTGCTAGGTGCATGGCCGAAGCTTACCAATACACTGATTCTTGCGATGACTTTGTTCTTCACCTGGCTCACTTATTACACCGCACACTGCGATCCTACATCGCTTGGTATTTTCCAAAATGCTGCAGGTCAATACTACATAGATGCACCACAATGCGTTCTTACTTGTGGCTGCTTCGGTGAAGCCATTCCACTTGAACCAATTGAGTCGTTCTATAAAGATGTGGTGTTGCTCGTCTTCGTGATTCCCGTGTTTATAGCCGCTTGGAGAGATAAAATCAAACTCAATACACTCAAAGAAGATGGTATCTACCTCATCGGTTCTGTTGTAGTGGTTTCCATTTTTTGCTTCTGGTTGTTGGATTGGTTGTTCCCAATCCTTTTCACCATCATCGCAGTGGGTGTTGGGGTATTGATTAAACTTTTGACTAAAGAGAAGCAAGGTTGGATGGCCTTGGGTGTGCTTGTGGTATGCGCGATTTTCCAATACTGGACGCTCGTACACCTTCCTATCAAAGACTACCGTGCTTATGCCATCGGCAGCGATATCTATCAAAAGACTCGCTCTGCAGAGGAGCTGGGATTGGATCCACCAAAGTATGTGAACGTTTACATTTTGAAGAACGTCCATACAGGAGAAGTAAAAGAAATGGACAGCGATACCTACCTCGCTCAAAAAATGTGGGAAGACAAGTCTTGGGAAATTCAAAAAGATTTGACCTACTCCAAGAAGGTGAGCGATGGGTATGAACCAAAAATCAAAGATTTCAATCCAACTACCCAAGATGGGGAAGAAGTGCTGGATGAACTCTTGCAATATGAGCGTTTGTTCTTGTTGGTATCCAATCGCTTGGACCAATTCAACCTCAAGACCATCAATAAAGTGAACGAGTTTGCAAAGCAAGCCGAAGCTGATGGTGCGAAGTTCTATGGCATTTCCGGAACTTCAGGCGAGGAACTGGAGGAATTCCGCTTCACGCATCAGACTCCGTTTGATTTCCTTGTGAACGATGGTACAGAGTTGAAGATTATCATTCGCTCCAATCCCGGCCTTGTTTACCTCGAAAAAGGTGTCGTGAAAAACATGTGGGCCGGAGTCGATATTCCGGATTATGCCAAGCAAAAAGCGAAAGGTTTTGCGAAGTAGGCCGATTGAGTTTACCTAGTTAGGGACGCGGAGAAGGCAATGTTTTTCATTGCTTTCTCCGCGTTACCATAAGGTCGTCCCGCTGGGACTTTTTTATGTTGAAAAATCCATCCCACCAATTGTAATCCTCCGTGTTCTTTACTCACATCTTAGCGTTCTCTGCGGTTAGAAAAAGATGTTCTCCTTCCTTCTTAAAAAGACAGCTTATGGTTTTCTGGTTTTGGCCGGAGTGATTGCGGTTGTTTTCTTTTTGTTCAACCTTGCGCCTGGTGATCCTGTGCGCAACCTTGTGGGCGAGAATGCCTCGGAAGATGTTGTGCAAACAATGCGCAGAAAGCTAGATTTGGACTTGCCTTTGGGTCAGCGTTTTGCGCTTTACCTCAATGACCTTTCTCCGCTGTCGATACATAACCCAACCAATGAGGACAGCCGTATCTTCTTTGATGAAAAGAAATACAGCGGTGTGCAGTTGCTCAAGTTTTCAGATGAAAAGGCACTTGTGCTCAAAGCCCCTTATCTCAAACGTTCGTTCTTATCGGACAAAAGCGTATCGTCCATTTTAGCAGAAGTATTGCCCGGAACATTTGTACTCGCAGTCGTGTCCATCATCCTCGCGATGATCATGGGTTTGCTGATGGGCATTGTTGCCGCGCTGAACAAAGACTCGTTCTATGACCGATTGATGTTGTTCGTGTCTGCCATTGGTATGGCCGGTCCTTCGTTCTTCGTGGCGATTATCGTTGCATGGATTGGTGCAATTATCTGGCGCGATGAAATTCGCTTGCCGTTGTTTCTAGTGGTGTTCGGCTTGTTATTCATCATCATCAAACCGTTCTTACGACAATGGCTCAAGGACCTTCGCAACAAACGCATCTTTAATTATACGATGGTGGGTGTATTGCTTTTGTGGTTCATTCCAACGTGTGCAGGAGCCAGCATTCCTTTTCTCACTTCTACGATAACCTTGCCCGGAACAGGCCTCAATATGACCGGAAGCTTATACAGTGTGGATGTTTGGAAAGGCGAGTACCTCGATCTGCGCAATATGATACTCCCGGTGGTGACACTTATGGTTCGTCCGCTTTCGGTAATTGTGCAACTGACACGCAGTTCATTGCTCGATGTGATGCAACAGGATTATATCCGCACAGCTCGTGCAAAAGGGTTGTCAGAAACGCGTGTGGTATTCAAGCATGCATTGCGCAATGCACTCAATCCTGTGATTACAGCTGTGAGTGGCTGGTTTGCATCCTTGCTTGCCGGTGCCATCTTCGTGGAGTTTGTGTTCGGGTGGAAAGGCCTCGGCCAGCAAATGTTCACGGCCATCGAGAACCGCGATTTGCCGGTTGTCATGGGAGGAGTCATTGTGATAGCATTCTTCTTTGTCATCATCAATATCCTTGTGGATATTGTCTATGGTTGGATTGACCCACGCGTTCGTGTGAGTTAATGATGGTGATATCAGAGAGTTTAATTGTGCTCAATAGCATCATTGCATTGGTCGTGTCTTTGCATAAATAGCTTCGTCCCTTACCTTGCGCTGAATAAATAAAATCTTATTCGAATGAAACAATGGAACTATCTGTTTGTGCTAATGGCTTTGATATCGCTCATCGCCTGCGGAGAGAAGAAGAGCAGCAAGAGCGCAAATAAATTTGGGGATACAGAATTGCAGCGCATCCACACACTTGCGGATGTGCGCAATGCCAATGGTCTCATGGCTTTCTTCAAAAGTCCGAATAGCACACATCGCGCTGAAGCGGTGCTTTGTGCCGCGAGCGTCCAAGATGTTTCCATGCAAAGTGAGCTCCTGAATATGTTACATGACAGCATTGCCGAGGTGCGTGCCAATGCGGCTTATGCTCTGGGGCAATTGGCTGATCAAAGTGTGTTGGACGACTTGATGAGTCATTATGAGCCGGAAACCGAAACAGAAGTGCGCGGCAACATTGCAGAAGCAATAGGAAAAATTTTCGCACGTCATTACAACAAAGACTTGTCGCGTGCGCTGGAGCAACAAGTCGTGCGTTTCATGTACAAGATAAATCCAAAAGACGAAGAGGATCGCACAGGTTGGGCAAAAGGTGCTCTGGCGATGCACAGAGCCGGTCTTACAGATGATGCGGTAATGCAAGGACTGCAGTTTGTATTGTTCAAGAGCGGAACTCCTTCGCGCATTGCTTGTGCACAGGCAATGGTCGCTTATAAAGGCAATTGGTTCGGGCAAGAAAAAAATAAAAAGCACTTATTGCAATGGTGCAGTACCGAACGTACTCCTGAAGTGCGACAATACCAAATGACGTTGCTTGGCAAAGTGGGAGGTGAAGATGCACGCAAGTTGTTGCTGGATTATGCACGAGGCACTTCACAAACACAAGGTGTGCGTGTAGCTGCAATACGCGCGCTTGGAACATTCAAATCACAAAGTATTGATGAGCTGATGGCGATGTTGAAGGACAGCGATGAATATATAGTTCATGAAGTGCTGGAAGTGTTGGCATCTCGAGTGAATGCTTCTCAAGCGGCCGAGTTAGTAAAAGCCACAGAAGGAAGATCAGCATGGTTGCGCTCTTACGCGTTGGAGATAGCTGCCGAAAATGGCGATAAAGCAGCAAGCGACCAACTTTATGCCTTGTATCAATCTTCAAACGGATTTGATAAATCCATTTATGCAACTGCACTCGGTGCTGTACCATCCAAAGCCACTGAGGTACTGAATGCTTTGAAGAACGAACAAGATCCGATGATGCGCTCTGCGTTGGCGACAGCGTTTATCAAAGCGCACTCATCATCCACATTTCCGAAAGACTTGGATTATCTGCAAAGCTTGCAACAAGTCTTTAACCAAGGCGATGCATCTGTAATGGCTTTGATTGCGGGTGAATGGCAAAACATGAAATTGAATGCCGACCAGAAGAAGCAAGTGACTGAAACGCTCAAAGCTTCTTTGAGTAAACTCAAACTTCCGGCTGAAATTGAAACATACAACGAAGTGGTTGCGACCATCAATGCATTGGGAATAGAAAAAGCGGAGGCGATGAATGCGGCTCACAATCATACGATCGATTGGAATAAAGTGACCATGATTGAGCGTGATCAAAAAGCGCGTGTGACTACTTCCAAAGGAACATTCACTATTCAGCTGGATGTGGAAGCAGCGCCCGGTACGGTTGCCAACTTCGTGGAACTTGCAGAACAAGGTTTCTACAATGGAAAATACTTCCACCGCGTGATTCCGAATTTCGTGGTGCAAGGCGGTTGTCCTCGTGGAGATGGCATGGGCAGCACCGATTATACCATTCGTTCTGAGTTTGCTTTGCACGATTACAAAGCCGGTACAGTTGGAATGGCTTCTTCAGGCAAGGACACCGAGAGCTGTCAGTTCTTTGTAACGCATGGCAGCACACCGCACCTCGAAGGTCGTTATACCATTTTTGGTTATGTAACGGATGGAATGGATGTAATTCAAAGCATCGTTCCGGGTGATGTGATTGAGAATGTGGAGTTGATTTAATGCATCTTCTCGGTTCCTTTGAAAGAGAGGAGAAGTCATGCATTTATTGCATAAAGGATGAAATAAAAAAGGCTGTCCATTGGACAGCCTTTTCTTATTCGGGATACACAAAGTGTATTAAGATACTACGCTCTTCACTGCATCAGCAGCTTCTTGCAAAGTGATAGCAGAAAGTACTTTCAAGCCACTGTTGTCGATGAGTTCTTTCGCTTCTTTTGCGTTGGTACCTTGCAAACGCACGATGATTGGAACTTCGATGTTGCCGATGTTTTTATAAGCATCCACAATACCTTGAGCCACACGGTCGCAGCGTACGATACCACCAAAAATGTTTACAAGTATGGCTTTCACGTTTGGATCGCGAAGGATCATACGGAAGGCAGTTTCCACACGTTTCGCATCTGCAGTACCGCCCACGTCAAGGAAGTTAGCCGGTTCACCACCACTAAGTTTGATGATATCCATAGTAGCCATAGCAAGACCTGCACCGTTTACCATGCAACCTACGTTACCATCGAGTTTCACGTAGTTGAGGTCAGCGTTGCTGGCTTCTACTTCCAAAGGATCTTCTTCAGTAATGTCACGCATTGCTGCGTAATCAGGATGACGGAACAAACCGTTGTTATCGAGTGATACTTTCGCGTCCACTGCGATTACGCGGTCATCAGATGTTTTCAATACAGGGTTGATTTCAAACATGGACGCATCACAACCAACATAAGCAGCGTAAAGTTTCTTCACAAACACGGCCATTTCTTTAGCTGCTTTACCTGTAAGACCAAGATTGAAGCAGATTTTGCGAGTTTGGAAATCGTTTACTCCGGTCATCGGGTCAATCACTTCTTTGAAGATGCGATCGGGAGTGTTGTGTGCCACATCCTCAATGTTCATACCCCCTTCAGGAGAGTAAACAATTACATTGCGGCCAAGGCTTCTGTCCAAAAGAACAGACATATAGAATTCGCGAGGCTCGCTTTCACCGGGGGCATAAACATCTTCAGCAATGAATACTTTGTTTACGAGTTTACCACCGGCTTTGGTTTGAAGCGTCACAAGGTGACCGTTCAATATATCTTTTGCCTTCTGAGGAACTTCATCAAGGCTCTTGGCAAGAACAACACCGCGAGAGCCTGTTTCGGTTACTGTTCCTTTTCCGCGACCACCGGCATGAATTTGAGCTTTTACTACAAACCAACCTGTACCGGTTTCTTCTTGGAGTTTCTTGGCAGCTTCCAGAGCCTCCTCAGGAGTAGAAGCCACGTGGCCACGCTGGATAGCTACACCATAGCTTGCCAGAATGCTTTTGCCTTGATATTCGTGGATATTCATCAGAAATTAATTTTTGAATCTTGCTTTAATAAGGGGCGCAAGTTAATGGTGAGGGCGCTTCAGTCAAAGGACATCATTCTCCCAAAATCAAAGGTTTTTTAACCGGTTTTCAGTAGGTGAGAAGACTGGGTGGTTTGCTGAAAAACAATGAGATGCGCTGCTGATGTGGCGCATCTTGGCCATGGAGTTATTTCTTCTTGTTGGATTTCAGGTCTTCAAAGAAATCTTTGATGGGCGTTTTGCGCTTCTTCTTAAGTAGTACCATGCGCACCGATAAACCTGAGTCGTGGAAGACATAACCGCTGCCGCCTTGGATGTTGATGGATGGTTTATAATCATACGAAACCACAAATTTCATGAGCGTGATTTCTACTCCGGCAACGGGTGTGATGCCCCAATAACTGCCATAACCTTTCTCATTGCCAAAGTGCGGACCGGCACCCAAATACACATTGATGCGCTTGCCAATGACAGGACGATGGTATTCAAACAAACCTTGTGCTTGCCAGCGGTAGCGATTCGTGGTGAGTATGCCTTCTACCGTTGTCTTCTCAAATGCTTTCTGCTGCAAAGTAAGCCCCAGCTCTGTACCCACACGCACACCGAGTGCGGTGCGATAGCTTTGAGTCAATGCACTGATGGGCAATAACAACAGGGCAACGAACACCGGAAATATGTAGCTAGTTTTTCTCAATGCAGGGATAACAGCAGCGAGCGCGAAAATATTTTAGATGCATGTGGTGAGCTTATACAATTTGATAATTGATTTAATAAGGTGTCTTTATTGTCTGAATTTCACTTGGCACTTTTGCTATTAACCAATTTACACAACCCGAACCTCGACCTCGCAGTTACATTTACAGCGCTTAATTTTAAAAAGCTGTATGAAGGCCTTTGTACTGACGTTTATCTGCACATGCTTCATCCTATTTGTGCAGGCACAGGAACGTTTTACGATTAGTGGTGAAGTGACAGATGCTACTACCGGTGAGACGTGCATCGGTGCTTTGGTCATTGCAAAAGAACTCGAAAGAGGCACCAGTACCAACCTCTATGGATTCTTTTCACTCACACTTCCAAAAGGAACCTATACCATTGAGGTAGCACAATTGGGTTATGTCACCCAATCGCATCGTGTGGTATTGGATGCGAACAAGAAGATGAATTTTAGCATGGTTCCGCAAACCACTGAGGTCGCTGAGGTAGAAGTAATAGCCGATAAAAGACGCAATACAGAAAGCACCGATCTCGGTAAAATTGGTCTTGAAGTAGACCAAATCAAGAAGTTGCCGGTGTTGCTGGGTGAAGTGGATATTCTCAAAACATTGTCTTTGTTACCCGGTGTGCAAAGCAGCGGTGAAGGAAATGCCGGCTTCTATGTGCGCGGTGGTGGTGTAGATCAAAACTTGATACTACTGGACAATGCTACCGTTTACAATGCAGCCCATTTGTTTGGTTTCTTCTCGGTATTCAATGCGGATGCTATTAAAAACCTCGAATTGACAAAAGGCGGAATACCTGCGAACTACGGAACTCGCCTTGCATCCGTGCTGGATATCAACCTCAAAGAAGGAAACTCCAAAGCGTTTCATGGTCAAGGTGGCATCGGTACAATTGCTTCGCGCTTTACGATTGAAGGCCCACTCAAGAAAGATAAATCATCGTTTATCGTTTCGGGAAGACGCACATATATTGATGCCTTGATGCGCCCGTTCATCAAACCTTCAAGCAATTTTGGTGGTTCGGGTTATTACTTCTACGACCTCAACATGAAAGTGAATTACACATTGGGGGAAAAGGATAAACTCTTTGCGAGTGCCTATTTCGGACGTGATGTGTTTTCTTTTAATAGCAAACAAACAAACTTTGGAGCTCGCATTCCGTGGGGCAATGCAACGGCAACACTGCGCTGGAATCACATCATGTCACCCAAGCTTTTCATGAATGCAATTGCCACCTTTACCGATTACAAGTTCTCGTTTGAAGGCAGCCAAGAGATGTTTGAGTTTGCGCTCAACAGCGGTATTCGTGACTATGGCGCAAAGATTCAATGGAATTATTACCCGAATTATTTGCACAACATTAAGTGGGGAGTGGAATACACACACCATGATTTCATGCCAAATAGCGTTTATGCGCGCAGCGGTGATACGGAATTTAATACCGGCAAAGAGGTACATCTGTTGTCGCATGAAGCGGCTGCCTATGCCTTGGATGAGTTTGATATCAATGAACGGTTAAGATTCAATGTGGGATTGCGTTACTCCATCTTTGCCCACGTAGGACCATTTGAGCGCTATATAAAAGCTCCGGAAAACCGTCTTGGTGTTCCCGCTCCGCCTACAATTGTGAGCTACAACCGCAATGAGTTGGTGAAATTCTATCATGGCTTGGAACCGCGAGCCAATGTGCGATTCACGATTGATAAGGTGTCGAGTATCAAGGCAGGATATATGCGCAACTATCAATACATCCATTTGACAAGTCTTTCTCCTACCTCATTGCCAACAGATGTTTGGTTACCAAGTACGGATGTTTTGCAACCGCAATGGGGTGAGCAAATCAGCGCAGGTTATTTCCGCAACTTTAAAGATGACAGTTGGGAAAGCAGTGTGGAGGTTTATTACAAAAACATGAAGAACCAAAGCGAGTTCCATGAAGGTGCTCAGCCCGATCAAACGGTGAATGACAACATTGATAACTTGCTTGTATTTGGTCGAGGATACAGTTATGGTGTGGAGTTCTTTGTAAAGAAACGCTTGGGTGATTTGACCGGATGGCTCGGCTATACTTGGTCCAAAACCGAACGTGTCTTCGAGGCTTTTAATAATGGAAAAGCTTATCCTACACGATGGGATAGAAGGCACGATGCCAATTTCGTGGTGACCTATAAAATCAATGAGCATTGGGAAGTCGGTGGTGTATTTGTCTATGCAACCGGCAATGCGATTACATTGCCCATTGAACGCTATTTCTTTGAGAATCGCATCATTGATGTCTATGGCAGCAAGAACGGATATCGCATGGCGCCTTATCACCGCGCAGATCTTTCTTTTACCTATTATCCAAATGCAATGAAAAAGGTGTTTGATGCCGAAACTGGTAAGGAAATTGAGCGCCCCAAGCGATTTAAGTCGAACTGGAATTTCGCGGTGTACAATCTCTATAACCGCAAAAACCCGTATTTCATCTATTTCGGAAATTACGGTAATCTCGCAAATGGTTCGTTGCAGGTCAAAGCTTATCAAGTAAGTTTGTTCCCTGTCCTTCCAAGCGTTACATGGAATTTTGAATTTTAGCAAGTGCTTGGTTCTGTGCTGTGTACTAACGGAGGAGACATGAAAAGGAAAGTCACGCGTTGCATTTCCTTGCAATTGGTTACCTGTGAAGAATCTACTCTATATCAATAAATACTTTTGGAAGTACCGTGGACGCTTGTTCATGGGCATCATGTTTATTGTTGTAGGCAATCTTCTTGCTGTCTATGCTCCGGCCATTGTGCGCGATGGTATCGACTTTCTGGCCAACTCTGTACAATCAATGGAGAAGTTGAAAGCCGGTGCCGAGTCGGTAGTGGTGCAACAACCAACCAGCTTCCGCAACATGGCCGCGTGGATTGGGTTAGAAGCGAAAGACATCGTACTCAATGAAGATAATTTTTCATCACGCGTAACGCGCATTTCCGTCTTCTTGGGATTGGCTTATTTGCTCTTCTTTGCGGTAAAAGGGTTGTTGCTTTTCTGGCAACGACAAGCACTCATTGTCATGTCGCGCTACATAGAGTACGACCTCAAGAATGAGGTGTATGACAAATACCAAGAACTCGATTACAGTTTTTACAAGCGCAATCGCACCGGTGATTTGATGAATCGCATCAGTGAAGATGTGAGTCGTGTGCGTATGTACACCGGACCGGCTTTGATGTACACCATCAACCTTGCGGTTCTTTTTGTGATGTGCATTGTGGTGATGTTGAAGATTGATGTGGAACTCACGTTGTACACCTTGTCTCCGCTGCCTTTTATGATGGTCAACATATTCTATGTGAGCACCATCATCAACCGAAGAAGCGACAGGGTACAGGAACATCAATCGATGCTTAGTGCAATGGTGCAGGAATCTGTTTCGGGTATTCGTGTCATCAAAGCATTTGGCCGAGAAAACTATTATCAAGACAAGTTCGAGGAGGAGAGCAATGCCTATAAGAAAAAGCAATTGCGTCTTGTAAAAGCAGATGCGTTGTT
>DATCJY010000087.1:0-85067 GCA_036562565.1 Flavobacteriales bacterium | reverse complement strand
GGAGGGTTGTAGTATGGTGTTACGCTTCCATTGTTCACTTGGCCAACAAGTTGAACATTACCACAACCTGCAGGAATGTTGTTGACCGATACCGTTGGGTTGGTGTTGATGCGAACAATCCAAGCTACATATGCGCCAACCTCTTGGTTGTTTCCATCGGTTATCACAACACGATAACCACCGGGCTGGAGGTTAGCTTGGGTACTGGATGGCGCATTGGTAACAGTAGTAAGTGGCGTCCACATATTGGATGTGGCACTGAACTGTTGCCATTGGAATGTCCATCCGGGTGTACCTCCCGGAGGAGTTGCCACAAGCGTTCCGGTTTGTCCGGCACAGATGACGAACAAACTATCATTATCAGTACTGGTGGTATAATTGGTAAGTGTGCGTTCAACGGCATTGGAGCATGAAAGTTGAGCATCACTGCTCAATACCAATCCCAATAGAACGAATACGAGAAGAGAAATTTTCCTTATCACGGTCTATAAAGTTATTTGCTGGTTTTTTCGATATATTCATCAATGTTGATTTCATGAGTCATGTCATTGCGTGATACCACGACTCTTTCAATTCCCAATTGCTTAAGCACTTGGGCTGCTGCCATGCCGGTGTTGTGTTCACCAATGACACGCACAATCAATTGCTCATTGTTTACTTCAATGTCTGTTTGGATGGAAGCGTGTTCTTTCCATGCCTGAAAAGCGTTGATGGCTGTTTCACTCAATGCTTTATCCAAAGTGTAATGCAGCTCAGTTGCATATTGATTGTTTATCATGGTATTGGTGTAGGACACCATTTCTGCCTTTGACTGGCTAAACGATTGGGATGCGATAAAAAGCAATCCTATTGACCACAAAATTTTTCTCATAGGCGCAAGTTGTAAATAAATCATGTGCATGAGCAAGAGTTGACTCGATAGGTTGTACACCATGCGCGCTCTTAATGAAAATTAAAAATTAAAATGCGTGTTAGCTTTAACACTTTTGATGAATTGTGGTGCGTTGTAGTGTGTTTTAAATTAAGTAATTATAGCGCGTTGATAATGCCTGTGTAGATGCTGAAAACGTGTTTCGTTTGCGTTGATGAAATTGTGGGGATGCGTTGTAAAAATGCGTTAACAAGTGCCTCGTCATTTTTCTTTTGAGCACAAAAAAATCCCTCATGATTTCATGAGGGACTTTAGGCATTTCAACTAACAAATTATTGAGCTTTCACCAATTGGATTTCACCATTGATTTTAACTTCATCACTTACCAAAACACCACCAGTTTCCAGTGATGCATTCCAGAGCAACCCAAATTCTCTTCTGTTGATTTTACCATTAACAGTAAAACCGGCTTTTGTATTACCCCATGGATCTTTACCAATACCACCAAACTCTACTTCCAAGGTAATGGGCTTGGTGATGCCACGGATAGTTAGATTGCCATCCAACTTACCTTCTTTATAGGAAGTAGATTCAAAGATGATTTGCGGATGATTCTCTGTATCAAAGAAGTCAGCAGATTGAAGGTGCTGATCACGTTGTTCGTTATTGGTCGAGATGGATTTAATGTCTCCGGTAAACTTTACTTTGGCATTAGAGAATGCCTCATCATCTGATTCAGCATCCACTTGAAAGCTGCCGAGAATACCGGTCACATTGGTAATCATCATATGTTTTACCTTAAAGCTCACCTCGCTGTGAGTTGGGTCAAGATTCCATTTTATAGCCATATCTGTTTATGTGTTTTTTATTTGAGTGTGCAAGTTGATGATATTTCTAAGGCATCTGCATTGATGCGGGTCAAGGCCGGAGTCATTGATAACCTATATCAAGTCGTCAATATTGAATAGCGAGCCGGAACCCGGTAAGCATTCTTAAGTTTGTTGCAAACATTCTAGATGGTGGAATCAGTCAAAGAACACAAAGCGAACATGCGCAAAGAGATGCTGAGTAAGCGCGCCTTTTTGGACAAACATTTAAAAGCGCAATATGACAACAGCATTTGCGAGAAGCTTTGGGGAAAAGTGGAACAGCACAGATATCAAGTGATTCATGTATATATCCCCATGGCTTCGGAGATTGATATCACGTCTTTTATACAACGGTGCCTTGAAAACGATTTAACTGTAGTTGCACCCAAGACATTAAAAGGAAGGCAATTGAAACATCTGCGATTGAGGTCGCTGGCAAAGCTTGAGGCAGGAGTGTTCGGCACCAAGCATCCTGCGGGAGATGAAGAATTTGTTGGTGAAATTGACATGATTGTGGTTCCTGGTTTAGCCTTTGATAACCTGAACTACCGTTTGGGATATGGTGCGGGGTATTATGATAATTTTCTCATACACCAGCTCCGTGCAAAGAAGATAGCCATTGCTTATCCTTTTCAAATTGTATCAAAAGTTCCCATAGAATCACATGATGTTAGCCTGGATGAAATCCTTACATGTCCTGATATGGGACTATAAGATTTTTTTGTCGTGGTCTAACCTGTTAAGCATGAGTAGTAATAAATAGGAGAGGAGCAACCCAAATCTCGCTACTTAACAGACATTGGTAAAAATAAATTGCTCTGATTCATAGACCAATACTTACCTTTGCGCGCCTTTCACAAGGACGAGTTTGACATTTCATCTTCTATTTGGTCCCGCCATTCTGAGTGCGGAGTTGTTATCGAAGCTGGGTGTAGAATTCTTATCTGTGAAAGAGATAACAACTTTTATTGTATTATTTTAAATCGTATTAATGACAAATTTTGATTTGCTCGGGTTGAGTAAACCTGTGCTACGTGCCATTGCCGAATTGGGCTTTGAAACACCAACTCCTATTCAGGAACAAGCAATTCCGGTAATGCTGGGAGGTAACCAAGATGTGGTTGCTCTGGCGCAAACCGGAACAGGTAAGACAGCTGCATTTGGTCTTCCATTGATTGACTTACTGGACTTCAATGAGCGTCACACACAGGCGCTTGTATTAGCTCCTACACGCGAGCTCTGCATGCAGATTGCACGCGACCTTTCTAACTTCTCTAAATACATCAACGGTGCACATGTGGTTGCCATCTATGGTGGTGCCAGCATTGAGGGGCAAATCCGTGAGGTCCGTAAAGGACCACAAATCGTGGTGGCAACTCCGGGTCGATTGGTGGATATGATTGAAAGAGGAATCGTGGACCTGTCCAAAATTGACTTTGTAGTTCTTGATGAAGCAGATGAAATGCTTACAATGGGCTTCAAGGATGATTTGGATATGATTCTCTCCCAAACTCCTGAAGAGAAAAACACTTGGTTATTCTCTGCTACGATGCCTTATGATGTGCAGCGCATTGCACGTTCATACATGAAAGAACCCTTTGAGGTAACAGTGGGGCAGAAGAACTCCGGCAATGAAAACATCGAACACATTTATTATGTGGTGAATGCGCGCGACCGCTATTTGGCGCTCAAACGCATTGCCGATTATAACCCGGACATCTTTGCTATCGTGTTCTGCCGCACCAAGGCTGAAACTCAACAGGTAGCAGATGCACTTATAAAAGACGGATATAGCGCTGATGCATTGCATGGCGACTTGTCACAAGCACAACGTGACTTTGTAATGAAACGCTACAGAAGTCGCTCGCTGCAAATGCTTGTTGCTACGGATGTTGCAGCTCGGGGTATCGATGTAAATGACGTAACACACGTTATCAATTATAACCTGCCTGATGAAATCGAGAGCTATACACACCGCAGTGGTCGTACGGCAAGAGCCGGTAAGACCGGGGTAAGTATTGCTATTATTCACAGCAAAGAGATTGGAAAGATTCGTCAGATAGAAAAGATTATTAAACGTCCGTTTAAGCAAGCTCAAATCCCAACAGGGTTTGATGTATGTGAGCAACAGTTAATGTCTTTGGTCAGAAAACTCAACAGCGTTGAAGTAAACGAGAAGAGCATCGAGCAATACCTTGAAGCAGTTTATGCTGAAGTAGAAGGCTTGTCGCGTGAAGACATCATCAAGCGTTTTGTATCGCTGGAGTTCAATCGCTTTGCAGAGTATTACCGCAACGCTCCTGACTTGAATGCCAATGCCGCTAAAGACCAAGGAAGGCGTACAGGCAACGGCATGGTAAAAATGTATATGAATCTAGGTAGCATCGATGGTTTTGACAACGATACACTCAAAGAGTTCATTGCAGAAAATGCTGAAGTGAGTGTGCAGGACATTACCTGGACAGATTTGAAAAATACCTTCTCCTTGATTGAAGTACGTGGTGAAGCGGTTGATAAAATCGTGGAGAGCATCCATGGTGCACAATATCGCGGACGCACGGTGCGTGTAGAATCTCGTGGAAACAAAGAGGCAGGCATTCCTCGCACCCGTCTTCGCAGTGAAAAGAGAAAAGGCGGCTATGACCGAGGTGGCTCTTTCCGAAACGAACGCGGAGGCAACTCCTATGGTGGTGACCGCAAGAAGAGTTACGGAGGAGACAGAGGTGGCAACTCCTTCAAAAAAGGTAAAAAGAAAGCTTGGTAAATCGGGCTTAATCCATAAGAAAAGGGGCTTCATCGAAGCCCCTTTTTTATTTCATTGCATTACTCGCAAGTAATGTCGTTTTACCAAACTCGGGAATGAAAAGAGTAACGACTAGTCGTCATCACCATCGTCATCATCAGCAGCATCCACATCGTTATCCACGTCATCATCGTCATCGTCATCATCGCTGTCTATGTCAGAACCATCACTGATATCGTCATCGGCACCGGTTGGCGCTTTGAAGCCATCATATCCGCTGTCGTCTTGATCTTCATCGTCATCAGCCACTTTCATATTCTTTTCGATTTTGAAAAGATAGATAGTGTCCTCTGTGCGTACTTCAAGCGCTTTGATAAACTGGCCTTTGGGGGTTACGAATGATACAAGGTTTTCATTCTCAAACCCATTAGGATAGTGCTTATTGATAAGATCAATGTGTTCCTGTGTAATGCTGTTGTAATCTTTAATGACTCTTTTCATTTTCCTGCTATGAAAAAAACTAGTGATTTAATAGCCATGCAAATATGAGAGGAGCAACAATAGTTGCATCACTTTCAATAATAAATTTTGGGGTGTTGATATCCAATTTACCCCAAGTAATTTTTTCGTTCGGAACCGCACCGCTGTAGCTACCATAGCTGGTTGTACTGTCGCTGATTTGGCAGAAATAGCTCCAAAATGGAACATCATGCATTTCCAAATCTTGGTAGAGCATCGGCACCACGCAGATTGGGAAGTCACCTGCAATACCACCACCAATTTGGAAGAAACCTACACCTTTGCCACTGCTGTTGTTTCTGTACCAGTCAGCCAGCCACATCATGTATTCGATACCGCTCTTCATGGTAGATGGTTTCAATTCACCTTTGATGCAGTAGCTAGCGAAGATGTTACCCATGGTACTGTCTTCCCAGCCGGGAACTACAATCGGAAGATTGCGCTCGGCAGCTGCAAGCATCCATGAATTTTTCGGGTCAATTTGGTAGTATTGCTCCAATACACCGCTCAAGAGCATTTTGTACATGAACTCGTGTGGGAAGTAGCGCTCGCCTTTTTCGTTAGCGTCTTTCCATAGTTCATAAATATGTTTCTGAAGTCTGCGGAAAGCTTCTTCCTCAGGAATGCAAGTGTCTGTTACACGGTTGAGGCCACGCTCCAATAGTTCCCATTCTTGTTGCGGAGTAAGGTCGCGATAGTTGGGAACACGTTCATAGTGATTGTGAGCCACAAGGTTCATCAAGTCTTCTTCCAAGTTGGCACCTGTACAGGAGATGATATCTACTTTACCTTGGCGAATCATTTCTGCAAGAGAGATTCCAAGCTCAGCGGTGGACATGGCACCGGCCAATGTTATCATCATTTTGCCACCTTCAAGAAGGTGTTGCTCATAACCTTTGGCAGCATCTACAAGCGCTGCAGAGTTGAAATGCAGGTAATTCTCCTGCATGAACTGTCTGATTGATGTGTATTTACCCATTATAGTTTTGCCTTGTAATGCCTCGCCAAATGACGAGTTATCACATTGTTTTTATGATTTTCTCTGCCGGCAAAAATGATACAACCTGACTACTCAATCATTGTTTTTGCAAAAATTATTTTCACCAACCTGTTGATTTTGAAAATTGTTGATATTCAGGTTGAAAACCTCGCTTCGGTCGGTAACTGGTCGAGCTTGCAAAGCCGATAAAAGTAACCTCATGGTATGGGCAGGTGGTCCTTGTCATGACTTTTTTCTCTCATAGGCATCCCGAAGCTCGATGGTGTAGTTCATGATTTCGCGAACAAGGTGACGTTTGACCTTTTTGTCGTGCTCCTTGTTCAATGGATCATATAGAATGTACTGAAATTTGTAGGAGGTATACTCGTGTTTGATAGACTGCACTTTGAGGTTGAAGGTATTGGGTTGAATCAATGAAGTAAGTTCGCCCAAGGAGTCAATGAGACGTCTTTCAATCTGAGCAGTAGGTTGGGCATACCTGGCATCCATCTCAAATTCCACACTGCTTTTCTTAAGTTGACGCCTTGTATAGTTGATGATTTCGTTGCTGAATACTTTGTTGTTCGGGATATAAATAATATCGTCATCATCATTGAGCAGGTGTACATTGGTAAGT
The DNA here is from genome assembly GCA_036562565.1 of Flavobacteriales bacterium. Lineage (GTDB taxonomy): Bacteria > Bacteroidota > Bacteroidia > Flavobacteriales_D > Sanyastnellaceae > DATCJY01. The sequence goes on along the minus strand of DATCJY010000087.1, from coordinate 78,449 downwards.
GTAATGTCCAGAATTTTGCCCTTGTAGTTAGCAATCTCCACGTTGTCGCCAATGTTGATGACCTTGGTAAAGGTGAGGTACATTCCATTGATCAAATTGGAGATATAATCTTTGGTCATCAGCACAACGGCAGCGGCAATCAAACTGAGAGAAGTGGCCGCCTCTTTGAGTGTAACATTGAATAGCGAAAGGATAAGGACGATTAGCAGAAAACTATAAATGACCTTCGCTATATGACCAATTCCTGTTGTGAAGTTGTCCCTTTTGGCTCCACCTTGGGGTTTATAGCCATAGATGATAATTAATCGCACACACTCCACAATACAGAATACGACCACCACACGATACACTGTTTGTAATAACCTTTCAGGTAAATCATATTCATATACAAATTGGTCATACAAGTCATGGTAAACAACCATAACAATAGCCACAACAGCGAATGTGAAAGACTTAATAAGTGGGATGTACTTCATATATACTATGAATTATGAATTGTGATGAAAACTAACGGTTGAAATTCCGGTTTTGACATCGATTATCGGGGGAATTTCAACAAATAAACTGTTGTTATAAGTGTAAAAATGTCAGATAGCCGCTAATAAGCAAGAACTCATCAAGCGCCAACATCCTGAGTTGCCGATTTATTTCATTATAAATGGCGAAGAGGAGGATTTTGAGCACTTCAAAAAAATGTCTGAATTAAGGGATGTACCGTATTCCTTTTTCAAGGATGGAGAAGAATAGATAAAAATATGCGGGGTTATTTTCCCCGCAATATTTCTATCAAATGATTCATATCTGGATGCAAGTCTAAGTTATATGGAACTAACAGCCGATAATTTCTTGAAGTGGATAAACGAATAATTACTTATCGTAATATCCCAAAATCTCCAATACATCTTTCGGTTTTTGTTCAGGAGCCCATAGCTTATAAACGAACTTGCCTTTTTCATCCTTATTGATGAGAATGTGCTTGGGTTGAGGAATGAGGCAGTGGTGTATTCCGCCAAATCCGGCCAAAGTATCCTGATATGCACCGGTATTGAAGAATCCGATGTATTGTGGCTGATCGGGATAAAACTTAGGAAGGTAGATTGCGTTGGTGTGCTGCTCTGAATTGTAATAATCATCGCTGTCACAGGTCAATCCACCCAAGAACACACGCTCATAATTTTCGTCCCAGTTATTGATGGGAAGCATGATGAAACGCTTGTTGATGGCCCAGCTATCTGGAAGTGTAGTCATGAATGAGGAGTCAATCATGTTCCACTTTTCTCGGTCGTTCTGCTCCTTCTGATATAGAATTTTATAGATAGCACCACCGCTTTCACCCACGGTGAATGAACCGAACTCCGTGTAAATATGAGGCACCGGAACTCCCGCATCATCACAAGAAGCCTTAATCTGGCGCATGATTTCAGTAACCATGTACTGATAGTCATAGTTGTATACCAATGAGTTCTTAATAGGGAATCCGCCACCGATATTGAGGGAGTCAACGGTAGGACAAATCTCGCGCAGCTCACAATATACCTTGAGACACTTCACCAACTCATTCCAGTAGTAGGAGGTATCCTTAATACCGGAGTTGATGAAGAAATGGAGCATCTTCAGATTGAGTTGGGGGTTATCGTGAATCGATTTTTTGTAAAAACGCACAATGTCCTTGTACCCAATGCCTAGGCGAGAGGTATAGAATTCGAATTTTGGCTCTTCTTCGCTGGCAATACGGATACCGATATTCATCGGTTCTTTTACCATGCGTTCGAAGGTTTCAAATTCATATTTGTTGTCGATAACCGAAATAATATCCTTATAACCACTTGCGTGGAGTTCAAAAATCTTGTTGACGTAATCCTCTTTCTTAAAACCATTGCAGATGATGCGCTGCGTCTTATCAATCTTGCCAAGTACTCCTAAGCGTTTGATAAGGTCAATGTCATAAGCAGAGGAAGTCTCAAGATGAATATTGTTCTTCAAGGCTTCCTCGAGCACATAACGGAAGTGAGAGCTCTTGGTGCAATAGCAATAATGGTATTCACCTTCATAGCCTATTTCAGCTTTGGCCGTAGCAAACCAAGCCTTCGCACGCTGAATGTTCTGGCTAATCTTGGGCAAATACGTGAACTTGAGTGGTGTACCGTACTTTTCCACCAACTTCATCAAGGGGATATCATGGAAAAGCAAGTTGTGATTTTCGTCCAACTTGAATTCATCCTGTGGCCATTCAAAAGTCTGTTCGATTAGGTCGATATATTTCGTTTTCATGCTCGTAAAAGCCTGGAATAAAATGTATGAATGAAAAAAAATTAGAAACTAGATTGGGAGGTTCCGGAAGTGGAACCCATGAACAGGTCTCGAATTGCCTTCAAACTCGAATGCAAACATGGATGATATCTAAGTGGAGATTTTTCATTACAGCATGTAACGTCAAACGCGAGCGCAATGTTATATCAAATGTGTAATTGTTGTGTTATAAAATTTACTTACAACCATTTTTTTCGTTGGAAATAAACTAACATCAAGATCACCAGCAGAGCCATGACCCCAAGGACAATAAAATAGCCATTCTTCATCTGGAGTTCCGGCATGTTTTCAAAATTCATTCCATAAACTCCTACAATGAAAGTGAGAGGAACAAAAATGGTAGTGATGATGGTGAGCACCTTCATGATTTGATTCATTTTTATGCCCAGGTTGCTGTGATACAGGTCTAATAGGTTGGCCACCAATTCTCGGTACATGGCCAAGTTTTCCGATTCGTAAATGACATGGTCGTATAAATCGCGGTAGTATTTGGCATTTTCCTCGTCCATCTCGCGCATAATGGTATTCACTGCTTCCTTCAGTGGGTCAATGGAGCGTTTAAAATCCAAAAGTTCCTTTCTGAAAGCTAGAATGCGTGCCTGAGTCTGTTCGTTTGGCTTTTGGAGGACTATTGTTTCCAAATGATTGATGTGACCCGCGAATTTCTCACTAATGGCGATGTAGTTGTCTACTACGGTATCTAAAATCAAATAGAGCAAGTAATACGCATCCTTGGTGCGCACTTTTCCCTTGGCGGTTCGGATGCGCTCTCGGATGCTACCGAAATTGTCTTGACTGTTTTCTTGGAAGGTTACCAAGTAGTTTTTTCCGATGACAATAGAAAGCTGCTCGACTAACAGACCGCGGTGTGACTCGTTTACTTCCAATGTTTTTAGGGTCACGAATAAGTAGTCATCAAATATTTCAACTTTCGGACGTGTCATACTGTTCATGATATCTTCCAGCACGAGCGAGTGAATCTTCAACTGCTGCCCAAGTTCACTGATGATTTGAGGCTGATGAATGCCGTCCACATTCAACCAAGTGATATGATTGTCCGATAGCAATTCGCTGCATTTCTTTGGATCTGTATCCGGATTTTCCATGACCATATCCTGATGGTAGATAATGCTAGAGATATGGACAGGGGCTGACTTCACGGAGCCGATATGAACCAGTGATCCGGGGTCTAGTCCTTTTTTGGATGACCTCTTCTTGGCAGTTTCATTCATATGACTAATCTAATTATTACAGCGGTAGTTACAACGCTACTTCTAGCAACCTTCAACACCCCCGCATGGATAACCCATCTGTGGAGCTCCTGAACATAAGTTCCGCACATCGCATATTGCCAAGCTCTTTTTAGGTAAAGATTTTTTTTATGAAAACGCATCTAATAGCAATAGGCGGTAGCGCCATGCATAATTTGGCCATAGCCCTTCATAGAAAGGGATTTCAGGTGACAGGTAGCGATGACGAAATATTCGAGCCGAGCAGATCACGCTTGGCGAATGAGGGGCTACTGCCGCTGCAAGAGGGCTGGTTTCCTGAGAAAATTACAAAGGATTTAGATGCCGTTATTGTTGGAATGCATGCTAGTGGCGACAATCCGGAGTTACTCAAAGCCCAAGAGTTGGGTCTTAAAATTTTCTCCTATCCGGAGTACCTCTACGAGCAAACGAAAGATAAACTAAGAGTGGTCATAGGAGGTAGCCATGGAAAAACATCCACCACAGCCATGATACTGCATGTATTGCATCATTGCGGTGTCGCTACCGATTATATGGTGGGGGCCCAATTGGATGGTTTTGACTGCATGGTGAAACTCACTTCGGAAAATAAATATGCTGTTATTGAAGGTGATGAATACCTATCATCACCCATGGATCCTCGGCCAAAGTTTCATCTGTATAAGCCCAACATCGCACTGCTCACAGGTATTGCTTGGGATCACATCAATGTATTTCCAACTTTTGATAAATATGTGGAGCAGTTCAAAATATTTGTGGATTTGATTGAACCAAATGGCTCCATAGTCTATTGTTCAGTAGACCAAGAAGTCGTGAAGGTGGTGGAGCAAAGCAACAACTCAATCAAGAAAATTCCTTATGATGCTCATGCGCATGTAGTTCGCGATGGTATCACCTATCTACTGACAACCACTGGAGAAGTTCCATTGAAAATATTCGGACATCACAACCTACAGAATCTCAATGGAGCATTGATGGTTTGCCGCGAGATGGGAATAGCGGATGCTGATTTTTATGAAGCGATAAAAACCTTTGGAGGAGCCGCTCGCAGGTTAGAAGTGGTGCAGCAATCGGAGGACACCATTGTGTTCAAAGATTTTGCTCACTCGCCTTCTAAGCTCAAAGCGACTACCGCTGCGGTTAAGCAACAATTTCCCAATCGCAAGCTCATTGCTTGCATGGAATTGCACACGTTCAGCAGCCTCAATGCCAAGTTCTTGAAAGAATATCATGGCGCTATGGCCAATGCTGATGAAGCCATTGTTTATTTCAACCCTCATACCATAGAACACAAAAAGCTAGAGCCCATTACGGAACAACAAGTACAAGATGCTTTTGGAACGCAGAACATAAAAGTGTTTACAAATTCCAAGCTAATTGTCGATTATCTGCTGGAGCAGGACTGGAAGAATACCAACCTCTTGCTCATGACTTCTGGGAATTTTGATGGAGTGGATTTCTCAGAGTTGGCCAAAAATCTCATTCATAAAGCCTAGTGTTATAAGCGGATATCGATTTCGAATGCAAGAGCTTGTCGGATTTTGATTTTCTTATAGTCCGGGTGTAGAGGGTTAAAAACGAAGTTGTACTCAAATGGCATAATCGTGGAGGGTACGCGCATTCCCACGTAATCGGCTTTGTGTATGAATTCATCACCGAAAAGCTTGGTAGTGTTAGTCATGGGAACACTGTTCCAGTTCAATGGAAGCTGTTCCAATTTCGGATGGTATATTTTCAGTTGGTCGGGAATTTCAATCTCCAAAATGAAATAGTCTTTAAGCTTGATTCCGGGATATGCATTAGCCAAGGTTTCGAGCAGGGCAAGAGAACGGTTTTCGCAGCAGTACAATGCACGAGTGCCGATGCTATTCCATCGACCACCATATTTTTCAGCACCTTCGCCACTGAGGTCATTTTTATATGCGCTGCGTGTAATACGGTAACAAATCATGATGGAATACCGTGTTCAATTCTACCCATCACTTCATTGAGAATTTGTATACCGATAGAGCTATCGAGGTATTCTTTGGGCATGGCATTACCGAGCGCGCGCACCGGTGAGTTGAGCCATTGATTAAAGACCTCTAAACTTCCGAATACATCCATGGCGCGTTCTTGGAGCATGGCTATTTCTATCACTCTCTCAGAAGTGGATTTATCAAGGTTCTCAGCATTTTTTGCATAGCGCATGAGGGTGCGCTCGGATAGATTGAGGTAATTCGCCCACTCAGCCAATGTGAGGCTGGAACGCTCTTTGATTTTATCAAACTCTTCATAGCTGATGCCATCGCGGATAACGCGCAGCAGCGTGTGAGGATTTTGATTGGAGTAATTAGAGACGTGGTACGCCACAGCGTTATCACTCACATTGGAAGTGTTTTGGGCTGAACCATGTTTTTTTAGCTTTCTCATTTCAAACTGTCATTTGCCACAAATGTAATGACAATTGTCTGGTTTTCCAAATTTATCCTAACCCCACATCTAACATCATCATGATGATGAATCCGGAGATGAACCCGAGGGTAGCCACATCGGTGTATTTGTCTTGTTGGGTGGAGGGGATTACTTCTTCTATCACCACATAAACCATGGCTCCTGCAGCAAAAGCCAGAGCATAAGGTAGAACGGGTTGCATTTGCAAAACGGCAAGAGCTCCAATCACACCCGCAATGGGCTCAACGATGGCCGAAAGCTGACCATACCAGAAACTCTTAAACCGAGAAAGGCCTTGGCGCCTGAGTGGCATAGATACTGCAATACCCTCAGGAAAATTCTGAAGTCCAATTCCCATAGCCAAGGTAACCGCCCCTGCAATGCTGGCTTCGGGGATGCCGGCAGCCACACCTCCAAACAAAACACCTACAGCCAACCCCTCCGGGATATTGTGAAGCGTGATGGCCAAGACCAGCAAAATTGTTTTGTGCCATTTCACATTTACTCCCTCCGCGCGCTCTTTCGGAAAATTCATATGGAGGTGGGGTAGCAATCTATCCATTCCGAAAAGAAACAATGCTCCGAGGGCAAATCCGATGGCAGCAGGCATGGCCTTTATCAAACCTTCACCGGAGCTCATCTCGATGGATGGTGCAAGCAACGACCAAAAACTGGCGGCTATCATGACACCACCGGTAAAACCCAGCATACCATCAAGTAGCCTGCGGCTCATGTCTTTGAAGAAGAAAACGAAGCATGCTCCAAGTGCTGTGAGAAGCCAAGTAAAAGTAGTGGCCAATAATGCTCCCCACACAGGGTCGATGGTTTCAAAAAAATGTATAATAGAATCCATAAATGTCTTTAGGCTGACAGTGACTGACTAAAAATGAATGCGCAAAGTTATAGCAAGTTTGATGCTTATGATTTAATAATTTAGGCTAATCTAAATTATATCATTAATCAGTAGGGTTTAATTTCGGCCAATCATGAAAGAGCTCATACTGGTCCGCCATGGCCATGCGCTGGACGGCACTCCGGATTTTGATCGCCAATTGAGCCACACAGGCGTGCATGCTGTGAATCAGCTGGCATACGAAGTGTCTAAACATATCGGACAAGTAGATAAGGTGATAGCAAGTCCGGCAGCACGCACGAAACAGACGGCTTATATCTTATCGGAGCATTGGAAAATCAACTCATCCAATATCAGCTGGCAGGAAGAGGTTTACGAGGCCTCACTTGATACCCTCAAAGAAATACTTAACCAAATCCCAGGCACAGCAAATCGTGTGTTATTGGTTGGGCATAATCCCGGACTTTCCTTGTTGGTTCACTACCTTACAGGAGCCGTATGTCATTTGGAACCATCATCGTTGGTACATATAAAATTGTACGTAGATGAATGGATGCTCATCACTCAGAATTCAGGCTCCCTGATGGCTACTCATTTTCCAACCTTATAAAAGTGTAAAAGATGAATAAACTTATGCACAAAAGTTTATTACCTCGTCTATTAAACGTACTTTCGCACCCCGTAAACATCCATAGCGAATAGCAACATTTACGGGCATGCCGGACAATATCAAATACATTTTTGTTACAGGTGGTGTAACATCTTCTCTCGGAAAAGGAATTATATCAGCTTCTCTTGCTAAGCTCTTGCAGTCAAGAGGTTATAGTGTTACTATTCAAAAACTCGATCCCTACATCAACATCGATCCGGGTACCTTGAATCCATATGAGCACGGAGAGTGTTTCGTGACGGATGATGGTGCCGAGACCGATTTGGACTTGGGACACTATGAGCGATTCTTGAATGTGCCTACTTCACAGGCCAATAATGTCACTACCGGTAGGATTTATCAAAGTGTAATTGATAAAGAAAGACGTGGTGAATACCTCGGAAAAACCGTTCAAGTTATTCCGCATATTACGGATGAGATCAAACGTTGCATCCAAATCCTCGGTTCTAAAAGCGAATACGACTTCATCATTACCGAGATTGGAGGAACGGTTGGGGATATTGAATCCCTCCCTTATATAGAGGCAGTGCGCCAGATGATGTGGGAAAAAGAGCAAGATTGCATCGTTATCCATCTGACTTTGATTCCTTATCTGACCGCTGCCGGTGAGTTGAAAACCAAACCTACTCAGCACTCTGTAAAAACCCTTCTCGAGAACGGAGTGCAGCCTGATATTTTGGTTTGTCGCACGGAACATGAATTGACTCCACAGCTCAGAAATAAAATTGCCAAGTTTTGCAATGTCACCCCGAATGCCGTTATCCAAAGCATCGATGCCAAAACCATTTATGAAGTGCCGATGTTGATGTTGGAGGAGAAGCTCGATGAAGTGGTATTGGAAAAACTCAATGTTAAGAACAGAAGAAAACCGGATTTGAAGAAGTGGGAAGATTTTCTACACCGCTTGAAAAATCCAAAGTCTAAGGTATCCATTGCACTCATTGGTAAATACGTTGAGCTGAAAGATTCTTATAAATCAATTGCAGAGGCGTTCGTTCATGCCGGTGCAGCCAATGAAGTGGCGCTTGATATCAAATGGATTCACAGTGAGGAGCTGACTCCGAAAAACGTTGTGGAATACTTGGAAGGAGTAGATGGTGTTTTAGTGGCACCCGGATTTGGTTCTCGTGGAATGGACGGCAAGCTCGAAGCCATTCGCTATGCAAGAGAAAACAAAATTCCTTTCTTCGGCATTTGCCTCGGTATGCAAATGGCTACCGTAGAGTTTGCGCGAAACGTTTTGGGATTGGCCGATGCACATTCAACAGAAATGAAAGAATACACACCACATCCTGTCATCAGCTTGATGGCTGAGCAAAAGAGTGTGGTGAACAAAGGTGGAACAATGCGCCTCGGTTCTTATCCGTGTAAATTGAGCAAAGACAGTATTGCATATAAAGCATACGGAAAAGAGCTGATTGAAGAGCGTCACCGCCACCGTTTCGAGTTCAACAATGAATACCGAGAGCAATTTGAGAAAGCTGGATTGAAGTGTGTCGGAATTAATCCTGACAGCAATTTGGTTGAAATCATCGAGCTCGAGAATCACCCGTACTTCCTTGCAGCGCAATTCCATCCGGAGTATAAGAGTACGGTGATGAACCCGCATCCGTTGTTTGTTTCATTTATCAAAGCGGCCAAGAAATACGCAGAGGAGAAACAAACAGCTACACAACACGCTTAATTGGATTTTACTGTAATACCTGCCGTAACTAAAATGAAGTCAAATGTCTTCAGCATTATAATTCTTTGTTTGTTGTCAATGTTGGTACAGAGTGCTGCTTCACAACGCACTGTGCCTCCCAAGCAAGACCCGGCATTTGCATTGGCTTCAAAGTATTTTGAGGACATACGACTTCATATTGATACCAGCGAATACTCCTTATACAATAACCGCATACGGGTCAACGAACAGGAGTATATCAGTTTTAAATATACTAAGGAAGATGAAGAGTGCGAGATTGTAATGATTCCAAAATCATCTGCCGCAGTCCGCAATCTCTATATTGTTGGTTCAGGAGATTTCACAATAGTGGATTCCCTCATGTATGTGAACGACCATGCATACCGTGGCAAAATCCGCTTTTCCAATATCAGCAAAACCAATTTCACCTATCTGCGCTTTGCTTTCCGAGATGGCTATTCACAAGAGGTAAAGAATCTTGAGTTGCCTGTATTTCCTGTGACCCAATCGGTTGTCAAGTTCTATCCAACATCCGATGAATTATTCATAGGTGAAGAGAAAGTGTTTGAGTTGGTCACGAACAATGTGAACAATATCGTGGCCGATGGTGTATGGACCTCTGGTCAAGACATCGATTATATGTTCAGTAGACAAGGTCAAAAACTCAGACTGCATGTACTTCCCAACCAAACGGGTAATCGCAGCTTGAAAGCGGTTATTCGCACGTTGAAACCTTATTTGGACCATCACGCTCAGCCGGTTTATGAGTTGGAACCGATTGAATACAATTTTTCAGTAAAAGTGAGTCGGTTATCTTTCCTCAATACCGATAGGAGAGATGTGATAGCAGATGAGGAAACCCCGGAGGGTATTCCGATTCAGATTGACTATAACAGAAACATCCAGCTTCAGAAGACTTACAGAATTGAAGCACAGGAAGAGCCTGGAGGCAAGCTGATTGCTGAATTGTTTACACGCAGCGAGCTCAGTACCAATAAGATTCTTTGTTGGCTTCGCGTTTATAATTACCACCGGATCTCTGATGGTTATTTGTTCATCAAAGATGGTGACAAAGCGAAATTCATTACCAACTTCAACATCTTCCCTCAGACATCTATTTCCAAAATCAGCATTCAGCGCGAGGGAGCGGATTACACTGAAAACCTTTCGGTTTTTCCGGGTGAAACAGTGGATGTGAAAATTGAAGGAGTTTCGCTGGACAGGGTCAACTTCCGTTTTGAGGATATCACGGAGGCTCAACGTGACTCACTCATACGAAGCGAAAATGTGGCCATGATTCGTATCAAGGTTCCGCTCAATGTAAGCAAGCGCAAATTGATTATCTATACCAATGGCAGAAACAGTGGTTATGCATTAACAGTGAGAGAATATCAACGTGCAAGACCATTGGATTTTATCGATATCTCATACGGGGATTTGCCTATTTATCAGCACGTGGTGGTAAATACCATTACGGCTCCCATTATGTACCGCAAGGCATTGAAGGATATCGTCATCAGTGCCATACCCGATAAGATAGATGAAGATGGACGCTTGTATGGAAAGCAATACCTGAAAATCAAAGTGACAGTGAAAGGCTCCAAGCAGGAATTGATAGAAATGCGCACCATCGATAACATTGTGATATGTCCGGGTGTCAATTCTGCGCGTTATGCTTCTTATGATAAAAAAGGATGTCTCAACACGGTTATTAGCCTAAACAGTTACTTGAGTAGAAAGACACTGGATTTGGGCGATTGGTCGCGTATAGAACTTGAAATCATGCACGATGCCGATAAGCACCAAGGCGAGAGTTATACGCAGCGCATCGATATTGTATTGGAAAGACGTGTGAACTTTGATATAGACGTATCGTTTCCTGCAGGTCTTGTAACAGTGCGCCCTGACAAACCGGTAGGAGAGCAGCTCGGTTCATTTGGTGGGGTGAGTTTGGCAGCCATTGCACAATTCAGCTTCTTCAAACCCGGACGCATAGCGCAATACCAACCTTACCGTTTTGGGGTCGGAACCATCGCCCTCAATGCGTTCGACTTTTCTCAAAACAACAATAACCGCGGCCTTGCATTGGTGGGTTTGGGCTCCTTGTCACCGGTTAGAAAAGATGTAAAACTTCGCTTTGTGCTTTATGGAGGTGGTGGCTATTTGTTGAGCAATAACCCCAATAACCCATCCGGTTGGTTCTTCCTGATTGGTCCGGGTATCATGGTGCGCCTCTAATCGGATATAGGTGAATGTTCAGAGCGCTTTTGTTCGCGCTTGGCTTGCCGTTCCTTCTTTTTGAGATTGGTAAACTTTACCTTTTTGTGTTTGTTCTTTTTGACTACTTCCAGCGTGTCGTGTTTGGTAATGCTCACGTTTAATTCAGGCTGATTTTCGTTGTCCAGCAATAATATTCCGTCAAGGGAGATTTCATATTCAACCTTGTCCGTATTCAAAATAATCTTTGACAACAGCTCTAGTTTTCTTTTGGTAATCACCGTGATGGGTACAACACGTACAACGGTATCGGAAGTGTCCAGATAGACATCCGGCAGTTGACCATGTGATTCAAAATAATCCTCTCCTTTAAATCGATAAGTGACATTTTTAATACCGATAATGTTCGGATTATAATTGAGCACTGCCAAATGAATATTAAAGTCGAGACTGTCTAAACCGCGCATCCCGGCATATTCGACTTCGCGGATGGATATGTCAGGAGGAGTTGGAACTTTTACTCTTACGGCCTTATCCAGGTGCATTTTATAATCTCCAAAGAAGGTGTCAAATAAGATAAATCCTTTGATGGTGACCGTTGTAGAGTCCTTATTTTGCAGGCTTCTGATGCGCTTGATGAGTTGTTTTGTATCGATGTCGAACTCTAAATCAAATTTCTTCTTTTCTCCGGCAAGCAATACATATGCTGAATCTCTCTTGTATCGCATCAATTCCAGAGATGAATTATTTAATGCCAAATCCATGGATTTAATATGGTAGTCAATGACATCTTTATTCTCTAGGAACAAGAAGAGATGGGCTTTTCCGATGCCGTTTTCAATGACCAAATTATTGATATAAACCTCCTCCACTTGTGGAATGACCAAGCGAATCAAGCGCTTTTTCATAGAACGGAAAAAGAGTAATCCCGTGGCAGTGAGCACCACCAACACGGCTATTCCAATTTTTAGTCGCTTGCTCATAGAGGCAGAAATTATGACTCCGTTTTTTAGTCACTGATAACGATTTTAAATGTATGGTAGTGCGTTGCGTTAGAAATTATACCTAAATAAATTCCTTTTGCAAAGGATCCGGTTTCAATTCGCTGCAGTGGGTCATTCACGTTCTGCTTTAGAACATTCTTTCCAAGGCAATCTTTGATATCCAATTGATATGCCCCATCCAACGGGTTGTCAATGATGAAATAATCTTTAGCCGGATTCGGATATACTTGAACTGGCGAAGAGAATGCATCAGCAACCTCAGTGGTCCCTGAAGCGACAACCGGCAGCTCCAAATAAGATGCGTGAAGAGATGAAACGTGAACGGTGTTATGAGCAATTTGCGGGTTCACCAATACATCGCCATTCAGTGCGGGATACATGGCACCGCCAGTGTTCATGTTGCGGTTGAAGCGGGGATAATTGGAAGAGGTAACAACAATCCTCAAGTGATGTCCTTCTTGAAAAGTAATGGTGGTATAAGGCAATTCGATTGTGCATTCATATAGTTGTCCGGGAGTCATGAAGGCCTCATCCGCAGCAGTGTAGCCGTTGCGAAAACGCATACGTTGAATACCATCCACAACCAGCATGCTTCGGCCATCGGGATATACATCACAGATGCGCACCGCAAAATCGGTGTCAATCACCGATGAGCTGATTTTTAAATGAAGTTTTGCTTTACCGGCAAGCGTAATGGGCTCGGTGAGTTCTTCCGTGGTGAATATCAAAGCATCATCGCGGTTTTCGACTTCAAAGCGCTGGTCAAATGGTCCTTGGTTTAAGTCAGTACGAAGAGTAGGACCGCCAATAGTTGGTGAAGGATCTTCTGGATTGTAGTCGTAAGATAAACTTGCGTTAGAACTGGTGGGTATTTGCGAATTTAATTCTCCGTTTTCATGCAGATACAAATAATAAGGAGTGGTTTGCACCGGCCATTCTGCTGCATAGTGCCAAGTGTTTTCCCCCATTTTATAGTATTGAATAGCCGGCTGATTATAAATCCCGGTGTCAATACCTTTTAAATGATAATCAAAAAATTTCCAAGCCTCTTCATGGTTGATGTTTGCCGCATTGGGATAGCTGAGTTGTCCCTGATTGGCACTGCCGGGGTTGGCAAATCCGTGACCACCATGAACCCAAGGACCAATCAGCAACTTGTGTTTATCACGTACCGGCAATGGAGACAAGTTTTGTAGTGCCTCGAAAAACGGTATCATAAAATCGATGTTATGGTCATACCAACCGGCAATCATGAAAGTCGGAACATTGATTTCATCGGGGTAAAAATTCTCATTGGCTGTGAAGTTCCAAACCGCATTGAGATAAGGATTGGCCAGCACGAGAGCACCGGTGCCAAATCCGAGAGCGGTTATTTGATCCATGTATTCCACACGGTAGCAGCCTCCGGGGTAGTATTCGTTATAAGTGTAGGTAGGGGCAGCAACCACCGGAACAATGCATTTTAAATGCGGTGGATTTTCCTTCGCGGTGAGGTATTGCACACGACCTAAAGCAGAAGGCCCCCAGGTACCAATGTTTCCGTCACTCCATGGCTGATTGGCAATCCATTCTACCACATCATAGCCGTCTTCACCAATGCCTGGAGCACCGGTGTATGCAGCATCTTCAGAACCCCAGAAGCCGCGCCAATCCACTATCACAATGGAATAGCCCATCGTGGCCTGGGCCTGTCCAATCCCAAGCGGTAAATTCAATCGATATAAATTCTTATTGTAAGGTGTCTGAATTAAAATGGTTGGACCTGTTGTCCAATTCTCCGGAAGGTAAATGTCAGCCTTCAGCGATTGTCCATCGCTCATCGGAATATTCGTTTCCAGCCAGTTCAGTTGTGCTGCGAGTGATGTGGCAATGACCAGAACAAGGCATGTAAGGAGTAGGCGCATAGAATTATGTGGTGTGTGGACGGTAAAAGTACGGGGAGTCAGAATATTTTAATTGGAGCAAGAGGAGGACATTTTATAAAAAGATAGTGTACAAATGACACTTCTTTTATATTGCGCTCCACACATCCAAACACGAGTGTCATGAATAAACGTCAACTGGGATTTTGGGATATCTGGAACATGAGCTTTGGTTTTCTAGGTATTCAAATGGGATTTGCGCTTCAGAATGGCAATGCTTCCCGCATACTGCAAAATTTTGGAGCCGATGTTCATGAACTATCGTGGTTTTGGTTGGTGGCTCCGCTAACGGGGATGATTGTCCAGCCCATCATAGGGTATTATAGCGATAGAACTTGGAATCGCTTGGGCAGAAGAAAACCTTACTTCCTTGCCGGTACCATTATCTGTTGTATAGCACTCATTGTACTTCCTAATTCGGGTTCTTGGTTTACGGCTAAAAGTGCATTGCTCATTGGTGCAGGGATGTTGATGCTCATGGATGCGAGTATCAACGTAGCGATGGAGCCTTTCCGTGCATTGGTTGCTGATAACCTTCCTGACAATCAACGAACCTATGGTTTTACGATTCAAACCTTTTTGATTGGTGTGGGAGCTGTAGTTGGCTCTTGGTTACCTTGGTTTCTCAACACGGTATGTGGAGTAAGTAATGAAGCTGCTCCCAAGCAAGCGCCTGACAATGTAATTTATTCATTTTACATCGGAGCCGCGGTATTCATCATCACCATCCTCGTGACTATAATTAAGACAAAAGAATATCCACCGGCTGAATACGAAGCCATCCATGGTAAACCGGAGGAGAGTCATTTCGGGTTGTCTCAAATCCTGAAAGACTTTGCGAAGATGCCGGCAACAATGCGTCAATTAGGTCTGGTGCAATTCTTTACTTGGTTCGCACTGTTCAGCATGTGGGTGTTTACTACCCCGGCTTTGGTCAGTCATGTATTTCAAATTCCGGTGGATGCCAATGGTCATCCGATTGATGAGGCAGCAGCTGCAGCGGCCAGTCAAGTAGGGGATTGGGTGGGCATTCTATTTGGTATCTACAATGCCGTGTCTGCGATATATGCCTTGTGTTTGCCTTCGGTGGCTAAGGTTTTAGGAAGAAAGAAAACACATGTATTGTCTCTTCTCATTGGTGGTACAAGCCTACTTTCCATCTTCTTCCTACATGATAAGATGCTCTTAATCATCCCGATGATAGGAATAGGTATTGCTTGGGCCAGCATATTGGCCATGCCATATGCGATACTCGCAGGTTCTATTCCATCCGGTAAGATGGGCGTTTATATGGGCATCTTCAACTTCTTCATCACATTGCCGCAAATCGTCAACGGCATATTTGGAGGCCCTATGGTGAAACACTTTTTTGGAGGGCAGGCCATTTATGCACTAGTTCTTGGAGGAATATTCATGATTTGCGCGGCTATCTGCATGAGTTATGTAAAGGAGCAGAATGCAATCCGTGTACAGTAGTGGACCGATGGCCCAACAACTTTCCAACAGACCCATAGGTGGAAATTTTGTTATCCGAAACAACGCGCGGTCAGCGAAATTTGTGGCTTCTTTTATTTGGATAAAACAATGAATGCCGCTCCACTTGCAGAACGCTTGCGTCCGAGATCTTTGGACGATTACATGGGACAAAAGCACCTCATAGGAGAAGGAGCTGTCCTGCGCAAAGCCATAGAAAGTGGAAACATCCCCAGCATGATTCTTTGGGGGCCTCCCGGTGTGGGCAAAACCACCTTGGCTTCCATTATTTCCCAAACATTAAAACGTCCGTTCTATACACTCAGCGCCATCAACAGCGGTGTGAAAGATGTGAGGGAAGTGATTGAAAAAGTGCAAAGCCAAGGAATGTTCAGCAAAGGTGCAGTACTCTTTATCGATGAGATTCATCGCTTTTCCAAATCACAACAAGACTCCTTGCTTGGAGCTGTGGAGCGCGGCATCATCACGTTGATAGGCGCCACTACAGAGAATCCTTCGTTTGAAGTCATCAGCGCATTGCTCTCTCGTTGTCAGGTATATGTGTTGCAGGAATTGGACAAAGCTGATTTGGAAGCGTTGATTCAAAAAGCGCTCACTGAAGATGAGCTCCTGAAGACTAAGAACATCCAAGTAGAGGAGAGCACAGCATTGCTTCGTTTAAGTGGTGGTGATGCGCGCAAATTGTTGAACGTATTGGATTTAGTGGTTTCCCAATTGGAAGATGGCGATACCATCAATGATGAAAAAGTGCTCAGAATTGTGCAGCAAAATCCGGCTCGCTATGACAAGAGCGGAGAGATGCACTACGATATCGTATCCGCATTCATTAAGAGTATGCGCGGAAGCGACCCCAATGCAGCAGTGTATTATCTCGCTCGCATGATTGAAGGCGGAGAGGATCCCAAATTCATTGCACGGAGGATGCTCATCCTCGCATCAGAAGATATAGGTCTGGCCAATCCCAATGCGTTGCTCATAGCTGATGCCACTTTCAGAGCAATTGAAAATATCGGTTGGCCTGAAGGCAGAATCATCTTGAGCCAATGTGCGATTTACTTGGCGACATCCCCCAAGAGCAATAGCGCATATACGGCTATAGGTGCTGCTCAAGCACTGGTGCGTCAAACAGGTAACTTGTCCATACCGTTGCATTTGCGCAATGCGCCAACCAAACTCATGAAAGATTTGGGGTATGGCGATTCCTATCAATATGCCCATAGCTATGAAGGCAATTTCGTGGAGCAGGAGTTCCTGCCAAAGGAAATCAGCGGTACCACCTTTTATACTCCCGGCAACAATGCTCGGGAGAAACAAACGGAAGATTACCTCAAGAAGCTTTGGGGCAGCCGATATAATTATAATCAAGGAAATTAATCTACTGAATTGGCGAGCTGTAATTTCAAACCATCCAAGTCGTTCGTCAATTTGATTTGACATCCCAGACGTGAATTGGGTTGAACGAAAAATGCTTGGTCCAACATCGCTTCTTCATCTTCCGTTTTCTCAGGCAGCTGGTGATCTGACAATACGTATACCTGGCAAGTAGCACACATGGCCATTCCGCCACATGTACCCTCTACAGGAAGTTCATAGCTCTTGCAAAGTTCCATGACATTCATGTTCATGTCAGTCGGAGCCTCTAGTATATGCTCTTTTCCTTCGCGATCAATCAGCGTGATGTGGATAGTATTTTCCAATTTTCTGAATTAAAATAATGGCAAATTAAAATCCGGTTACCCCATTTACGGTGGTATATTTCAAAACGTAGTTCTTATCAGGGTAAATGCGCTTGAATGCGCTTTGCACCATCAATGTAGCTTCGTGGAAACCGCAAAGGATGAGCTTCAATTTACCGGGATAAGTATTGATATCCCCAATGGCATAAATGCCAGGAATATTCGTGCTGTAGTCAAATGTATTTACCTCAATAGAGTTTTTGTCGATGTTCAAGCCCCAGTTGGCCAGAGGGCCGAGTTTTGGAGAAAGTCCAAACAATGGCAACCAGTGATCGGTTTCCATGGTGCTTTCGCCTTCAGTCAAGTGCTTGATGGTGAGTGTGCTCAAGCGGTCAGTGCCGTTAACACCCACAACTTCCGCGTCTGTGAAGAGTTTAATCTTGCCGGCAGTCGCCATGTCCATTGCTTTCTGAACGCTATCAGGGTGACCACGGAAGCTCTTACTTCGGTGAATCAATGTCACTTCTTTGGCTACACCATTGGCGAGGTAATGCGCCCAATCAAGTGCGCTATCTCCACCACCACTGATTACCACGCGCTTGTCTTTGTAGATATTAGGGTCGCGAACGATGTATTCAATTCCTTTGTCTTCAAAGTCAGCGATGTTAGCAATAGGCGGCTTGCGTGGCTCAAAGCATCCCAATCCACCGGCTATGGCGATAACGGGAGCTTTATGTAAGGTGCCTTTATTGGTAGTTACAATGAATTTTCCGTCTTCATCTACCTGAAAACTTTCGCAACGTTCACCGAGCGTAAATCCGGGTTTGAATGGTGCCGCTTGCTCCATCAGGTTATGTATCAAGTCACCGGCCAGGACCTCCGGAAATCCCGGAATATCATAGATAGGCTTCTTGGGATATATCTCCGTGAGTTGACCTCCAACTTGTGGCAATGCATCAATCAGGTGGCAACGTAGTTTTAAGAGTCCTGCTTCGAAAACTGTGAAAAGTCCGCAAGGACCCGCACCTATGATGATGATATCGGTTTCGATCATAAATTATCAATCAAAAGAAATTCGGCCGCAAAAGTAATTTAATCAAAGGGTTTGACTTTACATTAAATAAGTGATTGATATCAAGAGTTGACAATTTTTCGTTTTATTTGAAACCTCCTTAATCATTCCCCATGAAGAGATTTTTAACCTTTTGTCTGCTAGCACTTTTTATCCACCAAACACTACAAGCCCAATGTGAAGAACTCCGCTACCGATATCCCATATTCGATGAAGTGGAGGTAATTTCTGACATTCATTATGGGCAGAACACTTTATATTCTGACAATATTCAGGAATTGCTGTTGGATGTTTATCTACCGGCAGGAGATACAGCTACAATCAGGCCATTGGTCATCATGGCGCATGGCGGCTATTTCATAAGTGGCAGCAAGACGGACAATACGGTTGTACCGATATGTGAAGGTCTTGCTCGTATGGGCTATGTGACGGCATCGATAGGATATCGCTTGGGTGTGCCAATTGAGTTTCCTTTGGCCGGTCCATTTACAGAAGCCGTGTTGCGCGGCATCCAAGACATGAGGGCGGCCATTCGTTTTTTCAGAAAATCATTTGCCGAAGACGGCAATCCATATGGGATTCATCCCGATGAAATTTACGTAGGCGGCCTCAGTGCCGGTGGCATTTTAGCCCTTCACTTGGCATATATGGATTTGGACGAAGTTCCCGCAACGGTCAACTGGAATAATCCCGGTCTTACCGGTGGTATCGAAGGGAACAGTGGTAATCCCGGTTATTCATCGGACATAAAAGCCGTAATTGGCATAGCCGCGGCTATAGGTGATATACAATGGATAGAAACTGGAGATGTACCGGCATTTCTGGCTCACGGTACCCATGATGATGTAGTACCTTTTGGCAGTGCAATGCTCACGCTTTTTGGTGCCTTTGATGTGGTGGAAGTTGATGGCAGCAGCAGTATTCAAGAGCGATTAGACGATTTGGAAATTGAAAATTGTTTTGAGATTTACTACGGCCAAGGTCACGTTCCGAGCCAAAACATTGAACTATACTTTGATACCACTTTGTCCATCATGAGCAATTTTTTGGCTCACATGATTTGTCCTCAAATTCCGTTGGATTGTGAATACAGAGAAATGACCTTGACCACGGAGGAAATTGTCGAAGCGGAAAACTCCTATGTTTATCCCAATCCTGCTCATGGTGTTGCCTATTTGCGCGATGCTCAAACAAGGTTTATTCGCATGAGAGATTTGACAGGAAAAGAGGTAGAAGTGAAAGACATGAACCAGACCATTTATCTGAATGAATTGGCTCGTGGGATTTATTTAGTCGAATTGGAAAAGCAGGGAAAAATCATGATTCAAAAATTGGTAGTGTATTGAAGAGGCTTTGATGGTTAGCTTTGTATTCCATTCAAAAGCCTAAGTATGTCATTCCTCAAAGGGCTGTTATCCAAAAATGGAGATCAGCTGGCCAAAAACGCCATTGAAAACTACAACAGTGGCAAAGATGAGTTTCGGGTCATTGATGACTTGGAAAAAGCCATCTCCATCGGTGTAAAACGATTTCCATTGGATACCGTTTATGTTCATCTGGGAGCAGCCTATTCCGATGTGTCCATGAATGACAAAGCCATTGAAGCCTACCAGCAAGCGCTCGAAATCAATCCGAAGAATCACATGGCATTGAGCAATATGGCTTTAATTCTCAAATCCATTGGTGAAACAGAGCGAAGTCTGGAGCTATTGTACAAAGCGATAGAAGCCTATCCGAGGTATTCTACCGGTTACCACAACCTCGGTTGCTATTATTACGATATCGGTTTATATCACAAAGCCATCGGCTATTTAAGAACCGCATTGAAAATAAACCCACTCCTGATTGTTTCGTATGCCTCTATTGCCAGGTGCTATGCACGTTTGGGAAGAATCAAAGAAGCTAGAAAATATGTTGGAGAGGCACGTTGGAGGGAGTATGAACACTGGAGTTATCTTAAGAAATATGTAGAGCAGGTCATCAAAGATTTGCCTGTGATGAACATAGAAGAGAAATCTTTGTTGTCACTAGCAGATGCGCTCACACATTCCGACCTGGACTTGTTGATGGAAATGCAACAAGCTTTTAGAGATCCGGAAGCATTCTATGAAGCCCATGAGGAGCGTGTAGATGCCTTACAGCTGACCTCGTTTGAGATTATCAATGTGTTGCCCTTGCATTTATTGCTGAACAAGTTGCGTCAAAATAATCACCTCATTGAAGTGCTTGATGAATGTGACACAGATGAATTGCTGAAACGTTTGAGTACGCTTTTACTCAATAAATACGGTATAGAAGATGCCGACCTGGCAGAATTTGAAGAAGAAGCCCCATCTTATCTCACTCTTGACTTCTTGTCCTCCATAGCGCACAAGCTGAGCATTGAGAAGGGAATTGAATTGCTCGCCATTCAGTATTATGACGATGAGTTCATCTTGACACTGCTGGACAGTCCAAGTTGGAGAAAATTGAACTACCCATACCGCCATGCACATAACGGTATTGGCAGTGTAAAATCATTATCCGATATCTGAGGAGAGCTGAATTAGATAAGGTTTACAGCCTCTACTGCTCTGATTTCAGGAACAGCAGATTTGATGGCCCCTTCAACACCGGCTTTCATGGTCATATAACTCATGGAGCAGTTGCTGCAAGAACCATGAAGTTCCACACGTGCAGTAAAATCGTCCGTCACCTCAACAAGTGTAATATCTCCGCCATCGGCCTCCAAGTAAGGACGGATGGAGTTGAGAGAAGAATTTACTTTATCAAATAGTTCGCTGTTGGACATTGTTTATGCGTTTGTTGTTTCAGCCTTTTTTCTGAAAGGCAACATTCTTATTTCGCGCTCAAAGTTATTGAGGATTTCATTTAAATAATTGGCCACTGCAGTTTGTTCTTGCAAAACAGCCGGTCTACCGGCATCACCGGCCTCGCGAATGCTTTGTACCAAGGGCAAATGGCCAAGGAAAGGCACATCCAGCTCTTCAGCGAGGTGTTTGGCTCCGTCTTTTCCAAAGATATAGTATTTGTTATCGGGAAGTTCCTCCGGAGTGAACCAAGCCATATTCTCCACCAAACCGATGATTGGTACATTGATGGCTTGCAATTGGAACATCGCTACCCCTTTACGAGCATCAGCAAGTGCTACATTTTGTGGAGTGCTCACAATCACAGCTCCATCCAGCGGAACTGATTGCACGATGGACAAATGCACGTCACCGGTTCCAGGAGGAAGGTCTAAAATCATATAATCGAGCTCACCCCAATGAGCATCGTTGATGAGCTGGTTCAAAGCTTTCGTAGCCATTGGTCCACGCCACACCACTGCCTGATTGATCTCGGCAAAGAACCCGATGGACAATACTTTCACTCCATATTGCTCTACCGGCTCAAGGAATTTAGCGCCATCTATATCAATGACACGGGGCTTCTCATGTTCAAGGTCGAACATCACGGTGGCCGATGGTCCGTAGATATCGGCATCTAGAAGCCCCACTTTATATCCGCGCTTAGCCAATCCCACAGCAAGGTTGGAGCTCACGGTGCTTTTACCCACACCACCTTTACCACTTGCAACAGCAATGATTTTTTTCACCCCCGGCAACACTTTGCGCAGTTCGCCTTGGCGCTCATCGGAGGCAATCGGAATGATTTCGCATTCCACTTTCCACTCATTGCCCAGTGTGCGATGGATTGCAAATTCACAGGCTTCTTGCATGCGCATGCGTGCGTGCATGGCCGGATTGCTCACCTTTACACGAATGGAAATGACTTGGTCCTTTACATCCTGAATGGATACCAATCCAAGACTAACGATGTCTTTCTTCAAGTCCGGTTCAATGACTGATGAAAGTGCTTCCAATATCGCATGGCGTGAAATACCCATAGAAAATGCTCTTAAGAATTATTAGGGTCGCAAAGTTGGCTCTGAATAAGCATTTCGATTACTAAAAAAGGGAAAATTTTATCCTCAATTTGCCGTCATACTTTTACACCGCAATGCAGTCTACTTCACACGTGTTTATGGTACGTCCAGCTTGTTTCGATTTCAACGCGCAAACAGCCGTTACAAACGCTTTTCAATCCAACACTCCTTTGACCGGCAATGTCCATGAATTGGCTCAAATGGAATTTGACGATTGCGTCAAGCAGTTAAACAATGCCGGTATTACAGTACAAGTGATGCAAGACACTGAGGAGCCCATAAAGCCAGATGCAGTCTTTCCCAACAATTGGGTCAGCCTTCATGCTGACGGCACTGTTGTTCTGTATCCCATGTGTACTCCCAATCGAAGAGCTGAGCGAAGGATGGATATCGTAAAGAACTTAGCTACACACTACGATATTCAAAAGGTAATAGATTTTTCGAACGAAGAAGAACAGAGCCGCTTTCTGGAAGGAACGGGAAGCGTTGTGTTTGACCATCTTCACAGAACGGCTTTTGCATGTCTTTCGCCCAGAACGAATAAAGGTTTATTGGAAAAATTATGTGCTCAAATCGGGTATGAACCAATTGCCTTCCACGCATCCGATGCCAATGGACATCCCATTTATCACACCAATGTGATGATGTGCATTGCAGAGAAATTCGCTGTGATTTGTGCTGAAAGCATAACCAAGCCGGAAGAGCGCAATGATGTTCTCGCAAGATTAGCCGTGGACAATCGTGAGATAGTGGAAATCTCGTTTGCGCAAATGGAGCGATTTGCTGGCAACATGCTGGCGCTGCACTCAGCGTCCAATGAAGATTTAATTGTGCTTTCACAATCTGCTTATGAGTCGCTCACACAGCAGCAGCTCAGCATGATTCAAAAAAATAATCGACCAATTATATTCCGAATACCCACAATAGAAACCATCGGAGGAGGCAGCGCCAGATGCATGATTGCGGAGATTTTCTGTACTCCGAAATCTTAAGCCTTCAAATATTTTTCTCGAATGACCTGCAAATGATGGCGCTCATGGCCAAGGATGGCAAATCCAATGGCTGCCACACACATATCCACACCGTTTGCAACACCGCGGTTGTCCAATACCTCAGGAGCAAAATTGCTGAACAGTGCAACTGTGGCAGTGCGCACTACGGCATATTCTTCCAGCAAACTTCTAATGCTTCGCTCAGAGGCCTTGCTGTTCATTACATAATCATTGTGGCTGTAACCGGCCAACACCGTTTGGTCGTAACGTGCAAAGCGCAATGCTCGATAGCAGAACACGCGCTCAGCATCCATCATGTGAACGAGTAGCTCCTTGATATTCCACTTGCCTTCTTCGTAGCGGTATAGCAATTGTTCCTCCGTCAATCCTGAAAAAAACTCAAGACTCTCAGAGGTCTGATTTTTAAATCCTGTGATAAGGTCATCTTCTGTTACCAGATCCAAGTATTGATCCAGCCAGCCGTTGGAACTTGTGGGTTTCTTAATCATTGCAATTAATTATATAGTCGCAATTATACACGCATCAAATAGCGAAAGTGCTCATTGAATATCAAGGAGATGGTAAAAATTCATCTATGATTTTCAATTATATAGCTATAGAAATGGTCGGTATATCTAAAAAACGATAATAAAGTGTAACTCATTTATAGTCATGGAGGTATAAGAGAGTGTTTTTCCGATTTTATACTAAACCGGTAAAACGCTAAGCAGAATATTAACCACTTAAATCTGTAAACTATGCTTGAAAAAATTACTTTCGTTACCGTAAAAAAATGGTTGTTTATCACCTTGACACTTTTGTCAACCTGGCTGTTAATGAGACCTTGAATATCCTGCTGATTACCCTATAAACTTTGTACATGATAAACTTCAGAGCCCTCGTTTTGGGCTCTTTTTATTTTCAATAAATCTCGTAAATCAATGAGCTGAAAGCTCAAATAATGTATGTTCGTTATCATCTGAATGGACGGCAATTGAAAAAACTCATCCGTTATATAAAAAAGCATTGGTTTCTGTGGCTACTCCTGGTCATAGCCGGCTTCATGGTATGGTCAATCCGGTTTGAAATTGCCGATTGGGTACGCGCCAAAGTGGGGGGGGAGTTACCCGTAAATCCACGTCCACCGGGCATCAGTGATTTACAATCGTGCGAACAGAATTATAAAAGTGAAATGACCGAAGTAGCATTGGAACTTGGTCTGCCTTATGAGTACCTAATGGCATTGACCGTTCTAGAGTGCGGAGGCAATAAACCCGCAGGAAATCGTTTTGAAAAGCACGTATTTAATCAATTAAAAAAGGTTCGTGACGGTCAACGGGAGAAATATGAAAACATTCGTCAGGAGCATCTCAAAGGTTTAGATGATGAAGAGCTAAAGAATCTTGCAACCAGTTGGGGACCTTTTCAACTGATGGGGTATAAGGTCATTCCGCTGGGGGTGAATGTGGCACATCTACGCAATGACCGAACCGGTATTCCGATTGCTGCCAAATGGATTAAGGAGGAGTATGGTCATTTCCTAGAAAGAGGAAAATGGAAGGATGCATTTCATTTTCATAATACCGGTAAGCGTTTCCCTTTGAATGGCAAACCCAAAACACATAACCCTTATTATGTTTCTGACGGACTTAAGCACATGAAATACTTTGCCAAGAACAGCCCATTCCCAATGATTAAAGAAGGCGGAAAAAAGAAAGAATAATATTAGATTGGGAATTATAAACGCATCTTTTATTAGGTTCGCCAAGCGCCAAATACATTCCATAATTTATAACTAACCATTGATGAAGTCATTCATTACGCTTGTCTTTCTTTCTCTTAGCTTATTTATTCATGCTCAGTTGGACATTCAAGTTGAGACCATCAATCCAACCGGTGAAATACGCGATTCACAAGCGCATGTGACTGTATCCGGAGGACAAGCTCCCTATCAATACAAATGGTCGAAGAAGGACGTAGCGCTGACTTCCCCTGTGGCTAAAGGTATGGATGAAGGAGTGGAATACACGGTACGCGTAACGGATGCAAATGGTGTGAGCGGAATACAATCCATTATCATAGAGCCAACTTCAGTAGCCGAGCACCTCAATTCGTTCTTCATTCCATTGGTAGATGCTATTGCCAATGTATTGCTGTGGGATCCGTTTGCGGCCATTGGAATTTATGATCCGGTGGTATATCTGGCAAATGGTGAGCCTTATTTGCATCCCAATGGCGATGTGGTCACGCAAGATTGTTGGTTGGTAGTGGTGGTATTGATCACGGCAGCTTTTTGGTTCACCATCTATTTCGGGTTCATAAATTTCAGAGCGTTTGGTCATGCTATCCAGCTCATGATGGGGCGCTATTCCAAGCCGGAAGACAAAGGTGAGGTTTCGCAATTCCAAGCATTGACAGCAGCTTTGAGCGGTACACTTGGTTTGGGTAATATCTCACTTGTGGCTGTGGCCATTGCCATTGGAGGTCCCGGAGCAACGCTATGGATGATACTTGCCGGACTCATCGGTATGAGCAGCAAATTCATTGAGTGCACACTGGGAGTGAAATACCGCAACATTGATAGCAATGGTGAAGTGAGTGGTGGACCGATGTACTATCTATCAAAAGGTCTTGCCAAGCGCAACCTCAACGGACTCGGAAAAGTGCTTGCAGCACTGTTTGCAATTATGTGTGTAGGAGGTTCACTTGGTGGTGGGAATATGATTCAAGCCAACCAAGCCTATGCACAAGTCACCGAGACCTTTGGCCAAGGTACAGTGCCATCTCTATGGTTTGGAATTGCAATGGCTGTACTCATAGGCCTTGTAATCATGGGCGGAATCAAAAGCATTGCTCGCGTAACCGATAAACTCATTCCATTTGCGGTAGTGGTGTATTGTGTGTTTGCCATCATCATCATAGGTATGAATATCACCAACATTGGTGATGCGTTTGCTCAAATCTGGCACGGAGCCATGAATCCCGATGCCGCCAAAGGTGGCTTTATTGGTGTGATGCTCATGGGCTTTCGCAGAGCGAGTTTCAGCAACGAAGCAGGAATTGGTTCTGCGAGTATTGCTCATAGTGCCAGCAAAACCGACCGTCCCGTCAGTGAAGGACTCGTTTCATTGCTCGAGCCGTTTATTGATACTGTTGTCGTATGCACCATGACCGCATTGGTTTTGGTATTTACCGGTTATGCACAAACTCCGGGAGACTTGACAGGTTCTGCATTGACCAATGCCGCCTTCGTTTCTGTCTTCCCGTGGTTTGATTGGGTATTGCTCTTTTCAATCTTGATGTTCGCTTATGCTACCATGATTTCTTGGTCCTACTACGGAATGAAATCTTGGGCTTATTTATTTGGTGAAAAGAAATGGGTGAAACAAACATTTAATGTCCTATTCATGATTTGCACCGTTATCGGAACCGTGTCAGGATTGGGAGCTGTGGTGGATTTTTCAGATATGATGATTCTCGGAATGGCATTCCCCAACATCATCGGTTTGCTGATAATGAGCAAAGAGGTTAAGCAGGATTTAAAAGCGTATATGAACGATTTGAAAAACGGAATTATTAAAAGATACCGTTAGAGTGTTGTCCACTTTATTCAAATACCTTTACGCTCTTCGAAATTCACTTACTTCACGCATGAAAAACATTCAACACTTATTGCTTGCATTGATGGGCATCGTTATGCTTAGCTCCTGCACCGATAAAAATATCATCTTCAAAGAATATCAGAAGTTCAGTGATAACGAGTGGCATCGCGATGACAAAAAGACCTTTGTCTTGCATATAGATGACAACCGCTATCCAAAGCAAATGGTGTTGACTTTCCGCTATGCTACCGGCTATCAATTTGATAAAGTGAGAATGCGCATGACCGAGACCAATCCAGATGGTGAGCGCACCCTTCGCGATATTGAATTCAACGTGCGCGATGAGAAAGGCGAATTCATTGGAGATAAAGGTTTTGATATCATCGACCTCGAATATGAGTTGGAATCGAACAAGCATTTCCCATTTCATGGGGATTATACCTACACATTCGAACACACGATGCCTCAGGGTATTGAAAAACTCCACTATGCCATGGAAATTGGATTGATAGTAAAGGAGAAGCCGATAACTAAGTAGTGCATTATGAACCTCGCAGATTCTTTGCGTTCTTTGCAGCCTCGCAGGGTATCAGATTTTGGAAGCAACAATTTCTCAGGACATTCAGAAAGCAAAAGACCTGTTGGAGTCTGGCGAACTCGTAGCCATTCCGACTGAAACAGTCTATGGTCTAGCAGCGAATGCCCTCCATCCTGAGGCGGTTATCAAAATTTTTGAAACAAAGAATCGTCCGCATTTTGATCCATTGATTGTGCATGTAGCTTCTGTGGAACAAGCGAAATCTTTGGCGATAGAGTTTCCCGCAAAGGCACAATTGCTTGCAGAAAAATTCTGGCCGGGACCGTTGACCTTGTTGCTCAAAAAGAAATCCATCATTCCTGATTTAGTAACGAGTGGATTGGACACTGTAGGCATTCGCATGCCGGAACATCCGCTCACATTGGAACTCTTGCGAAAGCTCGACTTCCCCTTAGCTGCCCCGAGTGCCAATCCTTTTGGATATATATCTCCTACCACTGCGGAACACGTCAAAGCACAACTGGGAGAAAAGATTCAGTTGATATTAGACGGAGGTCCATGTGAAGTAGGAGTAGAATCCACCATTATCGATTGCACGCAGGAAACACCTGTTGTAGTTCGCCTCGGTGGATTAGGTGTAGAAAAAATTGAAAGCATCATTGGCAAGGTAAATGTGAATACCACAAGCAGCAGCAAACCTTCTGCTCCGGGGCTATTGATTTCACACTATGCACCGCGCAAGCCTTTTCTACTTGGAAATATTCAAGAGTTGGTGAGCAAAAATTCAAACAAGAAAATCGCGCTCATCACCTTTGAGGGCGAACCGAAAGACACTCTGCATAAAGTGCTATCTCGCGAAGGCTCCCTCAACGAAGCCGCTCGCAATTTGTTCAAAGTAATGCGCGAATTGGATCAAACCGATGCAGATGTAATAA
The DNA here is from genome assembly GCA_036562565.1 of Flavobacteriales bacterium. Lineage (GTDB taxonomy): Bacteria > Bacteroidota > Bacteroidia > Flavobacteriales_D > Sanyastnellaceae > DATCJY01. The sequence goes on along the minus strand of DATCJY010000087.1, from coordinate 49,869 downwards.
TTGCGGAACCCGTTCCAGACCATGGTCTTGGTCGCGCCATCAACGACCGACTGAGGAGAGCAGCTGCGAACGTTTGATAAAAATGATTTTCGCTCATCACCGTAATATCCATGTTGGAAAAGCATTGCATGATGATTTTGATGAGGTTGGATTGCGCACGGCTATAATTAAGCACTATCCGGTAAAATAAGTTTTGTCCGTTCTTTGCGGACATGAAACTCTTCATCAAGAATATCAAAGGACTCGTAGGTGTTTATGACGATGCACCACAATTCGTCAGTGGTAAGGAAATGCAAAATCTTCCTGTGTTGGAAGATGCTTGGTTAGCAGTAGAAGATGGCATCATAGCTGATTACGGCCTCATGAAAGATTGGCCGGGTATCACCGATTGGCGCGACTTAGAGGTCATTGATGCTTCAGGAAAATACATTTTCCCCTCTTGGGTAGATTCACACACGCATACCGTTTATGCTGGCTCCCGCGAAGGCGAGTTCGTTGATAGAATCCATGGACTGAGTTATGAAGAGATTGCGGCCCGCGGTGGCGGTATCATCAATTCAGCAGCGCGATTAGCTAAGGCCTCAGAGCAAGAACTATACGGTGCAGCCTATGAACGCCTCAATGAAATGATGCGACTCGGTACCGGTGCCGTGGAAATCAAAAGCGGATATGGCTTGTCATTGGAGGCGGAACTCAAGATGTTGCGCGTGATTAAACAATTACAAGAGAATCATCCACTCACAATAAAAGCGACTTTCCTAGGAGCCCACGCTTATCCCGTTGATTATAAAAATCGTCCGGCTGAGTATGTGGATATGCTCATCAAAGAAGCAATTCCCGCTGTCGCTGCGGAAGGCTTGGCGGAATTCATCGATGTGTTTTGTGAGAAAAACTACTTCTCCGTAGTAGACACCGAACGCATTTTGGAAGCAGGCGTGAAGCATGGTCTTATTCCGAAAACCCATGTCAACCAGTTCAATGTGATAGGTGGAGTGGCAGTCAGTGTGAAGTACAACGCTTTGAGTGTTGACCACCTGGAGTTAGTTTCAGATGAAGACATTGAGGTATTGAAAGCCTCACAGACCATGCCTGTAGCACTTCCGGGTTGTTCATTCTTTATTCGCATTCCCTATACTCCTGCAAGAAAAATCATCGATGCGGGCTTGCCCTTAGCCGTGGCAACGGATTTCAATCCGGGAACAGCCCCCAGCAGCAATATGAATTTGATGGTGAGCCTTGCCTGCATCAACATGGGCATGACTCCGGAAGAAGCCATTCATGCAGCAACCCTCAATGGTGCTTATGCAATGAAATTGTCCGAAAAAAACGGAAGCATCTCTCGTGGGAAAGATGCTTCATTCTTTATTACTAAGGAAATGCCTTCACTAGCGTTCGTTCCATATTCGTTTGGACACAACTTGATAGAGCAAGTGTTCATCAAGGGTATTGAGAGGTAAGTAGTTGAACTAGCGAAACAAATTGCCTCCTGCAACAGCGAAGCTGGCCAGAACAACAACTAAGACAACAAGCCAAGCTAACAAGGCTATCCCCATCGCCACGAAATAATATTTCAAATAGCGCATAGCATGAGCCAGATCGTGAGCGTTGTTGTTCCTTATGGCGTTCTGGGAATTGCGTGCAAACTGAAATACCCAAAGGAAGAAGAAGAACATCAAGGCTATATAGAACACGGAGAATAGCACATTCCCACCACCCACAAAACCAATTGTGTTTGAAAGGGAGAAAACGGTAATCAAAAGCATGAGTCCGGTCATCACCAATCCGAAGATGGCAATGAACTTTGCCCACTTGGAAGCAACGCGTAAGTGATTGATGGATTCAGGAAGAAATTGCATTCCGCTTTGGTCATCGCGGTCTAGGAGTTCATTCATGGTTATTTTTTTAGGATTTTAGAAAGTGGCGAATATAGAAAGTTGCCGACTAAATTCGCCTCTCTATTTATTTTTAGAAGAGGACAAAAATGAAATTACACAACTATATCAACGGTCAATGGATTGAGGGAAGTGGAGCAGGCAAGGAGCTCTACAATGCAGTAACAGGGGAAGTCATAGCCTTGGCGAGTTCTGACGGAATTGATTTTGCCGAAGTACTCAATTATGCACGTATTGTGGGCGGCCCGGCATTGCGCAAAATGACCTTCCATGAACGCGGCAGAATGCTTAAAGCATTAGCATTTTATCTCACGGAAAGAAAAGATGCATATTACCAAATAAGCTATAAAACAGGGGCAACCAAGATTGATAGCTGGATTGACATCGATGGCGGAATCGGCAATCTGTTTGCTTATTCATCTTTGAGAAGACAATTCCCTAATGAGCGCTTCTATGTGGACGGTGAAGCTGCCAAGCTCTCCAAGGGAGGCACCTTTATAGGTCATCACATCATGGTGCCTAAAGAAGGGGTGGCCATTCATATCAACGCATTCAACTTTCCTGTTTGGGGCATGCTTGAAAAAATTGCGGTGAACCTTTTGGCAGGCGTACCGGCAGTAGTTAAGCCGGCCACCATTACATCCTTCCTTACCGAAGCCATTACAAAAGACATTATTGCTTCAGGAATATTGCCTGAAGGTTCGTTGCAACTCATTTGTGGAAGCGCCAATGGCATTCTCGACCATGTGATTTCGCAAGACGTAGTAACTTTTACCGGAAGTGCACATACGGGAAAAATGCTCAAGAGTCATCCGCGCATTTTGGAAGAAGCAGTACCATTCAATGTGGAAGCGGACTCGCTGAATGCCGCCATTCTCGGAGAAGATGCTGCCCCCGGAACAGATGAATTTGATTTGTTCATCAAAGAAGTACGCAAGGAAGTCACCGTGAAATCCGGACAGAAGTGTACGGCCATCCGCAGAGTGATAGTACCGGAGAAATATGTGGAAGACGTACAAATCGCGTTGGCCAATGCATTTGCAAAAACACCGGTCGGCAACCCGTTAAATGAAAACGTGCGCATGGGGGCGCTTGCAGGTATGGCCCAACGCCAAGAAGTACTGGAAAAATTGGAAATTCTCAAGCAACAATCAGAAGTGGTTTATGGCGCACCAAATCAACATGAGCTCATTGATGCTTCTTATGATAAAGGAGCGTTTATGTCACCCATCTTGTTGCTGAACAAAGAGCCATTCAAGAATACCGCTTCACACGATGTAGAGGCTTTTGGTCCGATTACTACTTTAATGCCATACAAGCATCTTGATGAAGCTGTTCAACTGGCCAAGATGGGCAAGGGCTCACTGGTGTGCAGTATCACGACTTATGACGATAAGATTGCAAAGGACTTTGTGCTGGATTCTGCATCACATCACGGACGAATATTGGTACTCAACCGCGATTGTGCCAAGGAAAGCACCGGCCACGGTTCACCAATGCCATTACTCGTGCACGGAGGTCCCGGTCGTGCCGGTGGAGGCGAAGAGATGGGTGGAAAACGCGGAGTGATGCACTACCTGCAACGCACAGCGATTCAAGGTTCTCCCACTACGCTGACAGCTATCACCAATGTATATCAATATGGTGGAAAGCAAATTGAAGCCAATCCGCACGTATTCAGAAAGCACTTTGAAGAGCTGATAATCGGTGAAACCGTTTATACGCACAAACACACCGTTACGGAAGCAGACATTGTCAACTTCGCAAATGTGAGTGGTGACAATTTCTATGCACACATGGATGCCACCTCTCTTGAGGGAACCATCTTTGAAAAACGCGTAGCTCACGGATACTTTGTATTATCAAAAGCGGCCGGATTATTTGTGGATCCTAAAAAAGGTCCGGTATTGTTGAACTACGGCATAGAAGATGCTCGCTTCACTAAACCGGTTTATCCCGGAATGACAATAGGTGTCCGTCTTACGGTAAAAGAAAAAGTGGATCAGGAAAAACGTTCCGAAGACGATATTGCCAAAGGCATCGTTAAATTCTTGGTGGATGTTTATGATGAAACGGGAGAGACCGTTGCTCTTGCCACCATCCTGACCATGGTGAAAAAATTGAATCAAGAATAGTCATTCCGACACGACAGCATTGCGAGGTATGCACAACATTTTCTACCGTGCATGGGTACTGATAGGGCTCCAGCTTCTTGGGAGTATCACTGTACTCCAAGCACAGGTAAAACCCGATTCGCTATTTACGCGCGAGGTATTGCAGAGCGATTTGGATTCTTTAAAAGAAACCATACTCAAAAGCCATCCTTCACCATTTGCTTTTTGTGGCGAAGAAGCATTTTATCAAGCGTTTGATCAAAGTGCCGCATCTATTGATTCGGTAATGACCTTGCGCGATTTCACACGTGTTGTGGCCAAGTGCATGCAGGTTATGAGCGACTCGCATTCTTCGCTGGAGTATGGTCAGATAGTCGAACTTGCATTTGCCAATGGCAGGAGCTATGTAGTTCCTTTCACGCTGGTGAGAAAGCCCGCTAATGATCGCTTTGACAAAGAATTTCTGATCAGGCATGATTGGGAAGAAGTGTTGCCCAAAGGTGGCCGCTTGCTCAGCATCAACGGTATGGATGTGGATTTCCTCTATGATTTGGCATTGGATTATGCCTGCACCGAGGGCGATGCCCACGAAGCGCGTTATGACATTGCTACCACACTCATACCGAACATGAATGCCTTGTACAATTCATTGGATTCGCTGAATGAATTCGTGGTGATTCCTTTCGGAAGTGATAGCGCTCAGACATACTACCTCCATGGCTATCAAAAGAGACAGTACTTGGAGAAGCGAAAGCAGCGCTCCAAATTGGACATCAATAAATGGATTGATGCAAAATTTGATGACGAACTTTCTTTGGTTTATTTCAAACTCTCCACTTTCTCGCCTCCCAATAGCCACAAGCTGAAAAAAACGGTAAAGAAGACATTCAAGAAAGCACGCAAAAATGGTTACGAGCACCTGGTTATTGACTTGCGCAACAATGGAGGTGGCAGCAGTGCGTGGGTGGAATATCTCTATTCTTTTCTGGATGCGGAGGGATACAATACGCCCAACAACGTGATTGCGCGCAACAGCGAGTTGGCATTAGCACGCAACAAAGGAATGGACTTGTGGATATCCAAACTACTGATTAAGATATTCTATCCCAAAAACGAAGACATACGCAGTTTTCAGTATTTCAGAAGTATGCCGCTTGGACAAGTGGACACCTTTTTCTTCCATGACAAGGTGGTGCAGAAGCCCAAGTATGTATATGAAGGAAATGCATATCTGTTGATTAACAGCCTGTCCGCATCAGCAAGTGTAGATTTCACCAGTGCATTTTATAAAAAGAATAGAGGAGTTGTCATTGGAACACCTTGTCTGGGGCCTACTTCAGGCACATGGGGCAATGCCTCACGCTATCAGTTGCCCAATACAAAGCTCAAGGTTTCCATATCCACTATTCGTTATAACTATGACGATACTTTTGAATACGTAAAGGAACCGATTCAGCCCCATCACATGGTTCGCGCAACTGCAGCAGATTTAAATGCAGAACGCGACCCGCATCTGGAATTGGTTAAAACATTGATTAAACAGAAATAATGAGGACAACCTTCATTTTAATTCTTTTTCTGGGCTGTGTATCACGATTCGTTGCACAGAATCAACCGGATACGAGTGATGTCACACTCACTTATGATTCCACTTTTGTAGCACATCATATTGCCAAAGCGGAAGATTATTTAGAGCGTTCCTTGCCGGATAGTGCATGGCTGCACACGGATACAGCGCTTTTTGCGGCCGCATTGTTGGAGCAGCATGCTTCGCTCTATGAAATCTACATCTTGCGTGGGAACATACTGGAAAACCATCCCAAGAAATCAGCACAAGCTGAGGCAAACTATCTTGAAGCCATCGCCATCGCAGAGCACCTCCACCACACCGAATGGCAAACCGATGCAATGGATTGTCTTTACCAATATTATTTGGGCAAGAAGCAATTTGACAAAGCACTTGCGATTTATAGCGAGCGTGCGGGACTGATTTATCAATTGGATAAAGAGCATTACACTCGCAACCTGCAAATATTGCAAGACTCCATTCAGAATTTCCGAACCAATTTAATGTCGACTAAATTTCTGGTTGCAGATAAAGAGCGAGAGCTGGACCTTTATAAGTGGATACTCTATTGGACAGGTGCATTGGCACTGTTGTTCCTTCTGTTATACATTTTCAGTGCGGTCAGAAAATCGAAGATTAAAAAGGAATTAAATAAGCTGAAGTCTGACAAAACAGAAAATACAGAACAACTAAAGCAGGAAAGTGAAACATTGATATCAGCCCTTAAAAAAGACATTCAAAAGCAAGAGCAAGAAATTATTAAAATGCGCTTTTTGATTGGAGAGCAACTCAGGGAGCAACATGATTCAATTAAAGCCGTGAATCACGGCTTGGTAGATATCATCAGTGAATCGCGTATGCAACTGGAGTTGATTGGTCGCGATACCGGCAGTCAGGTGCCGGTGGACAAGTACATGAGTCTGCAAAACTTGCTGACCAAAGCTTCCAATGAAACAAAAAAATTGACGCAAAATATTTTTACGACTACAGGCACCATCGCTGAAAGGCTGGAGTCATTGTGCAATAGTTTTATTCGCCCACAGTTGCGTATTGACTGGACCAACCGTGCCGGTGATATGCAGCCTTCAGAACAGCAGCAAATGGCTTTGCTCATCATTGCAAATGAATTGCTTGAGAACATTGACCAGCATTCGGAAGCAACGGAAGTGGAGGTCGTATTAGAAAAATCCGATGGAAAATTGCAATTAAAAGTAGATGATAATGGCCGTGGATTTGACGTAAAATCATCCTTATCCAAAGGAAGAGGAATTCGGAAAATCATAGCATTGGTAACCTTCCTCCACGGTAACATCAATATTGCTTCCGATTCAAGAAAAGGGACGCATTATATCATTGAATGGCCTTTATGAATTAAATTCAACAAATAAATCGAATTTTATTTATGCGTGTTTTAATGGTTTGCCTCGGCAATATTTGCCGCTCTCCAATGGCTGAAGGCATTTTTCGCCATCATGCTCAGCTCAATCAATTGAAAATAAAAGTTGATTCAGCCGGAACCAGCAATTACCACATTGGTGAAGCCCCGGACAGAAGGGCCATTGAATTCATGAGAACCAAAGGAATTGATATTTCCGATTTGCGAGCTCGTCAATTCACCAGGGCAGATTTCGATAACTTTGATATCATCTATGTCATGGATGAGTCAAACTACTCCAACATCATTCGCCTTGCCGCATCCGAAGAAGACAAGCGAAAGGTGAAACTCATTTTGAGTGAACATCCCGAAGCAACAATACTCTCTGTTCCTGACCCATATTACGGTGGCATGGATGGCTTTGCTCTTGTATATGACTTGTTGGATGCAGCATCAAAGGCAATTATCGCTTCCAAGAATTCAATTGTGAGCGCCACCTAGCAACAGATATACCCGTTTTACAACGAAGCTTGGTGAAATGTACCGGCTTTACCGAGGTGCTGATGCATCCGGAACAGACCACAATTACAGGAACCAGAGATGACACCCGAATCCCTTGGCAGTCTAAGCTACCAACGGTTTGTTAATAACCTGAAATTTTTGAAAAAAACGTGTTCCAATCTTGACCGTTATATTTGCCCGCTTTCTAAAGTATAACAACGATGAAATTCATAGTTACCAGTACCGCACTTCTCAAGCAATTGCAATTGCTCGGAGGTGTTCTCAACAGCAGCAACACGCTTCCAATTTTGGACAATTTCTTGTTTGAAATCAAAGACAAGGAATTGACCATTTCTGCAAGTGACTTGGAGACTTCCATGAGTACCCGCATGGCTATCGAAGCCAAAGAGGAAGGTGTCATTGCTATTCCTGCTCGTTTGGTGTTGGATATTTTGAAAACCTTGCCTGAGCAACCACTGACTTTCACCATTGATAGAAAGACATTGGGTATTGAAATCGCCAGCGATTACGGTAAGTACAAACTCACCGGTCAAAATGGCGAAGATTTCCCGAAAGCTCCTGGCTTGGAAGGTGCCAAATCACTCACCATTGCCAGTGAGGTATTGGGCAAGGCTATCATCAAAACGTTGTTTGCTGCTGGTAACGATGATATGCGTCCGGTGATGAGCGGTGTTCTTTTCGAAATCCACGAGGACAATGTCCGCTTTGTTGCAACAGATGCACATAAACTCGTTCGTTATACCCGCAACGATGTGAAAGGCGGCAACGCTGCTTCCTTCATCGTCCCTCGCAAACCTTTGAACCTACTCAAGGGTATTCTCAACTCTGTTTCTACTGATGTGAAAGTGGAATACACCGAGAACAATGCGCTCTTCACTTTTGACAACGTGACTTTGCTTTGCCGCTTGATTGAAGGTAAATACCCGAACTACGAAGCAGTTATACCAAAAGAAAACCCATTCAAGTTGACCATTGACCGTTTGGATCTTCAAAGCTCCATCAAGCGTGTGGCCATCTTCGCTAACAAAACCACTCATCAGGTTCGTTTGAAAATGGGGGGAAGCGAGTTGAACATTTCAGCGGAAGACTTGGACTTCGCTAACGAGGCACAAGAGCGCCTTACTTGCAGCTATACCGGTGATGATATGGAAATAGGTTTCAACTCTCGTTTCCTCAATGAGATGCTCTCTAACCTCGACTCAGAGAATGTGAACATCGAAATGAGTGCACCAAACCGTGCCGGTATCATTACAGAAGTAGAAAAGGAAAACGAAGCTGAAGATATCTTGATGCTCGTTATGCCGGTAATGCTCAACGGATAGAATCTATTCAGTGAACACAGATATTGAAATGAATGGCGGAGATTGTTCCGCCATTTTTTATTTCCGTTCATTTTTCATGGATAAGTTCGTTTGCGCAATGCGTGCTTATTCTGTGATTTGGATTTAGTTTCGCGCCATCAAATAAGTCAATCTCACAACTCAAAATATTCGCGTATGCTCGATTTCGAAATTCTTGGTTCCAACGATACCCGCAGTGGTTTTGGTGAAGGTCTGCATGAATTGGGAAAAACCAATCCACGTGTAGTGGCCTTGTGTGCTGACCTGATTGGCTCACTGAAAATGGATGCCTTTAAAAAGGATTTTCCGGAGCGTTTCTACCAAGTGGGAATTGCAGAAGCGAATATGATGGGCGTAGCAGCCGGCCTTACCATTGGCGGCTATATTCCTTTTACCGGAACGTTTGCGAATTTCTCTACCGGCCGTGTTTATGACCAAATTCGTCAAAGCATTGCCTATAGCGGTAAAAACGTGAAAATTTGCGCATCACACGCAGGTTTGACACTGGGTGAAGACGGTGCGACACACCAAATTTTGGAAGATATCGGATTGATGAACATGCTTCCGGGTATGACGGTTATCAATCCTTGTGACTTCAACCAGACCAAAGCGGCAACCATTGCGATTGCGTATCACGTTGGTCCGGTTTACTTGCGCTTCGGCCGACCAAAAGTGCCAACCTTCACTGCTGCTGATCAAAAATTCGAAATCGGTAAAGCATGGCACATCCACCAAGGTAGTGACGTTACCATCTTCGCTACCGGCCACTTGGTGTGGAAAGCGGTAGAAGCAGCCAAAGCCCTCGAAGCAGAAGGAATCTCCGTGGACTTGATAAATATTCACACCATCAAACCTTTGGATGTAGAAGCAGTGGTTAAATCGGCTCAAAAAACCGGAGCAGTTGTAACGGCTGAAGAACACCAAATCATGGGCGGAATGGGCAGTGTGATTGCTCAAACGCTTGCTAAACACCATCCAACCCCAATTGAGTTCATCGGTGTCAACGATTCTTTCGGTGAAAGTGGAACTCCTGACCAATTGATGAAGAAATACGGTCTTGAGGCAACGAACATTGTAGCGGCTGCAAAAGCTGTTATTGCGAAGAAATCCAAGTAAGATTCGCTGCTATAAACTCTATGCCGGGATTTTTCCCCGTAGTGCGATGTGTTCCATTTAATGACGAACTCAATAGAATAGGTCTTGCATTCGGTGAGCTTTGCCGTTTTATTTTCTTGTAAATCATCGCGTTTGGGTCAGCTCAAAGTTGGCAAGGTTAGCCCTGTCTATCAATTGTTCATGATAGACCCTCAGTGAATGCAATTCAACGATTTATATGGATGGGCAGCGGTTTCTACCGATAAAAAAAGAAACGGCTGAAAGGCGACATCGTTGAATCACAGAGTACCGATATCGCGCTGTTTCAGCCGTTTCACTAAGAGCGAGTGAAAAGAAAGCTTAGTTCACATTCTTCACGAACACATTGGTTCTAGCGAAGGAAATATTGTTTTGTTCAAACTTCTGTTTGATAGTGCGAATCAAAGCCGTGCGGTTTGGGCCCACCTTACCGCTTTCTACAAAAGGCTGAACAAGAAATTCGACATCATCGTTGTGGAAAGCGACCACGCTCACACCCGGAGCAGGCGTTTTCAAGATGCCATTCACCTCATTCAACGCTTCTTTGATCAGTTGTTCTGCTTTCTCCAGATTAGTACCACCATCCAGTGTAATGGTTAGATCAAAGCGCTCACTTCCTTGACGCGTCTTGTTTTCAATGATACCGTTGGACAATGCGCCATTGGGAATAATAATGGTACGGTTATCACCACTTAAGATAATGGTATGAAAAATCTGAATCTCCTTCACTGTACCACTTTCACCTTGCGCAGTGATGGTATCTCCCACGCGAAAAGGTTTGAAGATGAGAATCAATACACCACCTGCGAAGTTGGAAAGTGAACCTTGCAAAGCCATACCTACGGCCAAACCGGCAGCACCCAGAACAGCAATGAAGGAAGTGGTCTGAATGCCCACCATGCCTGCTACGGTCACAAATACCAAAACTTTGAGTATGGCGGTAACAAGACTCGGAATAAAGCTCTGCAAGCTTGGGTCCAGCTCGCGTCTCTTCATGGAGCGACCAATCATCGCCTTGATGCGGTTGGCCAACCACAAACCGATAATCAAAACGGCTATGGCCGCAGCAAGTTTGGGAACGTATTGGGCAGCAAGTGTTTTAATATGGGAAATAAAAGTTTGAAGAAAACTTTGCACGTTAGTATCCATACCTATTTTTCAGTTGTTGAGTTTCTTGCTATGACTGTGAAGATTATTGTTCCAGATAAAAATCAATGAGTCCTCCGGGGGCATTGATATAAACGGTTTCCTCATCTTGGTTGATTTCTTCAAAGAAATCACGGTTCAAAGGCAACAAGATTTCTTTCCCTTGAGAAGCAATTACCATGAGTGGATTGACCGGTGACTCCTCAATGCGAGCAACAACACCGATTTCACCTTTTTCGGCATCAATTACCTTGAACCCGCCCAACGCGTGCAGAGCAAGGCTTTCGATATCGGCTTCGCTGATGTCCTCCAGATGAATGTAAATACTGCATTTTACAAGTGGCTTGGCTAGCGCTTCGGAGTCGATGCCCTCAAGTTTGACCTTCATCGTTGAATTGGTCTTGTATTCAATGGACTCGATGAAATAGGGCACAAGTCTGCCAGCTACTTCTACAAAAATGTTCTCCAGCCCTTCGTAATCGCGGTTGTTATCTGTATTGAGAGAAGCAGTGAGTTCTCCTTTGTAACCATGCAATTTGCTGAAGTAACCCAGCACGTGTAAATCTTTCTTTTCCGGTATCATAAATTGGGAACAATGTAAAAAGCCACCCTTTGGAGAGAGTGGCTTTTAAATAATTTAATAAGAAAGCGATTATGCTTCAGCAGTTTCACCACCTTCAGCAGCTGGTGCTTCTTCAGCAGGAGCTTCAGTTGCTTCGGCTTCTTTGGCAGCGTTAGCAGCAGCTTCTGCAGCGGCAGCAAGTGCTTTCAAACGATTTTCGTTTACTTCTTTCTCTTGTTTCAAAGCTGCAGACAATTTCTCGTTTGCTTCTTTAGCCAAACGGTCTTTTTTGCTTTGAATCTTTTGAGCTTTTTCAGCTAACCAAGCTTCGTAACGCTTGTCGGCTTCTTCTTGGGTGAGAGCACCTTTAGCAACACCTTTGTTCAAGTGGATGCGATAAAGCACTCCGGTGTAGCTAAGCATTGCTTTCACAGTGTTGGTTGGTTGAGCCCCATTTTTCAACCATTTGATTGCCTTCTCATTATCCATTTGGATAGTAGCAGGGTTGGTGTTGGGGTTGTAGCTACCGATGCGCTCGATGAATTTACCATCACGTGGTGAACGAGAGTCAGCTGCTACGATGTGGTAAAAAGGTTTTCCTTTCTTACCGTGACGTTGAAGTCTAAGTTTTACTGCCATTTGTTTTTGTTGTTTGTTGGGTACGAAACCCGGTTAACAATTTTGATTTTTAATTAATTGGGGCGCGAATGTACTACGACTTTTACCAAAATCAATGAAAAATTCTGTCGCAATAAGAAATAATCGTCATTTAAGTCGGTTAGGTGCTGAACTATTGAAACCGACCTTTTGAAAACTTTTGACGAGCGGACAAAGGTAACCGGGGCAATCATGACAATATTTGAAACCCTATGATTAGACGTGGCCTCAGAATTATATCGTGTTGCATCATCCTTTGGGGACAGAGTGCTTTGGCCACTGCTCAGTATGAGGACAATCCACTGAAGGATGAACGATGGCTCACATTGGGAGTAGGAGCCAACACGGCAACCAATTTTTCGTGGCAAACCTTGGGAACATGGTCCACCCGAGGTGATTATTTCCTCAATCAGATACGCTTGGGCTATACACAAGAACTCATTGAAGCACCTGATGATCCATTTACTTTTCGCAAAGACAGATTGGTAGAACTGGGTTATCTGCTGGGTGATGGCTGGGGCGGCAAACGATGGTATGCCACAGGCAGTATCGGCCTTGCCCTTAATCTGCGCATGTATGCGGACAGTGGCGCTTATCAGGACAGATATGTGGCCGCGGTTTCTCCCGGAATTCCGGCCCAGATTGACTTCGGGGTAATGTTCAACAAACAATGGGGAATGGGTTTTACCCTTGTCGGCAATTTCAACATTAGGGCTTATTACTACGGAGCGCTGTTCGCCATTCATTATAGATTACGAGAAGACTAATCTTTCTTTTTTGCTTTCCTTCCAATTGATGTTTGAACTTTGTGTGGTTCCATCGGATATTGCACACGAAGTTTTTATATGAATGGACATCGCCTCATCATCTTCCTAGTGTATTGGTTTCTGGGTGTTCATCACCTTTTTGCCCAGGCACCGGATATCATCCTCAAGCGTTATTCCACTGCCAATGGCTTGGCCGATAACAGCATCCGCTCGCTGTGTTTTGATTCCAACGGTTTTTTGTGGATAGGGACTGAGGAAGGGCTTTCTCGTTTTGATGGAGAAGAGTTCATCAACTACAATCGCATTACCGTAGGAACGCACAGGGTGGGCAATGTGCTCAATGAAATCATTGAAGATGAACAAGGGTGGCTTTGGGTGGCCACACAAGACGGTGGAATTTGTAGATTCAACCCTATTACCAATGAGATTTTCCGACCTCAACTGATCAGTAGAAATGGCAATGAACAATTGTTGACCTACACGCTGGCTCTTTTTCCGAATGCCGGGATGATGGTGGGGACAGACAAGGGAATCTATTACAGCAGCGACCGACAACATTTTGTGCAATTGCAAGATTCCATCGAAGGTCCGTGTTATAAATTGATTGCTGTGGAGGGGCATATTATCACAGCTGAAGCGCGCTACAGTTCGCGTGTTTTCGATAAAGACCTCAATTGCATTCGTCAATTGAAGCCCCAAGCATCCAATTCGGTCGAGTTTCTAAATACCGTCTTCATGGACAGCATGAAGCAGTTTTGGCTTGGAGCCTGGAATCACAGATTGTACAAAACAACCGCTGACTTTCGCAATGTGACCGGCATAGAGTTGCGTTCCACTACAGCTGCAATGGCTCAGACAGATGAGATTGTTTGTATTACCGAACAACTCCATCATCACTTATGGATTGCGACCAAGCAAGGAGAATTATGGCAATACAACACCATCAGCGGATTGGCAGAACGCATTCCCATATCGTCCAAAGAATCGGGCAAGCTATACGGCAATAAAATCTATTGCCTCCTGACGGACAATTATTACCGCACTTGGATTGGCACCAACAATGGTCTCCATGTATATGACCGTACTTCATCACGATTTGACATTACTTATGTAGATGATGCTGTGCCTATTACGAGCTTTCTGCGTCACGGAGAAGACCTGTATATCGGTGGACTTGGAGGGTTCTATCGCCTGCGAAACGACAAGCTGGATTGCCTCAATAATCAGCTTCAGATTTATTCCATAGCAAACAAGAGCGAAAAGGACATCTGGCTGGGAACCAAACAGGCGCTCATGACATATTCCCCGGCTGACAACCAGCTGACTTATCCGCTCAAAAATTACAATCCCCAAAAGCTCAATATCAATCAGATAAACTCTTCGCGCTTTACTTTTTTGGAACACTACAAGTCCATGTTCTTTGTCAACGTGTATGGCTATGGCGTGATGAATGTTGAGCCCACGCTGGACTGGACCATGAATCAGGTCACAACCGTTCAAGGGGGGGACAATTTGCTCAACGGAATGTTTGAAGATTCGAAGGGGAGACTATGGCTCATGGGCTCGCTCACCGGTTTGATGCTATGTGATACCAATCAACTTCGCTACCCCATAGAGCGCAAGGAAATCTTCCGCATTTGGAAGAACAAACTGTACACTAAAGGCCTTCGTAGCAAACAAATTACTTCTATGGTAGAAACCAACACTGGCGAGCTGTTGGTGGGAACATTGGGAGGAGGCCTTTATCGTTTCGACCCGGCAAACGAAGAAGCCCCCTTTCAATACCTCCACGCACCATATCAATCCATCCGCTCTATGGTAAAAGACAATTCAGGGCGCATTTGGATGATTGCATCAGGTAATCTATTGTGCTACGACCCCCATCTTTCAAAGTGGAATATCTATGATGAAAACGAAGGGATACCGAAGGAAGGATTACAAAGTCGTCTCTACAAAGACCGCGATGGTAGCATCTATGCCAGTGGCAATGGTTTTTTTCTGCGCTTCAACCCCATGGATATGGTGAAAAGTACCGAGACCCCTCGCACCAAAATCACGCATATTAAAATCATGGATCAATCGCGTGATGATTTAATCCATCAATCACAAATCAATTTGCCCTACAATCAAAACTTTATCACCATTCAGTTTTCTTCATTGTGCTTCAGCAATGCTGGTTCATCCAATTTCTACTTCATGCTGAAAGGGCTGGACAAAGAGTGGCGTGACAACAATCACCTCAACACGGTGACTTACAGTGCACTTCCACCGGGAGAATATGAGTTTTTGGTAAAGGCGGTTTCGGCAGAAGGTTTTGAGGACCAGGAACCGGCCAGACTCAAAATCCTTGTCCATCCAGCTTTCTATGAAACATGGTGGTTCATAGGTTTGATAGGACTGGTGCTCATCAGTATCGTTTACAGCACCATCCGTTACCGAAAACATCAACAAGCCAAACTGGAGTTGGTTCGCAACAAAATTGCGCGCGACCTTCATGATGATATCGGAAGCGCGTTAGGAAGTATTTCCTTCTTCAGCGAAACGGCCAAGCGCACCCTCGAAAACCAAGATCACAAAAGCACGTCCATTGTCCTAGACAAAATAGGCTCTACCTCACGCGAGATGATTGAAAACATGCACGATATCGTCTGGGCGGTGAATCCTATGAACGATTCGTTTGATCAGGTGCTGTTGCGCATGAAAAATTACAGTACCGATGTGTGTGCGGCCAACAATATTCAGCTCACATTCCGCAGCGATGATTCACTGTCATCATTGAAGCTCTCGATGACCGAACGAAAGAACCTCTTCCTGATTTTCAAAGAGTCGCTTTATAACAGCATTAAATATGCAAACTGCACCAAGATAACGGTGCACATTGGTGAACATAAAAAAGAACGTCTGCGCATGACCATTGAAGACAATGGAATCGGGTTCGATGTAAATGAAGTTCGCCACCGAGGCAACGGATTGCGCAATATGAAGACCCGAGCCGAAGAAATGGGGGCGAAGTACGAGATTCAATCACAACCGGGTAAAGGAACATCTACAACGGTCATTTTGGATTAATTTAATTTATCAGCGATTCAAAGGATTGTTAGTTCTAACTTAGCCCACAATTTCACGCTATAATTCACTTCCATGGAAGAAGAACAAATCCAGCGATTGCGCGACCGACTCAATGAGATTCACGTTTGGCCGAGCATCTACATGTTCAAGTTTGTTTTGCCATCCGATCCGGAGCGCATTCAGCGCCTGAAGCTCATTTTCGGTGAAAAGGCTGAGGTAAAACAACGCCTTTCATCCAACGGAAAATATACCAGCCTCACCATCCGTGAGATGATGATGGATGCCGATGCCATCTTTGTGCGCTACATGATGGCTGCCGAAATTGAAGGTGTTATATCGCTATAAATTCGATAACGATTTTAATTCATGAAGGACTCTCTGGAAACATTACGCGATGGATTATTGTTGTTCAGCGTAGTGCTATTGGTTTATGTATTGTATAAGCGATTGCTCAAAATCTTAGGTAAAAAAGAAAAGAGCAAGCGTTATCCGACCTTAGGAGAAAGCATTATATGGCATGATGCGCGCAATGCTTCCATCGCAATTACACTGGAGGAACCGAGCGAATTAAAACTAGCCATATTCAATACATCAGGTGAAGTACAGATGGAACTGCTCAAGGGAAAATATGAAATCGGCACACATGAATTGCCTATGAACTTAAGCACATTGTCTCCCGGAAAATATTATCTGAAAGTGACATCCGATTATCAAGAAGCTTCACGCTATTTCGATTTGGTATGAGAAAGTTGCGCATTGTTTTTATGGGAACACCTGAGTTTGCCGTAGCATCTCTGGATGCTCTGCTACACTCAGAACACGAAGTAGTGGCGGTAGTAACAGTGGCCGACAAACCTGCGGGTCGCGGCAAGCAACTCTCCATGAGTGCAGTGAAGCAATACGCCTTGGAGAAGAATCTGCCCATTCTTCAACCTGAGAAATTGCGCAATGAGGAGTTTCTGAATACGCTGCGCAGCTACAATGCCGACTTATTTGTAGTAGTGGCTTTCCGAATGTTGCCTGAAGTGGTTTGGTCCATGCCACCACTTGGTTCCATTAACCTGCACGGTTCCTTGTTACCTGCTTATCGCGGTGCTGCGCCCATCAACTGGGCAATTATCAATGGCGAAAAACAAACAGGAGTTACCATCTTTTTCCTTCAACATGAAATTGATACCGGCCGTGTTATCCGAAGAGAAACCATTGAAATTGGGGAAAATGAAACAGCCGGTGAGCTGCATGATAAAATGATGGTCATTGGTGCAAAAGCATTGGTTAGCGCCATCAATGATGTTGCCTCAGGAAAGGACAATGCCATCTCACAAGATGAACTGGTAGCCCAAGGTGAAACAGTGAAGCACGCCCCCAAGATTTTTAAAGAGGATTGCAAAATTGATTTTACCAAGTCGGTGGATGAAATCCACAATTTTGTAAGAGGACTTGCTCCATATCCCGCAGCATGGACCTATCTGGGAGATAAGACACTGAAAGTTTACATGGGAGAAAAACAACCGGGAGCTACGGGTGAAGAACCTTACCTCACGGACGGCAAGACTTATCTCAAGTTTAAATGCTCTGACGGTTATTATTCGCTGAAAGAACTTCAGTTAGAGGGTAAAAAGCGAATGGGAATTGAAGAATTTTTGAGAGGGTGGCGAGCTTAATTGCACCCCTCCAACACTTTTGAGCCCGCGAAAAAAAATATCGCCAGCCATACCAAACCTTTTATCAGGAAAAATAAAAAACCAAGCACCCCCAGTCGTTTAAGCCATTGCATCCAACTTTTCTTATCCGTTGAATGCTCTGTATCATTGGGCTGCTGGTTGTGTTGGTTCATAATTCGTCTGCAGATTTTGCGCTAAACCTACACAATCTCCATCAATGTTCCCAATGGTGGCAAGCGTAATGATATTGACCAATGCAGGATTGTATGGCGTTTTCAGTTTGATGTAATTATCCGTAAAACCGAACATCATGCCGTCCTCTTCACATGCTTCCCAAAGTACGGAACGCGTTTCACCCAAATGTTCGTTGGCAAAGGCGCGTTTTTTCTTTTCTGAAATCAGTCGCAAAATCTTTGTGCGCTCGTGACGAACATCCATCGGAACCACTTCCGGGTTGCGCAATGCGGTAGTATTATCTCGTTCACTATAAGTGAATACGTGCAAATAGGAGACAGGCAAGTCCAATATAAATTCACGGGTAACGGCAAAACGCTCATCCGTTTCAGAAGGGAATCCCGTAATCACATCCACACCAATGCAAGCATGTGGCATCAAGGCCTTGATTTTCTCAATGCGGGAGCGATAAAGAGCCGTGCGATATCTTCTGCGCATTGCCTGCAAGATCTCATCATTGCCACTTTGAAGCGGAATATGAAAATGCGGCATGAACTTTTTAGAAGTGGCAACGAACTCAATAATTTCATCCGTGAGCAGGTTGGGCTCGATAGAAGAGATGCGGAATCGTTCCACACCGTTCAACTCATCAAGCTGCTGGATAAGCTCCAGCAAAGTCTCACCATGAGCAGTCCCAAAATCACCGATGTTCACACCGGTCAAAACAATCTCCTTAGCTCCGGTGGCAGCAGCTTTGCGAGCCTGTACCATGGTTTCTTCGATGGTCGCGCTACGACTACGACCGCGCGCCAAAGGAATCGTACAAAACGCACAGAAATAGTTACAACCATCTTGCACCTTCAAGAATGTACGCGTTCTATCACCTGCTGAAAACGAAGGGATGAAGGTCTTTACATCTTTAATCTCACCAACGGCTATTTGAGCCTTATCGCCCTTTACCGAATTCTCTACACGCTCCAGCAGGTTGAATTTTTCACCTGCACCCAACACAATATCCACCCCCGGAATGGCAGCAATCTCTTGTGGCTTGAGCTGTGCATAGCAGCCCACCACGGCTACAAACACGCCAGGATTGTTGCGTACAGCACGACTCACAATGTTGCGGCATTTTTTATCAGCCTGCTCCGTAACACTGCATGTATTGATAACCAATACATCCGGTTGTTCTTCCATGTCCACTCGCGCATATCCGGCTTCTGAAAACTGGCGCGCCAAAGCAGAAGTTTCTGAAAAATTGAGCTTGCAGCCCAAAGTGTGAAATGCTATTTTCTTATATTGATTCAAGCCGAAAAATGATAGGTGCGCAAAAGTAATTCGGAGAGAAAGAATTACTCACACCGGATTGTAGGAAAACATTTTTTGGTAAAACGGATGTATGGTTAAATTTGCGCCATCCACAAAAAAATATTGAGTATGTCAGAACATCACGAACACCAAGAAGCAGAGCAAAATGAAATTGCAGGACCTGTTGTATTCACATTGATGTGCGTTGCACTTGCAGTTATCATCATCTACTTCTGGGCTAAGTAATTTTATTTTCTAACAAGATTATTCGCGATACGACAATTCTGACAAGGGATTGCAAAGTTGTTTCGTATCTAAAAAATAGATGAACCCGTTCTATCAAAGGACGGGTTTTTCGTTTTCATAAGCTCCTTATTGTATATTGGTCACTATCAACTCCACCTATACCAATTAATATTGCATTGACAATATCAATAGAACATGAACCTGCAACAACTTGAATACATCATCGCAGTAGATACTTATCGTCACTTTGTAACGGCTGCAGAAAAGAGCTTTGTAACACAAGCAACCTTAAGCATGATGATTAAAAAGCTTGAGGAGGAACTCGATGTCAAAATCTTCGATCGGAGCAAACAGCCTGTGGTACCCACCGAAACGGGGAAAAAAATCATTGCTCAGGCAAGAGAAGTAGTGGCTGGGGCAAAGCGATTAAAAGAGATTGTACAGGAAGAAAACCAAACCACGCGCGGAGAGCTGCGCGTAGGCATTATTCCAACACTGGCACCTTCGCTGTTGCCTTTTTTCATAGGCAAATTCCTCAAGAAATACCCTGACGTAAAACTCAGAATCAGCGAGTTGACCACGGAGAACATCATACAAAAACTCGAAGAGATGACGCTGGATGTAGGCATTCTGGCAACACCACTGGGCAACCCCAGCCTCGAAGAGTTTCCTCTTTTTTATGAACAATTCGTAGTATTTGCCGCTGACTCAGAGAAGGTGACCAAGAAGAAATATGTCCTCCCCAGCGACATTGATGTGAATCGATTGTGGCTGTTGGAAGAAGGGCATTGTTTACGCAATCAGGTCATCAATCTCTGCGAACTCAAGGAGAAGGAAAAAGAAATCAACCAGCTTGATTTCGAAGCCGGCAGCATTGAAACCTTAAAGAAATTAGTTGAAGCCAACCAGGGCATTACCATTCTTCCGGAGCTGGCTCTGCGTGATATGACAGCCAAACAGAAGAAGAATATCCGTTATTTCAAATCACCGGCTCCTGTACGCGAAATCAGCATTGTTACCTACCGATACTTCATGAAGAAAAAACTCATTGATGTGCTCAAAAGTGAAATCCTCACAAGCATTCCTGTGGAAATGCAGGACAATTCACGCAGCCAAGTCATAGAAATCAATTAGCGAATGGATTGTATAAAACTTGGTATTTCTTCAATTGAATTGTCCTTCAAAAAGTTCACAAAAGCAGAACCGATGATGGCCCCGTCAGCATGTTCGCAGGCATATGTAAATGAAGCTCTATCATGAATCCCGAATCCTGCTACCACCGGATTCTTTAAGCCCAATTGTTTTATGCGATTGAAATACATCATTGTCGCCTCTGATGCCTCATGTTTTCTTCCGGTAGTGCCTGATGAAGCCACCAGATATACAAAACCTTTGGACAACGCATCAATTCTTCTCACGCGCGCATCACTGGTTTGAGGTGTTATCAGCAGAATAGGGTAGATACCATAATCATCGAACTTTTTAGACCAATCGCGTTCCCAAAGTTCCAAAGGTACATCCGGAAGAATTACCCCGCTCACACCACATTCTTTACAGTTTGATAGAAATTCATCAATCCCCATGCGCAAAACAGGATTGATATATCCCATCAAAACAATTGGAATTTCTACTTGATTTTGAACAGCTTTTAATTGTTCAAATACTTTTTGAAGAGTCATTCCATTGTCCAGTGCCACTTGTCCGCTGTGTTGAATTACAGGGCCATCGGCAAGCGGGTCGGAGAAAGGGAATCCCACTTCTACCATATCCACACCGCTATTTTGCAATTGTAATAGGATGGAGGTTGTGTCTTCTAAATTCGGGTAACCGGCTGTATAAAAAATTGAGAGAATAGAATTCTTTTTATGCTGAAATAATTTGTCGATTTTATTCATTTCCAAAACCTTCAGGTTATAACATGTTGTTCATATAGGTCGCCAGATCTTTATCACCACGACCACTCAGGCATACCACAATCACATCCTTCTTCGTGAATTGCAACTTATCAAGAGCCGCAATGGCATGTGCAGATTCAAGTGCGGGTATAATGCCTTCCAAACGGGTCAATTCAAATGCGGCAGCGAGTGCTTCTTCATCGGTGGCGCTCATATAGGTACCGCGACCGCTGCGAAAGAGATGAGCATGCAACGGACCAATCCCCGGGTAATCCAATCCCGCAGAAATGCTGTATGGTTCTTCTATTTGGCCATCTTCACTTTGCATAAGAATCGTTCGGCTGCCGTGAATTACACCGTCTAAACCGGCCACTAGAGTTGCTGCTGTTTGACTACTTGCAACACCTTTACCGGCAGCTTCCACACCTACGAGTTTTACGGATTCATCATCCAAGAAGTGATAGAACATCCCGGCCGCGTTGCTTCCTCCACCGATGCAAGCAACCACATGGGTGGGAAGTTCATTGCCACGCTGTTCCATCAATTGTTTCTTGGTTTCCTCGCTGATAATCGCTTGGAATCGAGCCACCATATCCGGATAAGGATGAGGCCCAACCACTGAACCAATGATATAGAACGTATCCTCTGGATGGTTGATCCAATGACGAATTGCTTCATTAGTAGCATCTTTGAGTGTTCTGCTACCGCTGTGCACAGGAACAACTGTCGCCCCAAGCATATTCATACGCGCAACGTTGGGAGCTTGTCTTTCAACATCAACAGCCCCCATGTAAACAGTACAAGGCATATTCATCAAGGCACACACTGTAGCCGTGGCTACACCGTGTTGTCCAGCACCGGTTTCAGCGATGATATGTTTCTTCCCCAATCGCTTAGCCAATAAAATCTGCCCAATGGTATTATTGATTTTATGTGCACCGGTATGATTTAAATCTTCACGTTTCAAGTAAATAGTCGCTCCATGTTTTTCACTCAACCGCTTGGCTAGATAGAGTGGGGAAGGACGTCCTACGTAATCCTTCAGCAACTGATGCATCTCCTCTCGGAAGTCTGCACTAGCAATGTGCTCGAGATACACCTTCCGCAGTTCCTCCACAGGATAGTGAAGTAATTCAGGAATGAAAGCACCACCGTATTCACCATAAAACCCTTGTTCATCAGCGTGATAACGCCCTTTTTCTTTAGCAACCATCAGTAATTATTGTCTATATAATTCAATAAATGCTTTTAATTTTTCAATATCTTTTAATCCAGGTTCAATCTCAAAACGGGAGTTTAAATCGATGCCCGCATAGCGAGAATGTTTGAACTGCAACAAATCATCTAATGCATCAAGACCAATACCGCCACTCAACAAAAACGGAACATCCAAGTCATACTCGTTTAGTTTGCTCCAATCGAATCGCAATCCGCTGCCACCATATTGTTCAGTTTTAGTGTCGAAAAGGAAATAATCGACATGATTTTGATAGGCTTTTAGAATATTAAAATCAAACGAAGCATCCACTCCAAATGCTTTTAATACCGGAACGAATTTTCTTATTGCTGCACAATACTCAGGAGTTTCAGCACCGTGCAATTGCACCATATCGAGACCAAATTGATTTATTCTGTTGACGACATTTTCCGTTGTCTCATTCACAAAAACCCCGACTTTACGGATATGGATAGGAATAGACTTTAACGCCACAGCATTCAAAGTGTCGGCCATGAATCGCTTGGACGGAGCATAGAAAATGAACCCCATCATATCCGGATTTAATTCCTGAACCGCAGCGATGTTTAGAGGAAATTTTAATCCACAGATTTTAATTTGCATCTTGGGCATTAAGAAGATTCAACTCATCCATTAAGGTTTTGCAAGCAGCAGCAGGCTCTTCATGGCGCATAAAATATTCACCTATCAAAAATCCACTATAGCCGTAGTTGCGCAGCTCGCGAATCACCGATGCTTTGCTAATTGAGCTTTCTGAAATGCGTATGATTTCGGTAGGCAAATACTCGGATAACACAATTGATTGCTCTATACCTTCAGAAAAAGTCTTGAGGTTGCGGTTGTTTACACCCACCACATCGGTACTGTGAGGCAACAATTCAATTTCTTCTTTATCACGAATTTCCACCAATACTTCCAAGCCGAGATTGTGCGCAGTGTCGGTGAACTGCTGCATTTCCTTCTTGCTCAAAGCGGATGCAATAAGCAAAATGCAATCCGCGCCAATTGCCTTGGCTTCAATAATTTGTATTTCATCTACAATGAAATCTTTTCGAAGAATAGGGATTTGCAGGCATGCACGAGCTTTCGTCAAGAATTCATTTGCCCCTAGAAAAAAATTCGGTTCGGTAAGAATACTCACTGCCGAAGCTCCCGCTTGCTCATATCCTTTCGTTACATCCCCTATATCGGCATCAAGATGAATGGGACCTTTAGATGGAGATTGGCGCTTGAACTCCGCAATGATTCCATGCATATCCATGCGCTGCAATTGTTGTTTCATGGAGCGAGGAGTACGCTGGAAAAGCGGTGATTGCTCACATTGAGATTTGTACTCTGCTGTTTTAATCGCAGCCACACGATGGCGCGTATCCAATATAATTTCTTCAAGCTTATTCATACATCAGGCTGCTAATAACTGTTTAAACACTTCTTTGGCTCTTCCACTTTGGAGGAGTTCTCTGGCTTGTTCAATGCAATCTGACAAGCTTTCTTGAGGTTTTGCTGTTTTGATGGCCATTCCCGCATTGGCGGATACAGCGGCTACTTGAGCAGCAGTACCTTTCCCTTCGAGGATATTGATAAACAGCGAAGCGGATTCCTCAATCGTATGTCCACCGAATAAATCCGATTCAAGAAGTTTTTCAGAATTAAAATCAATTGGATTTAAAATGGATTCTCCAGTATGTGACAACAAACGCACATTGGATGTTAAGGAGATTTCATCGTATCCGTCCAGTGAATGAATTATTGTGTATTGCTTGTTCTCCTTCTCCAGCAAGTAGTGATACAACCGCGCTACTTGCAGATTGAAAACTCCGGTGCATTGTGCTGCAGGTTTGGCGGGATTGGTTAGTGGTCCCAACATATTGAAAAAAGTTTTTACACCTAATTCCTTGCGAATCGGAGCCACTGACTTCATTGCCGGGTGAAAGAGCGGTGCATGTAGGAAACAGATATTGCAACGGTCCAATTGACGCAACAGTGTTTCGGGATTGTTTGTGAATTGGTAACCGAAATACTCCATCACATTGCTGGACCCGCTAATGCTACTCACCCCGTAGTTACCGTGTTTGGTAACGTTGATGCCGGAAGCAGCGACTACCAATGACGATAGAGTGGAGATATTAAATGTGTTTTTAGAATCACCTCCGGTACCGCACAAATCCATACAGAATCTACCTGCTTCAAAAGGAACAGCGAGCTCCAACATGGCATTACGGAATCCCTCCAATTCCTCCACAGTCAAGGGACGCATAAGGTAAACAGTAAGGAACGAAGCAATCTGTGCTGGATTCATCGCACCTTCGGTAATAGCAATCAACACTTCGCGAGCTTGTTCGCTACTCAGTGGTTGATGTGCATATAATTGTTCAAATAACTTTTTCATTAGGCTAGTTTTATCCAGTTTTCAAGCAATTTTTCTCCCAATGGTGTAAGGACAGATTCCGGGTGGAATTGCACTCCACGCACATTGTATGTTGCGTGCTTCAGCGCCATGATGTGACCTTCTTCATCTACCATTGTTGCAATTAAATCAGAAGGGAGCGGGGCACGCAGGCACCAAGAATGATATCGACCAATCTCAAATTGTTCAGGAATTTCATTGAAAATTATATCGTAATCAATGATGCGGGCATTGGTACTAATTCCATGATAGACCTTTGAGAGGTTGAAAAGCTCTGCTCCAAATACTTCTCCGATGGCCTGATGCCCAAGACAAACACCAAGTATGTTTTTTGTAGGAGCATATTGGCGAATCACATCCATTAAAATGCCCGCTTCACTGGGGATTCCGGGTCCGGGGGAAAGAACTATTTTGTCATACGCGGCAACCTGCTCCAAGTTGATTTTATCATTGCGAAAGACATCGATGGGGTCGTCCGTAAGCTTTTCCAGCATGTGAACGAGGTTATAGGTAAAGCTGTCGTAGTTGTCTAATACCAGAATTTTCATGGGGTATTTTCCAGAATTTAATTATCCAATTTAATTACTTGCCATTTCCATTGACTTGCGCAATGCGGCCAATTTGTTGTTTACTTCCTGTAATTCTTTATACTCGTCACTTGCATTCACGATGCCGGCACCGGCTTGATAAAACAAGGTTCCGTTTTTCGAGAGAAAAGTGCGAATCATAATTGCATGATTGAAGGAATGATCAAAGCCCACCATTCCAATTGCCCCGCCATAAGCTCCGCGTTGTTCTTGTTCATTTTCTTCAATGAGCTGCATGGCGCGCACCTTGGGAGCTCCGCTCAAGGTTCCGGCAGGAAAGGTGTCTGCTACCACATCCCACATCGCATCCGGCTGTTTCAGCTTTCCTGTTACTTCGCTCACAAGGTGAATCACATGTGAAAACAATTGCACTTCACTGAATTTCTTTACGGTTACATCCGTGCAATGCCGGCTTAAATCATTGCGTGCCAAGTCCACCAACATGATGTGTTCCGCTTTTTCTTTCGGGTCGTTCTGTAGTTCTTCAGCTAAGCGAAGGTCTTCCAGTGCATTATGAGTTCGTCTGAAAGTGCCTGCAATAGGATGAATGCTGGCAACACTGTTTTGGATGCGCAACTGCACCTCCGGGGACGAACCGAATAAACGGAAATTTCCATAGTCGAAATAGAAGAGGTAAGGAGAAGGATTCACAGAGCGCAGAGTGCGATACAATTGAAAATCATCGCCTTTATAGGTGTGCGAAAACCTGCGCGAGAATACCACCTGAAACACATCACCGCGTGCGCAATGCATTTTTCCCTGGCGTACCATTTGCAAAAAAGCTTCCTCGGTGTTGCTGGCTTCCTCTCCATTCACCACCTGAAAACGGTTGGTAGCAGGTTGTGCACTGCGCAAAAGGTTGAGGAACTCATCAATGTTATTGGAATGTTCTCCATCCAGCGTATTGTGGAGCACTACCAACTCGTCATTAAAGCGGTTGAGCACGACTACATATTCATATAAAGCGTATTGGCAAATGGGAATTTCCTTAGTAGGGTTCTTTTTGGCTCCTGTTTTTACATCTTCAAAAAACGAAACAGCATCGTAGGAGAGATAACCGTAGAGCCCCTGTCCACGCATTTTTTTCGCTTCCGGTTCGAGATCGAACATCTTTTGAAACTCCTTGAGACTCGTCAAAAATTCCTCGCGATTCGAAACTGCAGTCTTACTTATTCGATCCGGGCCTTTTGACACGATGGCATACTCACCATCAAAGACATACTGCACCATTTTACCGGCACAGATAAATGAGA
Organism: Flavobacteriales bacterium; assembly: GCA_036562565.1. Taxonomy (GTDB): domain Bacteria; phylum Bacteroidota; class Bacteroidia; order Flavobacteriales_D; family Sanyastnellaceae; genus DATCJY01. The sequence goes on along the minus strand of DATCJY010000087.1, from coordinate 22,956 downwards.
AACTATCATCCTTGGAATGATAATCAGAACTTTCCAGTAGCAGTGTCCCTTCGAAACGGTCACGCAGCTGGAGATAAATACTCACCGGAGTGTGAGTATCGGCCAAAATTTTCTTGGTAGTTGTTGTTACCTTCATACGGAGCAGAACAATAAAAAAGCCCGCTGCTTTTTTGAACAGCGGGCTTTCCGGTAGTGTATATCGTTAAATGAAATGCATTAGCGGGCTGTTCAACATAAGTTGAGCGGCCACCACCAAGACATGTTCATTGAAATTTTCATGGCGGCAAACATAGCAAGATTCAATAGTGGTTGTCCAGTCGTTTTTTAGGAATTTTGCCATCCACCCATTCTTTGAGTTGAAACTGAACCAATTGCAAAAGTCATTGTTTTGCGATTTTTTTGTACAAAAAGGCAACGTATTCATTACATTTGCAACCCTTTTAAGGAACATCGGATTTCGGTTCGTCAGTACTTGAGGATTAAAGCATAACAATCACTTACATAAGTATTAGCATGTACCTCGACACAGCAAAAAAACAAGAAATTTTTAAAAAACACGGTAAGTCTGAGAAAGATACCGGTTCAACAGAAGGCCAAATCGCGTTATTTACTTACCGCATTGCGCACCTTACTGAACACTTGAAATCCAATAAAAAAGATTATGGAACCCAGCGCAGCTTGATTCGTTTGGTTGGTAAGCGCAGAAGCTTGTTGGATTATTTGCAGAAGAAAGACATCAACCGTTACAGAGCTATTGTTAAAGAACTTGAGCTCCGTAAATAATACATCGCGCTCATAGAGCAGAGCAGAAGGGCAATTGAACACAATTGCCTTTTTGTGTTTTTCTAAATACACGTTTTATTCGAATAGAAAACAATGAATTACGAATTAGTAACAACGACAATTGACCTTGGGGACAATCGTCCGATTACCATTGAAACAGGGAAATTGGCCAAGCAAGCCGATGGTTCTGTAGTGGTAAGACAAGGCAATACCATGCTTCTTGCTGCTGTGGTAGCAGCACCGGAAGCAAAAGAGGGCACGGATTTCTTGCCACTCACAGTAGAGTATCGCGAGAAATATGCCGCTGCAGGCCGTTTCCCCGGAGGTTATTTCAAAAGAGAAGCCCGTCCTTATGACGATGAAATATTGGTAGCTCGCCTCATCGACCGCGCTTTGCGCCCGATGTTTCCGGACGATTTTCACGCAGATGTTCAAGTCGTTGTAAACCTTATCTCTGCAGATAAGGAAAATATGGCAGACAGTCTTGCAGGATTGGCAGCCTCAGCTGCTCTGGCAGTATCCAATATTCCATTCAACGGACCAATCAGTGAAGTGCGCGTTGCACGTATCGATGGCAAGTTGGTTATCAACCCGACTTGGTCTCAAATGGCAAATGCAGACCTTGACTTGATTGTAGCAGGTAGCGATGACAGCATCGTGATGGTGGAAGGTGAGATGAAAGAAGTAAGCGAAGAAGACATGATCGCTGCTTTGGAAGTAGCTCACGAAGCCATTAAGAAACAAGTTGCTGCACAGAGAGAATTGGCTTCACGCGTTCCCAAATCCCTTGTTAAACGTGAATACAATCACGAGCCAAAAGACGAGGAATTGAAGAAAATGATTTGGGAGGAGTGTTACCAACAATACTACAACACTGCCAAAACCCCTTCTGACAAGCACCAACGCGCTGAAGCATTCAAAGCAATTGAAGAAAACTTCAACGCTCGCTTCACAGAAGAAGAAAAGACAGAGAAGAAATTCTTACTGCATAAATACCATCACGACTGCCTGAAAGAAGCCATGCGCAACATGATTCTGAATGAAGGCATTCGCTTGGATGGTCGTACTACGACACAAATCCGTCCTATCTGGAGCGAGATTGACTACTTGCCCGGAGCACACGGTTCAGCGATTTTCACCCGTGGTGAAACACAATCACTGACAACAGTTACTCTAGGTACGAAACTTGATGAGCAAACTGTGGACAGTGCCGTAATGCCACGAGAAGACCGTTTCATTTTGCATTACAACTTCCCACCATTCAGCACCGGTGAAGCGCGTCCAATGCGCGCCACCAGCCGTAGGGAAATCGGTCATGGCAACCTTGCCCTTCGTGCATTGAAGCCCGTGATTCCATCACGTGAAGAATGTCCATACGCAATTCGTGTGGTATCAGACATCCTTGAGTCAAACGGTTCGTCATCTATGGCAACTGTTTGTGCAGGAACACTTTCCTTGATGGATGCAGGTGTTCAAATCAAAGCTCCGGTATCGGGAATCGCTATGGGTTTGATTACCAACGAAGACAACTCCAAGTACCAAATTCTTTCAGACATCTTGGGAGATGAGGACCACTTGGGAGATATGGACTTCAAAGTGACCGGTACAGCGAAAGGTATCACGGCATGTCAGATGGATATCAAAATCAAAGGTCTCAGCATGGATATGGTGAGAAAAGCTTTGGAGCAAGCACGTCAAGGCCGACTCCATATCCTGGGAGAAATTGTAAAAACCATTGACAAGCCACGTCCGGATTATAAGCCACATGCACCACGCATTGTGAGCCTCGAAATTCCGAACGACACGATTGGTGCGGTGATTGGCCCTGGAGGTAAAGTAATCCAAGAGATTCAGAAATCTACTGAAACGGTCATCACCATAACTGAAGTGGACAACAAAGGAATCGTTGAGATTGCGTCTGCAAACAAAGAGAATTTGGATGCAGCATTGAAGCGCATACGCTCAATCGTATTCCCTCCACAAATTGAAGTTGGCGAAATTTATGACGGGGTTGTTAAAAATATACAGGCATTTGGTGCGTTTGTTGAAATATTACCAAAACAAGATGCGCTATTGCACGTATCAGAAATCGATTGGGCTCGTGTAGAAAATGTGCGCGATGTTTTGAAAGAAGGAGATAAGGTGAAAGTGAAAGTAATTGGTAAAGACCCCAAAAACGGGAAGTTCAAATTGTCACGCAAAGCCCTTCTTCCAAAACCGGAAGCAGCACAGAACTAAGGCGAGCAATCGTAATATTTTTGCAAACCCGCACATGCGGAAGTGAACACTAAAAAAACGAATAATTAATAAATGAGGCAGCTTAAGATTACCAAGCAGGTAACGAACAGGGAAACCGCTTCGTTGGACAAATACCTGCAAGAGATTGGCCGTGTGGATCTCATCACGGCAGAGGAAGAAGTCGAGTTGGCAAAGCGAATCAAAGCTGGTGATCAGGCCGCTTTGGAAAAGCTTACAAAAGCCAACTTGCGTTTCGTGGTATCTGTTTCCAAGCAATACCAAAACCAAGGTCTTAGCCTACCTGACTTAATTAATGAGGGAAATCTGGGACTCATCAAGGCTGCCCAACGCTTCGATGAAACACGTGGTTTCAAATTCATCTCTTACGCTGTATGGTGGATTCGTCAATCGATTCTACAGGCGTTGGCTGAGCAATCTCGTATTGTGCGTTTGCCTTTGAACAAGATTGGGTCCATTAACAAAATCAACAAGGCTTTTGCCAAGTTGGAACAAGAGTTTGAGCGTCCACCGACACCGGCAGAACTTGCCGAGGTATTGGAGATGACTTTGGATGAGGTAAAACAATCGATGCGCAACAGTGGCCGTCACGTATCCATGGATGCGCCATTGAAAGATGGGGATGACAGCAGCAGCACGATGTATGATGTGTTGCAGACCAATGATACACCTGCACCGGATACAGATTTGTTGCATGAGTCATTGCGCAAAGAGATTGAACGCTCATTGAAGACGTTGACCAGCCGTGAGGCAGATGTTGTGCGCCTATACTTCGGTTTGAATGGGGAACATCCTCTCACTCTAGAAGAAATAGGTGAGCGCTTTGACTTGACTCGCGAACGTGTTCGCCAAATCAAGGAAAAAGCCATTCGTAGATTGAAACACACTAGCCGCAGTAAGATTCTCAAGTCTTACCTCGGATAATAAGACATCAAGGCACCTTAACGCATTTTGTTCATTTTTGCGTTATGGAGTTAAACATTAAAAAACCCGAATCGTTGATTCGGGTTTTTTAGTTTTTAGTATCTCCGCTTTTCAGTTTAAGATTCGAATTGAGCTAGTCTACACAATTAGTGAAGATGTAATCGGTATAAGGTACTGATTGTGGCGGATGCGTGAATCCGGGTTTCACCACCGTAAAGCGCACTTTCAGAATTTGTTGGTTAGGCTGCAATAATGGAGCGAAGAAATCCTGCGGTACAATGGTCAATTTGTAATGCCCCGGCTCTCCGGGCACCGGTTTCATTTTCAATGCCGGTGTTGAAGGCGTATCCGCTTGCGATGCATATTCAGGGCCGCTATTGAATAAATCCACTGCAGCCCGGATATAGAGGTAAACTTCTCCATCTCCCAAGTTTTGTAGGTTGGGATTGGTTTCCTTGGTATTGTCATAAGTGATTGTCAAGAAATCATCCGCCTTAGCTTGTTGCGGAAACATGCAATAGAGTTCATCACAAAGCTTAGGTATGATGCTCACGTGAATATCTTCTGTTTTGGCTTCACCCACCTGCATGTCGCCATGGGCATTTCCATCCTTTAACTTAGCCAAGCAGCTGATACCTTTAGAAAAGAAAGTAGGGCCATCCACACCATAAAATTGTGTAGGAACAAATTTTATGGAGAACAACAAATTGCCTTCGTGCTTCATCTTCAAGCCGTCATTGCTGTTGTTCCAACTTCCATTACCTATCACAGGATCAGCGGGGTTCCACGTCCATATATAAACATTGTTTACTTCTTCAGGATGAGCGATAAGCATCTGCTTGAGGCCATGCTCTGAGCTTTGGTTTACATCTATATAAAGAGCAATGGAATCATTGGCACCGGTAGGAGAGGGAAGCACGAATGCTTTCTGAGCACTAGCACTCGCTGTAACAAACGCTGCCAGTACAAATATGATGTATCGGATATTTCTCATGGGTTGATTCTGTTGATAGTGAAAATATAAGTAACTGTTGGAGTGCTGTTACCGCTGTTATCTACACAATAACGCGGTAGCTCAAGCGTCAAGTAGGATGTGTAACTTCTTGGTGAACTACCCAATTTCACCTCAAATGTGTCGGTTTCATTTTCCAAAATGATGTAGGAAGGCGCTTCGCTATTGTCAAAGTGCCAAGTTCCACTGTTACCAAAGAAATTTCGTCCCGGTCCCGGTACAACGGTGTAGGTCATATCATCGCTGTTGAATTGGAAGCGTGTGGAGACTTCTCCCGGAACGATATAAAACTCGCTCATGTCTCTTACTTCTTTAATAGGATTGTTTTCATCGCGCTGCATGAAAGCAGACAATTCCCACATTCCATTCATGGCTTCCATCTTATTAAAAGGTTCACCGAGTTCACCCTTAATTTCCGGTTTGCACGATGCTATCAGCAATGCGATAGCGATATAATATATCTTCTTCATGTTGTTCAATTCACTCGTTTATCAATTACAACCACCTCTTGGATTAAAAATGAAATTGGCACCGGTATTCTCTGAGAGCGGAAACTGCAGAGCCATGCCATCGCAATTCCATGGAGCATTTCGAATCATCACATTCTCCCCCAATACTCCACGTCTTTTTTGCTGATCCACATAAAGTCCTTCGCCCAAGGTTTCTTTTCTGAATTCCTCACGAGCCAGCTGCACCAGCTCCTCTGCCGTTGCGGTATTAGGAACTTGATTGGTTGCAGCAATGAAAGCACGGTTTCGGATATCATTGATGTCGGTAATGGCCGTCTGCAAGTCAGCTCCCATCGATGCCAAGGCTTCGGCTCTGATTAATTTGAAAACAGTGAGCCGAAGAATAGGTAAATCGAAATAGTTGAGGTTCATTGCATTGGTCTCAGCTGTACCAAAACGTGTCAACTGATATTGACCATTGGCTTGAACTATCCATTCATTGCGCAAATCAGAAGGGGTTTGTGCCAAGAGGTTGTAAGCTTCTTCTGACATACTCAAGGTTGCTCCTGATATGCTGTAAGAACGATACATTCCGGTAAAACCACCATTGCGGCTATCCTGCAAATCAGGAGTGTTGATAGAATTGGAACCAAAGATGAACTCTGGATTCGGACTATCGTGTTCAAATAATGACAATGCATGGAAAGTGTCATTGGTATCATCCAATTCATACTTGCCGGAGTTGATGACCATGTTGCAGTAGTAAACCGTACGTTCATAATTGTTCTGCATGAAATAGGTATAAGCAAGCAATGCAGCCGCAGCATATTTATCCGCATAATAACCATTGGATTCAGGCAAATCATTGATGGCTTCTATCAAATCATTTTGGATGAAATCATAACACTCCTTCACCGTACTACGCGCCTTGGGCAATTGGGTGGCTTCTGTACGCAAAACAATCCCCAAGTGTGAGTTATCTGCTGTATAACCCCACGGTTGTGCCCAAGTTTTCAGTACCCAAAAATGAGCCAGCGAGCGAATGAATTTTGATTCTGCTTCAATGCGTTTCAATTCAGAGTCACTGATACCGGCAATTGAAGAAGCATTGGCGAGCAAGAGATTGGCTCTTGCAATGGCCAAGTACAAGTCTTGATAAATGCCGTTCACTGTCGAGTTCACCGTATTGGTAGAACGTGTATACACTGCACTGAGATCTGCGTGGTTATTGGGCGGTGCCGTATTGGAACTCAAAAGCTCGTTGAGGTTTTGAATGCGACCGTTAAATACGTTTGCCAGAACATCGTATGCTCCATTCAATACATTCTGTGCATCCTGCGGTGTCTCCAGCAACATATTGAGATCCGTAATTTGGTTCTCTCCCTGTACGGTCAACATTTTCTCACATGCGGTGGTTGGCACAAACAGCACTACCACCAGAAGAATTTTATATAGAGAATAATTTTTCATAGCCTTCAAACTTTAAGTTTAGAATGTTGCAGAGATATTGATGTTATAACTTTTCTCTTGCGGAGGAGTGAGATAGGTAACATTAGGACTCATGTTACGGTCTTGCGGATTCTCAAAATCACGTACTACTTCAGGATCCAAACCTGGGAAATTGGTGATTGTAAACAGATTGGTCACGTTGAAGCCTATGCGAAGCTCCTTCACTTTGGAAGCACCTTTGAAATTGAAGATGTAAGCAATATCAATATTCTTCATACGAAGATAGTCAGCCTTGTAAACAAACTTATCGATGTTCCACCAAGGGTCTTGACCATCATCCATTCCATAGTTAGAGTTGGTCAATGTTACGAATGGGAAGTCGGTAACGTCACCGGGCTGTCTCCAACGATCCAGCAATTCAGTTCGCATGTTCCAGTTGGTAACCACGCCCATTTGTCGTTTTCCTGATGAATCAAAGATTTTTGCTCCGAGGCTGAATGTTGCAAAGGCTGTCAATTGCCAGTTCTTATAGGTGAAGGTGTTATTAAAACCTCCGGAAACCTTGGGCAATCCGGTTCCTACAAACTGCCGTCCAAAGTCGAAGTCATAATCATATGTAGGATTGCCATATTGGTCCAAATAAACCGGTCGACCGGTTGCCGACTCAATATGGCTGAAGCGTTGCAAGTAGAATGAACCGATCGGCTTACCCACAATCACACGCGAATCATTGGTACCACCGCTCACTGCATCAGGCGAGTAATCACCAATATCAACCAGTTCGTTGTAGTTTCGGGCTAAATTCAACACCGATCTCCATTGGAAATTCTTGTTGGAGATGATGTAAGCTGTGACACCCAGTTCTATACCACGGTTGAGAATTTGAGCTACATTATCGGTATAGGAGCTGAAGCCGGTAGATTGTGCCAAGTTCACATTCATGAGTGCATCGTGCGTCATCTTGCGATAGACCTCAAGGGTAAATGCCAAACGGTCTTTGAATAACCCGATTTCGAAGCCGGCATCCAGTGTGGTAGATTTCTCCCATTTCAAATTCGGATTAGGCAATTTCTCGGTGTAAAGAATTGGCTGACCGTTATATGAGCCGCGCATTGTGCGCGTACCATATTGCGCATTTTGGTCAATGTTGGAGTTGCCAACCATTCCCCATCCGGCTCTCAACTTCATGAAGCTGATAGTGTTGTTATCCTTTAGGAAATTTTCCTCTGATAGTATCCAACCACCGGAAATGGTAGGGAAGAAGCCAAGTTTATTGTTGACACCAAACTTGGAACTGCCATCCATACGCCCAACGGCTTGTAAGAAATACTTGCTCTTATAGTTGTAATTGACACGAGCAAATGCACTGGTAAAAATGGAACGAGCCGTCTCCGTAGTAGGATAGAAGCTGCCGGCATCTCTGGTAACTTCTACACCTTCTTCACCACTTACTCTGTTGTCTTGGTTATTCCACAAGCCTTGAGCATTGAAGTAACTCTCATATCGGTTGTAGGTGCGACTATGCTGCATTTCAGTACCGACAAGGAAAGTGAAATTGTGATGTTCTTTCACCGTTCTCAAGTAGTCCAAGGTCAGGTTTCCATTGATGTTTGGAACAAAGAAGATACTGGTATTGGACTTACTGCTTTGAATATAATCGTTGTTTAATCCTTTTGGATAGAACTGATAATCTGCTCCGCGCAAACCATCTGCATTGACGGTACCACGCAGATTGAGGTCTTTCATAATGGTGTAAACCAATCCCAGATTGACCAGCACCCTATCTTCAATGTATTTCCATGGACGCTCATTTGCATACATCACCGGGTTACTGTATCCATTGTTCCAGGTATAATAAGTACCATCCTCATTGCGCACTTTGTAATAGGGAAGAGCGGTACTCATTGCTTCACCCAGACCTCCATTCCAAGCTGCACTGATGCGGTTATTGGTTCCCTGAGTGTATGAAAGACCGGTGAACATTTTCAACTTATCACCAAATGTGTGATCCCAGTTAAGGCGACCACTCAATCTACGATATGAGTTACCCACAAGATAAGAGCCATTGTAATCATAAGTAAGGTTGGCATAGAGGGCATCCTTGTTCCATCGATTCGAGATGCTGATGCTTTGCATGGTTTTAAAGCCGACACCGGTGAGTTCGTCAACCCAATCGGTATTCGTTCTGCTGGCCTCTTTAAAAGCGGCTTCACGCACATCTGCAGGGTCAGATTCAGAGGTGTAATTTGGCAGCCACACATAACCGGTTCCTCCATCGTTTTCCCAAGCTTCTTGACGAATGGCTAGGTATTGCTTTGTATTCATCATATTGGGAAGGGTAGCAGCCACTCCGATTCCGAATCGTGAACTGTAGTTGACCTCCAACCCCTTCTTTGATCCACGTTTGGTGGTAATGAGGATTACGCCATTGGATCCGCGTGAACCGTAGATACCCGTTGCTGCTGCATCTTTCAGAATCTCGACAGAAGCAATGTCATTTGGGTTGATGGTAGCCAGTGGGTTCGTGTTCATACCACCGCTGTTGCCCCCTAGAAATTGATCTTGTGTAATTGGGATACCATCTACTACGTAGAGCGGATCACCACCAGCTGAGATGGAAGCTATACCACGAATGCGAACAAGCGAGCCCGAGCCTGCCAAACCGGAACCTTGTGATACTTGGATACCGGCCGCCTGACCTTGTAAAGCTGCTTCAAAACTCGGAACTGGGAAACGATTCAACTCTTTACCTTCAATTTTGGAGATTGCTCCGGTAAGTTCTCGCTTGCGCTGAACACCGTATCCCACAACAACAACTTCATCGGTGGAAGTTGTTTCTTCATTGAGCTGAATGTTGAGTGTAATGGTTTGGTCAATAGCCAATGTGACTTCTTTTGTTATAGTGGTGTAACCAACCAGCCCATATTCAAGGGTGTGTTTTCCGACTGATAATTTGAGTTGGTAGTTGCCATCCAAATCGGCTGCAGCTCCTTGTCCACTTTGCAGGGATCTGACTATCGCTCCCACCAAAGGCTCACCATCCTTGCTACTCCTAATTTTACCCACAACGGTTTGCGCTTGAACCACACCGCACATGGAGAGCAGCAAAATGATGAAACTCCTTGCGTAAAGATTCTTCATACTCAATAGGTTGTATTTCGTTCCTAAAATTGGTTAATTATAATGTGTCAAACATAGTCGATTTTTTTAGATATGTGTAAATTGTACACTAAGTGTTCAAAAAAATAAGGGATGAGAATTCCTCACTCTCATCCCTTTACTCATTTTGTTTTTTTCTAAAAGCAGTTGTAATTACCTGGTAATTAACAGTGGTGTGGTCTGTTTGAAATACGCATCGCCACAGCGAAGGATATAAACTCCAACCGGTAATGAGCCGGTATCCATATTCACCACTTGTGCACCCGGTGCAACCGTTACAGTTTCCGATTGTACCAATCCACCCATCATATCAAATATTTCGACCTCAAGATTCGTTGTCTTGGAAAGCTGCAGCGCAATAGATACATGGTCATTGGCAGGGTTAGGGTAAACCATAAAGTCAATACCGAACAAACGAATCACTTCTTTCATATCTACAGTGCTGGTATCCGGTCCTTGCATTGACTGGTCGAAGTACAAATGGTATTCTCCGGGTTGATAGGTGAAAGATTGGTTTGTATTAGCGATATCGAGGACTTCTCCTGAGAAATAGTCATACCACAAACCCGTGTGTTGGAATCCGGGAGTCACTGTCATGGGAGTAATATTGAAGTTGCCGGCTACCACGGCATTGCGATTGTTCCCGTTGAGATGAATGCGCTTAGCCGTACCGGCAACGTCCAAACTGAAATTAGGAGTGGAAAACAATGGCTCGGTCTTCTTCAAATGATTCAGAGCGCTGACAACTTGGAAGAGCTTATAGCGTTCAATAACATCTTTATAATCCCATCTGATAGGTTTTGCACTGGTTCTGCAACCGTCATTTATAGAGCCATTTGAACAATGATTGATTGAGTAATCATAACCCAACTCACCGAATTGCCAAATCATTTTGGGGCCGGGAATCGGTATTAAAAACAAATGTGCCAACTCGCTGCGGTCTAAAGCAGTATTTAGGTTCCGTATATCATATAAGCCATTGGAATTGCCAAATTGCAGGTTCTTATACATCATGCGTTCCTCGTCATGGCTTTCAGCATAAGTAACAAGATGTGGATGGCTCCATCCTCTGTTAGTATAACTTCCCCAGCTCAGGTTGGCATTATATCCCATTGACACTTCGCAGTATTCGTGATTGAGATTGCCCCACAAAAGCATTCCTGTATTGGCTAGCACAGTTTCCTCTGAGTTACCTGCCAAGTGTTCAAGAATCATATAAGCTCCAGCCTTTGTTTGCTGGATGTGCTGATAGTAATCGGTCAAGATATTGATTCTGCTTTGATCGTAAGCATTCCATGCCGCAATGTTTCCCAGTGTATTGTTTTGGGTAAAACCCTTTGACAAGTCAAATCGGAATCCGTCAATGTGATATTCGTTGAGCCAATGGGAGAGCACGCGTTTACAGAAGTTTCTTGTATGAGGGCTCTCATGGTTAAAGTCATAACCGACATTGAAGTCATGCTTCGGTACTTCATTGAACCACGGATTTTCAGCGGTAGGTTGCCCCCACTGGCCGGCATCCGGATCAAAGTACATTCTTACAAAGGGGTTCTGACCAAAAGCATGGTTCAATGCAATGTCCATAATCACGGCAATCCCTCGGTTGTGACATTCATTCACAAATGCTTTCAAATCATTGGCTGTTCCATAAGCTTTATCAGGTGCGAAAAAGAAGGTGCCATTATACCCCCAACTGTCGTTGCCTTCAAACTCATTAATTGGCATCAATTGAATGGCGGTTACACCAAGCTGTTGCAAATAATCCAATGTATCGATAATGGCCTGATAAGAGCGTGAATGCACGAAATCGCGAACAAGCAGCTCATAGATAACCAATCGCTCTTTTGGGGTTCTCACAAATGACTGATCCGTCCAGCTGAATTGGTCTGGGGTGATTTTGAAGGTGGATACAATTTGGTTGGTATTGCAAGTAGGATAGGAAGGCATATTCGGATAAACATGCTCGGGTATATACTGGTCATTCCACGGATCCAGCACCAGCTCCGTATAAGCATCCGCAACGCGCAAGTCTTCCACATTGATACTGTACTGAAAACGGTAAAGCACATCAGGGTCTAGGTTGGTGATATCCAACCAATAGGTTTGTCCGTCCGGTGTCCGATTCATCAAATAATCAGGATGAAACTCCCAGTTGTTGAAATCACCAAGTACATAAACAAAATCTTTATTGGGAGCAAAGAGTTGCAAACGGACGGTTGATGCATCGATATAATTGATGCCATCCCGAGTTCCTGCCGGAGATGAAGCGATAGTAGGTTGTGGATCAATAGTAATGGTCTTTACGTGCTCCACTATTTCTCCGTTATGATTGGCTTCAAACCGAATGGTATAAACACCACTTTCACTCGGGGAGAAATCATATTGAAGCGATTCGGAGCTAACTTCAGCCACTACGAGTTCATCATTAATATACAATGCCAAATCAGCCACATCAGATGTAGCACAATTCAGTGCAATGGTTTGACCGGCAGTACCTATAAGGTGATTAGATGCTGGTGACAAAATCTTTGCATGAAACCCTTCAGGATATAAATCCAGCCAGATATCGCTTCCATCAGCATTTTTGCCTTCAAAAGAACCATTGGCATTACGAAATACAAACATGAGTCTTCCGATATCCATTCCTTGGGGATAACCATAATAGGAAGGTGGATGAATGGTTATGCGGTGCATTCCATTTCCCATTGGAGTCATGACAACATGTGGGTCAGCTTGTCCCCAATTTCCTTGTACATACTGCCAATTGTTACGACAATTGTCCACATCCTCTTGTGTCACCACTCCCGTATGTGCATAGATTGGAATGGTGGTGAATGGGATTCCCGCATTACCGGATTGCACATTGTAATAAATGGTAATGGTATCATTTGCAGTAGGAAATACAGGAATGCTGGTGAGAATTTGTGCAAAAGACGGAAAGCAACACAACATACCCGCAATCAGCGTAATGTAAAATCTCATCATCTACTAGAAGTATTAATTATGAAACCAAATGTAAAGAGAAAGTGTTCCTTGTACACCATGGGCGTTTTCGTCCGTGCATGACAGATGTTTAAAAACAATATGTCCAAAAACTCCTTGTCCTTTGTTCCTTTGCAAAACACTCAAAAAAATCACACTTTAGTTACCACATCTATTATGGAATTATTAGACGGACTTCAAACATCAAAACAGATTAAACAAGAAATTGCTGCTGAGGTAGCAAAATTGAAAGCTGAAGGGAAGAAGATTCCGCATCTGGCGGCAGTTCTCATTGGTGATAATGGAGCGAGTCTAAGCTATGTGGGCAATAAGGTGAAGTCCTGCCAAGAAGTGGGCTTCAACTCAACGCTCATTCACAAGCCGGCAGAAACCACAGAAGCAGAGCTATTGGATATCATCAACCAATTGAACAATGATGATGACATTGACGGCTATATCGTGCAATTGCCATTGCCCAAACACATTGATGAACAGAAGATTTTGCTAGCTATAGACCCGGCCAAAGACGTGGATGGCTTCCATCCTGAAAACGTTGGGCGCATGACCTTGGACCTTCCAGGATTTTTGCCGGCAACACCTGCAGGTATTGTGGAGCTACTAAGAAGATACAATGTACCTACAGAAGGAAAAAACTGTCTGGTAATTGGTCGTTCACACATTGTAGGATTGCCCATGAGTATCCTCATGCAACGCAATGCTTCTCCCGGTAATTGCACGGTAACGATTGCTCACAGCAGAACAAAGGACCTCAAAAAAATTGCTCAAGAAGCAGACATTATCATCGCTGCACTTGGTAAACCTGAGTTCGTAACAGCTGACATGGTAAAAGAAGGAGCAGTGGTAGTGGATGTTGGTATTACACGTGTTGAGGACTCTACGAAGAAAAGTGGTTTCCGATTGGTGGGTGATGTCAAGTTTGATGAAGTAGCTCCCAAGTGTTCCTACATTACACCTGTTCCGGGTGGTGTCGGTCCGATGACCATCGTATCATTGATGAAAAACACATTGACTGCCGGAATGAAAAAATCAAATTAAACACTCCATATTCAATCAAAAAGGCTGCGAAATGCAGCCTTTTTTAATTTCATAAATCAGTATGATTAATTCTCAGCAGGTGCTTCTGTATCACCCTTAGACTCTTTGGATTTGGATTCCTTTGGAGTTTTCGGTTTTTCCACCTTCATGGTGATTTTTTCACCTTCTGCATCATAATCTACAATCAATGTATCGCCTGCTTTGAGGCTGGCATTGATGATTTCTTCAGCAATAGGATCTTCCAAATATTTTTGGATAGCTCTGCGCAACGGACGAGCACCAAACTTCTCATCGTATCCTTTTTCAGCAATGAAGTCTTTCGCTTCATCAGTGAGTCGGATTTGATACCCAAGGTCCGTAACACGACCGAAGAGCTTCTTCAATTCGATATCGATAATCAAATGGATGTCTTCCTTCTTGAGTGCATTGAAGATAATCAAGTCATCAATACGGTTCAGGAATTCAGGAGCAAATGCCTTGCGCAATGCATTCTCGATAACGCTCTTGCGCTCTTGCTCTTGTTGAGAAAGCTTAGCACCTGTACCGAAGCCAACACCTGTGCCGAAGTCTTGCAACTGACGCGCACCGATGTTACTTGTCATGATGATAATGGTATTCTTGAAGTCGATTTTTCTTCCAAGACTATCGGTCATCTGACCATCATCCAATGCTTGCAACAACAAGTTGAATACATCGGGGTGAGCTTTTTCAATCTCATCCAGCAATACGATAGAGTAGGGACGTCTGCGAACTTTTTCAGTGAGCTGTCCACCTTCTTCGTATCCGATGTATCCCGGAGGCGCACCGATAAGGCGAGATACAGCAAATTTCTCCATGTACTCGCTCATATCAATACGGATGAGTGCATCCTCGGTATCAAAGAGGTATTTCGCCAACTCTTTAGCGAGCTGTGTTTTACCTACACCGGTAGGACCAAGGAAGATAAATGAACCAATCGGACGGTTTGGATCTTTGAGTCCTGCACGGTTGCGCTTGATGGCACGAACCACTTTCTTAATCGCTTCATCTTGGCCAATTACTTTACCTTCAAGTTCGGCATCCATACGCGCAAGGCGGCCGCTTTCTTTCTCAGCAACACGCATTACAGGAATACCGGTCATCATTGCCACTACTTCTTCCACATGCGATTCGGTTACCGTTACACGATGTGTTTTGGTTTCTTCTTCCCAGCGTTTCTTAGCGGCTTCGAGTTTCTCCTGAAGTTGGCGCTCTTTATCACGAAGCTTTGCGGCCTCTTCATATTTCTGACTGCGAACAACTTTGTTCTTGTCTTCTTTTACCTCTTCGATGCTCTTCTCGATATCAATGATTTCCTTCGGAACATTGATGTTGGTGAGGTGCACGCGTGAGCCTACTTCATCCAGTGCATCAATAGCTTTATCCGGAAGATGGCGGTCTGTGATATAACGCGCTGTCAATCTCACACAAGCCTCAATAGCTTCCGGGGTATAGGTCACACTGTGGTGCTCTTCATACTTGTCTTTGATATTGTTGAGGATCTGAATGGTTTCGTCAATGCTGGTTGGCTCTACCATCACTTTTTGGAATCTGCGTTCCAAAGCACCATCCTTCTCAATGTATTGGCGATACTCGTCCAAAGTAGTAGCACCGATGCATTGGATTTCGCCACGTGCAAGAGCTGGCTTGAACATATTGCTTGCATCAAGCGAACCGCTTGCACCACCAGCACCAACGATGGTATGAATCTCATCAATGAAGAGGATGACATCCGGAGATTTTTCAAGCTCGTTCATGACGGCTTTCATACGTTCTTCAAATTGACCGCGGTATTTTGTGCCGGCCACGAGTGAAGCGATATCGAGCGTAACGATGCGCTTGTTGAACAACACGCGAGAGACCTTCTTCTGAATGATGCGCAGAGCAAGACCTTCAGCAATAGCTGATTTACCCACTCCAGGCTCACCAATCAAAATCGGGTTGTTTTTCTTTCTGCGTGATAGGATTTGAGATACGCGTTCAATCTCTGCTTCACGACCTACGATTGGGTCAAGCTTACCTTCTTCTGCCATGCGTGTAAGGTCACGGCCAAAGTTATCGAGTACAGGAGTTTTACTCTTGCTGTCACCCGGCTTTTTGGGACTTGAAGCAAACGAGCGATCGTCATCATCATCATCGGCTGATGACATCTCTGCTCTCGGCAAATCTTCCTCTTTGATATATCCTGTTACGTTTTCCAATTCTTCGCGCACGGCTTGGTAATCCACACCGTGTTTATGCAAAGCTTTGGTAGCAACGTTGTCCATATCCTTCAGAATAGAAAGCAACAAGTGCTCAGTTTCTATGGTAGAGGATTTGAATGTTTTCGCTTCCAGATAAATGATCTTAAGGATTCTTTCAGCCTGCTTCACCAGCGGAAGTGAACCGGCAGTGCTGGAAGATATATTTACCTGATTTACGGACTTGATGGAGCTCTCAACTGTTTTGCGCAAGGCTGCAGTATCTACACCAAGAGACATCAAAATTTTTACGGCAAGACTTTCGCCCTCCCTTAACAACCCGAGCAAAAGATGTTCTACTCCTACATAGTTATGACCAAGACGGAGCGCCTCTTCACGACTATATTGGATGACATCTTTCACTTGCGCTGAGAATTTGGCTTCCATACTCATATGCTCGTTCTTTTTATTTAGTTAATCTATTTAAACGGTACTTGAAATTTGTTTTTCCGTTCAAAGCAAATGTATCTGTGTCGCTATACCCTTGATACTATTTTGGCTTTTGTTTTCAACAATCAACAGCAGAGATTCTCCACTCAAAAGACCATTCGCCCTCAATGACTTCGGATACACTTCGCAAAACGGTTGCTGAAAAAAGTCAAAAAATGAGCCATCATCCATGAGGACGTAAAAATGACGGATATAACGCTAAAAAGGCGTAAAAAGAACAGCCGAATGTTCAACTTGTCAGGGTATGATAAGCCCGGAGAACTCCTGAAATACAATCAGGTATAGTGCTCACGCAAAAGATGTTGGAGCTTACGGGTGTACTCATCCTTCATCCACTGCACATAGTTTTCCGTACTACGACTAATGCAATAGCTATAATGCTTCAATCGGCTCTTTATATCCGGTTCCAGCATTTTCACCAATTCCATTGCTGATTCAAAATCCGTAGCATTCTCCTTGATGATGGTAGCGTGCTGTTGAATGGATTTTTCCAATACCTCCTTGGTCTTTTTGCCGGCTTTCATCAGCTTTGAATACTCCTCTCGGATATCAAAGTCAATCACCGCTGAGTTCTTGAACAACTCGCGCACCTCAGAAGGCATTTCATACACCATTTCACGCTCCATGCGCTCATCACTGATAATGCTCTCTATGTAGGCATTTGGATTTTTAAATATGTCATGCCAGTCGACATACGATTCCCAAAGTCCAAACCTGCGTGCATTATTACCCAAATCAATCACGGTAAAGGTATTCTTACCCGGTATCACACGTGAACCTCTACCAATCATTTGGTGATAGAGGGTCAATGATTTGGTGGCCCTGTTAAGGATGATGGTTTCAACTGTTGGTTCATCAAAACCGGTGGTTAAGATTGATACAGAGGTTAATATGGCATTTGGTTTTGTCCTAAACCATTCCAAAATATCCCTGCGCTCTTGCTCGCTGTGGGTGTTGTCCAAGTGACGAATATCGTAGCCGGCATCTCGGAACATTTGCTCCACTTGTTTACTGGTATTGATACCGTTGTTGAAGATGAGCGTTTTGGTATTCTTGGCCTTTTGCTCATAAGCGTAGAGTAGTTTTTCCTGCATGAAATAATTTCCATACAGTTTCTCTGAACTACTCACGGTGTAATCACCATTGATACCAACCTTTAACGAATGGAGACTTACATCATAACTGTAAGTTGTGGCCTTGCTCAAAAAACCTTTTTCAATGAGGCTGGCAATGCTTTCTCCAACAATCAACTCCTGGTAATTTTCGTGCAAAGGCAAATCTACATTACTGGATAGAGGAGTCGCAGTAACACCAAGGATGGTTTGGTTTTCAAACCATTTGAACAACTTGCGGAACGAGTTGTAATGCGCCTCGTCCACAATGACCAATCCAAGGTTTTCGAAATCCATTTTATCATCGCGCAGGCGGTTGTTTAAAGTTTCCACCATTGCAACAAAACAGCTGTATTGTTCCTCATCCGGCAATTCTTTTACCTTGCTCACGATGATTTTATTTCTCACACCAATCTCGTTCAATTGACGAGAAGTCTGACTAAGCAATTCGATACGGTGAGTAAGAATGAGAACTTTTTTCTTGGTCTCTCTGATGTAGCGCTTGGCTATCTCAGCAAAGATGACCGTCTTTCCACCCCCGGTGGGCAACTGGAAACAGATGTTGTGTCCTTTGGGGCGCTCTCTCAGCCGTTCGAAAATCAGCTCCAATGACTTGGACTGGTAGTCATAGAGCTTCTTACCTTCTTTAACTTCTAAATCAAATGGTTCGAGAGTCATGTTGTATTGTTTCTAGTTACCAAAAAAAAATCGTGCAAAGATAAGTACTCCAAGCAGTTGAGGGGTGTTAGCATCCTGTTATCAACATATAGCGCTGACCGCCAACATATTACCCCTGTATGAGCATACATCATTGATTCTCATATGCCAAAGTTCAATTCAGATACCGGAACATTTTAGCATATTCGCGAATATGAAGTGGATAAAACGCATTTTAGTTTCCTTGATTGTGGTGGTGTTGCTTCTCATTGTGGCCGGATATTTCTGGTTGAAAAGCTCGGCTCCTGATTACAGTGGTCAATTGGAGTTGGCTCATCTCGCGGAGCCTGTTGATGTTTACTTCGATGAATACGGAATACCGCACCTATATGCTCAAAACAAACAAGACCTTTATACAGCCTTTGGATATATCCATGCCCAAGACCGCTTATTCCAGATGGAAATGATGCGCAGGGTTGGAAGCGGCACACTTTCGGAAATTATCGGACGAAAAGCCCTTAAAACGGATATGCTCTTCAAAACACTTGGATTGGTGGAGTATGCACAAGCATCAGCGGAGTTTGTTGAAAGTCAAAAAGGCAGCCCCATGTACAATGACTTGATGGCTTATCTCAAAGGAGTGAACCTCTTTATAGAACACGGAAAAACTCCTCCTGAATTTGCTCTTATCGGAATTGAAAAACGTCCTTTCACTTTGGAAGACATGTTTTATATCACCGGAGCCATGTCTTTCAGTTTTTCACAAGCACAGCGCAGTGAGCCCATCGTGGATTTCATCTATCGCAATCTTGGAGAAGACTATCTGCGCGATATCGCATTGTGGCATGACTCCACGGAATCCTATATCCGCACGAATGAATATACCATCGCCCAAAAGGAAGAGGATGCATCTATGCGATTAAAATATGCCCAAGTATCTACCGAGCTGGCAAAAATCACTCAGGAGATAGAATCAATGCTTCCCATGGCTCCTCTGGACGGCAGCAATGCTTGGGTATTGAATGGTCAAAAAACCAAGAGTGGAGAAGTGCTTTTCTGCAATGACACACATATTGGATATACGCTACCGCAAACATGGTATGAAGCGCACTTATCATGTCCGAACTTTGAGATGTATGGGCATTTTATGGCCGGCATTCCATTTGCATTGGTAGGGCGCAACAGAGATTTGAGCTGGGGGCTTACCATGTTGCTCAACGATGATATGGATTTTTATTACGAAAAACGTTCTGCCGATAATCCGCTTCTTTTCTTGTACGATGGAGAATATATGCAAGCTGAAGTGAAGCAACACACCATTAAAATCAAAGGTGAAGCCGATACCACCATCCAAGTAATTCATACCATTCATGGCCCCATCATAAATGAAGTATTTGAAGGGATGAATTCTGACGTTCCCATCAGTATGTATTGGACCTACACCAAGAAGGTGAATCGCACCATGAATGCTTTCTACGGCTTGAACAATGCAAATGATCTGAAAACATTCGCATCTCATCTGCCGGATATTCATGCTCCCGGCCTCAACGTAAACTATGGCGATAAACTAGGAAATATCGCTTGGTGGGGATGTGCTTCATTGATTAAACGTCCTACTGAGATCAATTCATTTACGATTTTAGATGGAACTACTTCTTCAACCTATCCATTGGGATTCTATGATTTCAGTGTTAACCCGAAGTGTATCAATCCTGAATGGAACTACATCTACAGTGCAAACGATTGGCCACAAGCCCTCAAGGTGGGAGGAGACGACTCATTGCAATTACTTTGGTATCCAGGATATTACAAACCACAATATCGCGCGGACCGCATACGCGAAGTGCTAGAAACACGCAATGACTGGGATTCTGAATCCATTCAGCAACTGATGAATGATTATACCAATAAAGCCGATGCATCATTGATGTCCCTTTGGCACGATGACCTCATCAAATCCGGTGTATTGAATGAAGAGCGTTATGTACCTTATCATGACCTTTTTAATTGGAATGGCGAATATGCCCCGCATTTAGCTCAGCCCACCCTCTTCAACAAAATACTCTATCACTACCTGCGATTGACTGTAGAGGATGAAATAGGAGAGGAGCTCTTTCATCTGCTCTTGCAGACACATCTAGTGCAACGCACACATACACATTTATATCGCCAAAATCAATCTAAATGGTGGGATAATGTAAACACGCCTAGTAAAGAAACACGCGAGGAAATCATCGTGCAAGCATTCAAAGTGAGTGTAAATGAATTGGAAAACCAATTTGGCAAGAACATCCAAAATTGGCAATGGAAGAATGCCTGCACTCTAGAATTAAGGCATCCACTAAGTGTGGTTCCTGTTCTTGGAAAATTGTTTACGATTGCAGCCAAGCCGGTATATGGCGGCAATGAAACCGTGATGCAAAGCGGATTCAAATTAAATGGGACCGGCACATATAATATCATTCATGGTTCTCAAATGCGTATTATTGTTGATTTTGCCCATGTGGACAGCACCTTGAATATAACACCTAGCGGCAACAGCGGTCACCTGATGAGCAAACATTATGATGACCAAGCCACTATGTATAGAGACCGTCAATTCCGCCCACAATGGATGAATAAGGAGCGAGTGGAGCATTTTAATCTCATTAAACTATTGCCGGAATAATTTTGGCTTTTAACTTGAGCAGTATATTCGACAACAAATACGTAACCGGAGCTAAAAACATTATATATGAAGATTTATTTGAAATTTGACCAAACTCAGGCTTTCAAAAAGTTGGTCTCCGACTTGATGAAGAAGAGTGGAATCAAATATGAACTCATTGGCACCAATGAGATTTCACTGCAACGCAAGTTAAGTCCTGAGGACTACAACAAGCTTTCTGCAAGTTTTGCGGAATACGGAATTGAATTTGTGGAGAATCAAAAAAACACCTTGGTACAACGTATCAAGGATGCCATTATTGAAATGGTCTATTCAGAAGATGGACCGCCTTCATCCAAAGTATCCATATACCTAGCTGAAAAACTCGGACATAGCTATGGTTACTTGGCCAATGTTTTTTCCGAAGTTACATTTTCATCCATTGAGAACTTTATAATCCTCCAAAAAATAGAGCGCGTAAAAGAGCTGCTGATGGTTGACCAATTAACATTAACAGAGATATCTTTCAAACTGCATTACAGCAGTGTAGCACACCTTTCAGGCCAGTTTAAAAAGACTACAGGCCTCACTCCGTCAGCTTTTCAGAAAATTATACGCATGAGAAGAAGCGTATCTGAAAAACAGATTTAATGCAAAACAACTGCAACCTCTACATTTGCCGGAATTAAACACCATTACTAAAAACTATTATATGCAAAACGAAACAATCTTTGTGCTGCTTGCAGATGATGATGAAGATGACCGCATCTTCTTTAGCGATGCTTTTGAAGAGCTCAAAATGAAGACGGTGGTCAAAACCGTTAATGACGGTGTTGAGCTCATGGAGTATCTTCTTTCACCGGGGGCCCGGCTTCCTCATGTATTATTCCTAGATATCAACATGCCACGAAAAGGAGGACTTGAATGCTTGAGAGAAATACGAGCAAACAAGGATCTCAAAGATCTTTCGGTTGCAATGTACTCTACTTCTTCTTCAGAGAAGGACATAGAGGAAACCTTTGTACAGGGAGCCAATATCTACATCAACAAGCCTTCAGATTTCGGAGAATTGAAAAGGGTTTTATCAGAAGTGTTGAGCATTAATTGGCAGTATCACACTTCTGGCCTCAACCGCGATAATTTTTTACTCCGATTGTAGTTTCTATTAAAATGTGATACAGTGGTCGAAAAACAGAAAAGGAAAATATCATCCGGCTTTTTCACTCCTGTCTTCATTTTGGCGATATGTGTCTTGCTGATCATATCCACATTTGCTTACCGGAGCGCGCTCCAATTGGAGCGGAGTCAAGAGGAAATAATTCGTTCGTATCAGATCAAATCTGAACTGAACTTCCTCCATGCCAAAGTATCAGAATCGATGCAAGTGCAGAGAGACTTCCTCTTGACTCGTCAGTTCCAAAAAGTAAAACAACTTGAAGACATTAGATCTAGGATTGAGAAGGCATTGAAGCGTTTGGAACTTTATGCTCAGGCCTATCCTGACCAATCCGAACGCGTGATCGATTTGAAATGGTCAATCGGCATAGCGCTGTATGCTATCAATAATTCCTTCAGCATCATCAATGATGAGCTTTCCGAAACTCCGGCTTTTTCCAAAATCTTAGAGGATACGGATGTATTGACACGCAGTGTGATCACACAAATCAATGAAATGTTGAGGGTAGAGGACGTGCATATACGCAACAACCGTCTGATGCACATCAAGCAATCAACCTTCACTCCGTTTGGTTCATTGTTACTT
>DATCJY010000075.1:0-17266 GCA_036562565.1 Flavobacteriales bacterium | reverse complement strand
TACCCACGACTCCAACTGCATTTCAGCAGTTCTACTCAGGAGCTGCCCAAGACGAAGATGCCTTCATTGCTATATTCAATCCTGATCATACCCTTAAATACTGCAGCTACTTTGGTGGTATAGGCAATGATAACCTAACAGAAATGGTCTTTCACAACGATAAATTATTCTTTTGTGGTACCAGTTTCGCTGATAATATGCAAGGCACTATTGGAAGTCATCAGCAATTGCATGCAGGGTCATTAGACGGTTTCATTGGTTGTTTAGACCTGAGCGGAAATATAGAATGGCTGACGATGTATGGTACAAATGAGTATGACGCAATTCTTGGCTTAGCCGTTATCAATAACAAAGTGGTTTGTGTGGGAAGTACAGCTTCTGGTGAATACTTTACTACAACAGATGCAACACAACCTAATAATGCTGGCGGTTTTGATGCTTTCATGTTGGTTATGTCGATCGATGGTCAAGTCGAATACTGTACATTAATGGGTACTTCCGAAGCCGATCAAGCATGGCGTATCAACGGAGATTCTCAAGGAAATATTTATATAATGGGACAATCATCATCTCCAACAGGTATGTCTACATCAGGTTCTTTGCAAGAAGAGAATGCCGGTGGTAGTGATTTATTTATTGCACAGTTTGATAGTAATTACCAACTCAATTGGAGTACATACTTTGGTGGTTCAGGCTTTGAAACTGGAATGGACATGATGGTTGATAGTAATGATCGACTTTGGGTATCAGGAACATCTACATCAAACAATTTACCAATTAGCAATAATGCATTGTATTCTACGCCACATATTCTAGCATCTTTTGTTCTCCATATGAACACGCAAGGAGAACTGCTTTGGTCCAGTTATGTGGGTGAATCCAGCGGCACATCGCTCAATAATATAACTGAATGGAACAACCATATTGTACTGAGTGGATATACGAATTACAACAACTTACCTACCTCATCCAATGCCAGCCAATCATCCTTACAAGGCAATCATGATGGCTTCATCATGCTATTAAACCAAGATTATGAATTGATCTATTGTACTTACTATGGAGGAAATTTGTCCGAGAGACAACAGTTAGCAGATGCACGGAACGGTCTGCTTTATCTATTTGGTACAACTGAGAGCACACAGCAAATGACTACACCTAATGCCTATCAATTCAATATACTCAATCCCAATTCCTTTGAAGGCTATATAGCAATTATGGACATAACAAATGGAATTGCCGATGGTTCTATTCCAACCTCGCTACTCACGGTTTATCCTCAACCAGCCAATAACCTCGCTCGGATAGAAAGCTCTACTCCAATGTACTACATTCAAGTAATGGATTTGGCCGGACATATTGTTTTGGAAAAATCAGGATTATCAGTGCTTTCAGAAACACTGCAGTTGTCACAACTCAATACTGGAATCTATCTATTAAGAATTCATGGAGAAAAAGGTGGTGAAACTAAAAAACTTGTGGTACAACATTGAAAGTTTATCTGAAATTATTGACCGACAACCAATACACACCTTAGCACGTCTTCCAGCTAACCATACTAATTTTTATGTTCTATCGGCTAAGGCTTCTTCTTTTAGTAACTCTTGTGCTCATGCTTTCCTCATGCGCATTGCTATTCAATAAAACTTACAAAACCGTGCAGGTGTATCCCGATGCTGAACAACAAGTAATACACAGACAAGATACTGTGTCGGTACACAACGGTGCTGTTCACCTCACTGAGAAACGCTCAAAAGAGCCATTGATTTTTTATGTTCAAAATGACACTGCCAGGCATCAGGTAATTGTGATACCTAAGCTCTCTGCTGCCTTTTGGCTCAATCTCTATTTCAATGGTGGTTATGGCATGATAGTGGACGCTTTCACGCCCAAGCGCTTCAATTATGCTTCACCGATTGCCATTCGAAATCTGCAAAGCGATACCATTATCCATCGCAGTATGAATCATCCATTCGGCAGAAAACCTAATTACACTAAAGAGAATGGAAATCATATGCTCAAAGTGGCACCACTGAGGTTGTTCAACGTTTTGCAACCTTCTCTGGAGTTGAGTTATGAGCTTAGACATAACAAAACATTATCTACTCAACTTACTGCCGCTATCATGTATCCCAAAGGTTATCGCTTCGCTCTCGAAGAGAAATTTTATTTACAAAAAACTGCACCCACCGGACCGTATGTTTCTCTTGGTATTGATTATCACCGCAACGAGTTCAAGCGTATAAATAAATATATCGATCGTGAGCTTTGACCCAAAAACACTGCACGCTTTGCACCTGATTCCGTAATGTACTGAGACAGCATTACTGTGTCACGTGAAATTTTTAGTGCCAACCTAATGATTGGTTACCAAGGTATAAAAGGTAGATTTGTGTATGATGCTTATTTCGGCTTAGGCTATCGCTATCGCAGTGTAACACATCATAATCGCATCGATCCACTGGATATGGAACCGTACGTTCTTCATCCTAGAATATTCGGCATGATGGATGAGGGCAAGTTCTCAACACCCAATATCACGCTCGGATTCAGGATGGGTTATGTGTTTCCTACATTTAAGAAAAAGATTATGCAAGAGACATTTGACTAGTTGCAACACGCCATGGCCTTGCATTAAAATTTATTCGCTTAATTCGCCCTTCGTTAAGTGAATACATGATTGAAGAAAATCCACCGCTCATCACCGAGCACATCAACGACTTACCACCTTTCAAGGTATTCATCATCGCAGCCATTGGTAAGAACAATGAGTTGGGTCGCAACAATGATTTGCTCTGGCACTTGGGTGAGGACATGCAGTTTTTCAAAGAAACAACTTGGGGTCATCATGTGATTATGGGCCGCAAGAGTTTTGAAAGCATTCCTCCTAAATACCGTCCACTCCCCAACAGAGTGAATGTGATTATCTCGCGCAACGAGGATTACATGGTGGAAGAATGTTATACCTGCACTTCGCTGGAAGAGGCTATTTCACTTGCGCGCAGCAATGGTGAAGAAGAAGCTTTCATTACCGGTGGCGGACAGATTTATAAACTCGCTCTTGAGAAAGGCTTGGTAGATGAAATGTATCTCACGCATGTGGATGCATCGTTCGATGATGCCGATACATTCTTCCCGGCTATTGATGAATCGCAGTGGACCAAGACACATGTGCGCCGTGCCATCTCCGGCACTCTTAACGAATTCCCATTTGACATTTACCATTACCAGAAAAAACATTAACGTATGTGGCAACACTTTACTGACGGCATTAGGCACATTACAGATATCAGCGGTTATGATCACATGTTGTTCTTGCTGGCCCTGTGTGCTCCTTATACTTGGAAACAATGGAAACCTGTGGTATGGCTCGCTACGGCTTTCACCCTTGGTCACAGTATTTCATTAGCACTCGCTGCATTTGGTGTGGTACGCTTTTCATCTTACTACGTTGAGTTGTTGATTCCGGCTTCTATCGTAGTCACTGCTCTCACCAATATTTCTTACCTAAAACATTCAGCCAACCACGTTCCATGGACGCGCTATGTAGTGACCACCATCTTCGGAATCATTCATGGCTTGGGTTTCTCCTCGTTCTTCCGCATGATCTATGATGAAACGAGCTCTCTGATAAAGAGTTTGTTGTTGTTCAACTTGGGTGTGGAAGTAGGTCAGCTCGCCATTATTGTGGTAATACTTACCATCGCCTGGTTGCTTATTCAGGTTTGCAAAGTCAATAACAAAGTTTACAACGGAGTGCTTTCACTCATCGCGTTGGGCCTTGGTGTTTGGCTTCTTATTGAGAAGTTGTAAGAGTGCTTCTTCCATAAATGCACAATAAGACAATCATAGCTTCAAGATTAAATTCATATTTAATTGATATAAAAAAACCCCTGTCGATTATCAACCTTCGACAGGGGTTTTTAGATATCTATCTATTGGAGCGTTCCACATGGAATCGCGACCAATCAATGATTTTCAAAGACGTTTTCTACATCCACTAACAATCTTTTATCGCGGTTGGCCACTTCCCACGCAGTGTGGAAAATGAGCCTTGCCGTGTTCACCATTTTCCCATAGAGAATCTTGTGCTCATCATCTGTTGGCTTGTGGTAGTCTTCATGCACTCCGCTGAAGTAGAAAATCACCGGAATATTGTGCTTAGCGAAATTGTAGTGATCTGATCGATAGTAGAATCTGTTCGGGTCTTTAGGGTCGTTGTAAGTGTAATCCAAAATCATATTGGAATACGTCTTATTGGTTTCCTCGGAGATAGCGTGCAGTTCGGTGCTCAACTTATCGGAACCGATGATGTACACATAGTTCTGACCAGCGTGCTTTTTATCCTCTCTTCCAATCATATCGATGTTGAGGTTGCACACTGTGTTTTCCAATGGAAATACCGGATTAGCCGAATACCATTCACTGCCAAGCAAACCTTTTTCCTCACCACTTACATTGAGGATAAGAACACTTCTGCGCGGACCCTTACCATCTTTCTTAGCCAATACGAATGCTTCAGCAATCTCCATGGTAGTAACCGTTCCGCTACCATCGTCATCGGCTCCATTATTGATTTCTCCATTCACTATACCAATGTGGTCATAGTGAGCTGAGATAACCACTATTTCATGTTTCAACTCCGGATCAGAACCTTCGATGAAACACAACACGTTCTCGGCTTCAAGCGATTCTTTCTTCTGTTCCACATGGAATTTCACGTTTGCTTTTTTCAGAGCAAAAGGTTTGCTCTTCATGCTCTTAGAGATTTTCTTTTGCAAGGATTCCACATCTTTCTTGCATCCGCTTAGCAAATCGTTAGCCAATCGTTTACTCACAAATACTTCAGGAATGGGTGAACCATCTACATCTTCTTTTTTCTTTCCGTAGTCCAAGGTCATGGATGGAACTTCCAACCAATAACGGATACGTGAGATATACATATCAAAGTACATGTTTACGAAGATGATTCCTTTAGCACCGCGCTCTGCAACAGCTTTGGTTTTCTTGTCCCATTCTTGGCTCCAAGCGGATAGATTATAATCTCCCGTGATTTTACTCTTACCATCTTCTTCCATAGGTTCGCCTAGGATACAAAGCGCCACCTTTCCTTGAAGGTCAACCTTGGTTTTGTAATCGCTGTAACGTTCATCATCAATACCATATCCTACGAATACGATATCACTGCTCTCAAGCGC
The DNA here is from genome assembly GCA_036562565.1 of Flavobacteriales bacterium. Lineage (GTDB taxonomy): Bacteria > Bacteroidota > Bacteroidia > Flavobacteriales_D > Sanyastnellaceae > DATCJY01. The sequence continues at coordinate 12,068 of DATCJY010000075.1, read as the reverse complement.
TGTCCATTCTGAACCAAAGAGATAAAAGTCTTTCACATAATCATAGCGTTGACCATTCACCATAGCGTATGAACCAAGATTGCTTTCGATCTTTAATGGATAGGTCTGAAACCATGAACCATTCACTACCGGTTCCACACCCAACGATTCATAGTACCTAGCTAGGTACTCTGCGGCCTTCTTTTGTCCGGGTCTTCCGGTCTCACGGCCTTCGTACTCATCAGAGGCAAGTATTTGCAAATGCTTTTTTAAATCTTCTTCTACAATCGTATTGGCATATTTTACAGCATCTTCATTGCGCTGTGCCAAAGAATGATTCACGTGAAAAACGGTCAAACAAGCCGCTAACACGAGGTGTCTCATTTTAATCATACGCTAATTGTATATATATATATTTTAGATTATTGACACGCTATTTTATTGACTCTATTGAGGTGTCTTCCGCCTTCAAAATCGGTAGTAAAGAATGCATCCACGATGTTCATTGCTTCTTGTTCTGATACGAAGCGGGCAGGAATGCATAGAATATTTGCATCGTTGTGCTGACGTGCAAGCTTGCTGATTTCCACTGACCAGCAAATAGCAGCTCTAATTCCCTGGTGCTTGTTAGCCGTGATGGCCACACCGTTTGCAGAACCACATATTAGTATGCCTTGGCCTTTTTCTTTTTCCACAGCTGCTGCCGTTGGGTGCGCGTAATCAGGATAATCCACACTGTCCAATGAATGCGTACCATGATCCACTACTTCATAGCCCTCGGCTTTCAATTTTTCTATCACCTTCGTTTTCAATTCAAAGCCGGCATGATCGGCACCAATGTGAATTCTTTTCATCGCTCTATTATTATCTCAATTTTTAACGTGCTCAAAATTAGCATGTGTGCCACATGAAATCTGAACCTTTCGACACAATTCTCAGCCGCCAATCCTTCAATTTCAACGCTTCATGTAGTTATTGACAAATTATTGATAATACCCCTTCGAACTTTCCAATAACTTTCTGGAAAGAAAATTTGCAATACCGGATTTTTTGTTCAGGTATACAAAGCTTTCAACATTGCCACATTTGCTATTATTTTCTTTGGGATATTTTCAAACCATTCAACCAACAAATTCAACGCTCATCCACGCAATTTTTTTTCAAACCTCTTCTTCATCCACGTATTGTTAACAACGCGGTCAAGTATCTAAAAGTCAAAACAAATGACATCTAAAAACCTGTTAATCTCTTTTATCCCTATGTGTACATCCTCATCTTGCAACCAAATGGGCAAAAAGTTTTACAACCAACCAACAGCCCTATAAACGAAAACTATACTATTTTAAAAAAAGATATTATTTAAGGATGTGAATGAATTCAACCCTTAGATGCGTTACACGTGAAATTGGAAGGGTTGGGTTAGTTTTGTGAACGTATTCGGCATGCAAAAGATTTTAATATTCCTATTCGTTCTTTTTGGTTTCGCTGCTCAGGCTCAGGAGAAGCATGTAAAATATTATTACCAAGACGGTACCGTGAGCAGCGAGGGCACCATGCGCGATGGAAAGCCGGATGGATACTGGCGTACTTATTATCCTCATGGTGGGCTTAAAAGCGAAGGCTATCGCATCAATTTCAAATTGGATTCGGTGTGGAAATTTTACAGAGAAGACTCCACGTTGGAGCGCACCATTACCTATGTACAGGATTTTAAGAACGGTCCTGAACGTATTTACTCCCCGGCAGGAATACTCATTGAGGAGTTTACCAATGTGAACAATATCAAGGAAGGTCCGGCACGTTACTACTACGATACAGGTGAACTTTGGAAAACGCTGCAGTTTGTGAACAACAAAGAAGAAGGACCGGGTGTAGAATACGATAAAGACGGAAGAGTCATCACGCACATCACTTATCGCAACGGTTTTATTTATGCTGAAGAACGCATCAACCGTTATAATTCAGAAGGACGTAAAACTGGTATTTGGCGTGAAATGTATCCGGATAATAAAACGATAAAAGAAGAAGGTAACTATGCCAATGGCTTGCGACACGGTGTGTTCAAGTTTTACAACAGGTTTGGCAACATTGAGAAAATGGAGAAGTATGAAGATGACGTGTTAGTCATTGATGAAGCTGCCACCATGTTGTTGGATATCAGAAATGAATACCATGAAAATGGAGTCATCAAACTTACCGGAACCTATCGCGATGGCAAGAAACAAGGCAATTTCAAAGAATACGATGAGTCAGGCAACTTAATTGGTGGGGCTCTCTATGACCGCGATGTGCGCGTGGGTGAAGGAATGATTGATAGCCTAGGAAGACGCATCGGTCCGTGGAAATTGTTTTATACCAGTGGTACATTGCGCGCAGAAGGTAGTTATGTGGAAGGTGAAAAAGATGGTCCATGGGTTTTCTATTTCGAGAATGGAAAACAGGAACAGAAAGGAACTTACACCAGAGACTTGCCAACCGGTAAATGGATTTGGTATTTTCCAAATGGAAACATTCACCGCGATGAATACTACCGCAAAGGAAAAGAAGATGGCAGAGCCATAGAATATGACAGCTTGGGCAATGTGATTAAAGAAGGAGATTACATTGATGGTTATAAAAGCGGCCCATGGGTGCTGAAAGTAAATGACCACTATGAAGAAGGCGAATACCAAGATGGAGAGCTCAATGGAGTTTGGGTGTGGAAGTACGACAATGGGCAGAAAGCTTTTCAGGGTGAATTCCTACAAGGTGTTCCATATGGTAAACACAAGTATTGGTATTACAATGGCAAGTTGCAAATGGTGGGCGGATACGAAGCCGGAGAGCTGCACGGCAAATGGGAGTATTATAACGAACTAGGAAACCTTGAGATGACCATAGAGTATAAACAAGGAATTGCTGTGAAGATAAATGGTCAACGCATCAAACTTCCTAAAGAAACTGATGAACAATAATTAGAAGTGAACGCGCTTTCTACATTCGACAAAATTCTTGACCACCCGTTTGAGCCCTTGGCGGTGGTGGATTGTTATTCGTTGGCTATCATAAAATGCAACAACTGTTTCGAAGATCATTTCTCCATATACATACACGAAAGCACAGCCACTGATATCTATACCACCATCGGGTACAATGTGCCACGTGAAAAAATAGAAGCCATCAGCAAAGCGCTGTTAGAACAAGGCATTTACATAGATAAAGAGACTTCTGACGAAGAGCATTTCTTCTTTAACAAGTTCACCATTGATGGTAAGGAATACGGTTATTTACGCCTGAGTCAACAAAAGAAATTTTCTATTTATGGTCAGTACAGACAACTCTTCGACCAGAACCTTGCAGGCGTTTATAAGATTGATGTAGAAGGTAAAATTCTTTCTTGCAATGAAGCATTTGCAAAAATCTTCGGCTATGAGTCAGAGAAGGATTTGCTGGGCATCAATGCCATAGAGCTTTATAAAAATCCTGAATCACGCAAGGAGTACATCAAGCAATTGCGTGAAAAAATAGTACTCAAAAACTTTGAGATTGAGGTAAACAGAAAAGACGGCACAACTGCTACATGCCTTGAAAACTGTTTTCTAGAAAGATTGCCCAGCGGCAGAGAAATCATCAGCGGAACTATCATTGACTTTACGGAGAAGAAGCAGATAGAGTTCGATTTGCAGGAGCGCGAACAATGGCTGCGCTCGCTCACCAATCTTTCCAGTGAAGGAGTGGTATTTGAGAGGAATGGTGATATCGTCATGTGTAACAATCAGTTTGCAAGCATGTTCGATTATTCATCGGGCGAAAACATCATTGGTTTGAAACTCACTGATTTTATTCCGCAAACGGAATTGAGCAGAATCAAATCAAGTTTGAAAATCGTACCGGGAAGCAAGACGGAAATACGTCTGTATCCGAATGATAAGCCACTGTTCGTGGAAGTTACGGGAAGTTATATCACCTATAAAGGCGAATTGACATTGGCCCTTGTAATGACCAATGTAACCGAGCGCAAGAAGATAGAACTTGCTCTGGAACGCGGAGTGGTGCGCTTCAAGAACTTGTTGGAGAACTTGCCTAACGGAGTCATCATCCTCACAGATGGTCGCATCAAGTATCTGAACAATGCAGCCTATACACTCCTTGGTGCCGAAGATGAAGACGAAGTGTACAATGAATTCTTTGAAGAGTTCATCAGTGAACCATTCAAGAACCAGGTATTGCAAAACCTCAGTGATGTGCGCCAAGGTCTTGAGGTAGAGTATATGGAATTGCAAATGGTATCCCTTCAAGGTGAAACATTTGCTGCAGGTATCAAAATGGTATTGACCATTTATGAGAATAAACCTTCCATACAGATAACCCTCACCAACTTGTCCGACAGAAATCGATTGGCACAAGAGCAAGTGCGTATGCGCCTTGTGGAAGAGCTCAATACCGTTTTGAAGCAAGAGATTGCATTGCACAAGAGCACACAACAACGCCTGGAACAACAACAGCGCGAGACCAACGAACAACGTGCAAAGCTTGAAGCCATCTTCAACTCCACAGTGAACTTGATGATGTGGACGGTAGACCTCAAAGGTCACATCACCAATTTCAACCGCAATTTCAAAATCTGGACAACACAGCACTTTGGTAGTGATGCAGCCATCGGTAGCGATACCATCAAAAATGTGGAGCCATTCCTGCATCCTGATTTGTATCAAAACCAACTCAAAGCTTTTGAGAAGGCATTCAGCGGTAAACCACAACAAACCGAGATACCCATTCTGGATGTCCATGGTGATACGATTTGGTTAGAGCTCTTCCTCAACCCGGTTTACATCGATGATGAATTCATAGAGATTTCATGTCTCGCATCGGATATCACCGAGCGTAAGGAATATGAAAAGAGCATGCGCCAATCGCTGAAGGAGAAAGAGGTATTGCTCAAGGAAATACACCACCGTGTGAAAAACAATTTGCAGATTATCTCCAGCATGCTCAACCTGCAATCTGCTTATGTGAATGATGAAGCTACATTGAATGTGCTGCGTGAAAGTCAAGAGCGCATAAACAGCATGTCGCTCATTCACGAGACCATTTACCGCAACTCCGATTTCAGCGCGATTGATTTCACAGAATACATCAAATCCATCGCAGCCAACCTCGTGCAGAGCTACGGCAATCCCAATACGCATGTGGAACTGGTGATGGAAATGGATAAAGTACTCATAGGTTTAGACCAGTCCATACCATGCGGACTCATCGTGAATGAGCTAGTGAGCAATGCGATGAAATACGCATTCGTTGGTCGCAAAAAAGGAAAGCTCTGTATTCAAGTAAAAGAAAAGAAAGGCGGCAAAATAGAGCTCGTCATCAAAGATGATGGCATAGGATTGCCGAGCACATTGGATGCAAAGCATTCAGGATCACTCGGGTTGACTTTGGTAAATGCATTGACCGAACAACTTGATGGCACACTCAATACCAAATCCAACAAGGGAACCGCCCATACTTTGACGTTTATTAGAAAATAGTTCTGCCTGAGAAACTACTTATTTTTACACGGACAATTTACTTTCCAAAATTCTGTAAACATGGCTGTGAAAATTCTACTCGTGGAAGACGAGGTTATTGTTCGCAAAGACATCGAACAACGCTTGATCAAATTGGGTTATGAAGTAGTAGCTCAAACCGACAATGGTAAAAAAGCCATGGACTTGGCACGTGAAACAAAACCTGATTTGGCTTTGTTGGATATTCAAATCAAAGGGGACATGACGGGGATTGATGTGGCAGATGCATTGCGCAAGGAAATGGATATCCCAATCATTTACCTCACAGCCAACGCAGATGAAGCCACCGTTGAGAAAGCCAAATACACAGAACCTCACGGCTATATTATCAAGCCTTTTCAAGAAGTGAATTTGCGCACCACCATTGAAATGGCCATGCACAAGCACGCCCGCGAAATGGAAGTGCGCGTGGAAAACAATTTCTTGCGCTCACTCACAGAGTACAAGACCAATGCGAATTATCTCTTCATCAAGCACCAATCAAAATTGGTTCGATTGGATACCAATGATATCTACTATGTGGAAGCACTCAAGGATTACATGCAAGTAGTTACAAAAGACATCAAATATGTAATTCATGCTACCATGAAGGATATCGAGCGCAAATTGTCCAATTCCGTATTCCAACGTGTGCACCGTTCTTACATCGTGAACATGGAGAAAATCACTTACATCAGTGGCGGTGAAGTGGTACTAGGTGATGTAGGAAAAGAGATATCGGTTGGAGGCAATTACCGCGAGGAGTTGGCTTCGCGCATCAACGTGTTGTAGCCGCATTTTATCACCGATAAATTTGTTATTTACCTTTTTCAGCCTGGTTTACCGCGCGCTTGGTTTTGCGGTATTTGCGGTTGATTTTGCGCTGCTCATCGGCAGAGATAACTCCGTCTCTTACTGATTTGCGCTCGGCACGGTGCAGTTTTTTCTCGCGTTTATCGATTTTCTTTTTTTGCTCATAGCTCATGGAGCCACTGCTTTCCAAGCGGTCGATGCGTTCGTGCAGGCGATCGTGTTTGCGTGCATGCCTGCGTTGTTTTTGCGCATCGGCATCGGTGTGTATGAAAAGCGCCAATACCAACATGAATAACGCTTTGGCAATAACAGAATAGGGAGCTACAGAGTGTTTCATGAGTTGAATTCTTACTTAGACTATATATCAATACAGAATTTGTGCCACTGAGAAGAATTGGAACGAGTCAAGTGGTTTCAGATATCTTTGTGTCCCAATTTAATTGTATCCCAAATTCTAATTTTTATCTATGAAAAAACATTTACTCACCCTAAAAGCACTCATTCTTTTGCTAGCTGCTTGTTGGAGCGGTAACGTAAGCAGCCAGGTGGTTATCAGCCAAATCTATGGTGGTGGTGGAAACAGCGGTGCGACATACACACACGATTTCGTGGAGTTGTTCAACCGTGGTCAGGAACCTGTGAACATCGGTGGCTGGAGCATTCAGTATGCTTCCGCTGCGGGTACAGGTTGGGCCAGTCAAATCACCATCCTTCCTGATTTCGAATTGCAACCGGGTCAGTACTTTTTGGTACAACAAGCTCAAGGAACGGGCGGTACAGACCCGCTTCCTACTCCGGATTTCATTCCTGCAGATCCTATTGCAATGGGTGGAACGAATTTGAAACTCGTTCTTGCCAACTCATCCGTACCGGTGGAAGGCGCTAACCCTACCAATGACAACATCGTTGATCTAGTGGGTCTGGGTACTGCTAATGGTTACGAAGGTGCCGTTGGTCCGGCCATTTCAAACACAACAGCGGCCTTCAGAAAAGAAAACGGTTGCCAAGACACCAACAACAACGCTGAAGATTTCATCACTGCTGTTCCGGCTCCTCGCAATTCATCTTCTGAATTCCACGTGTGTCCTGTAGTTGCTGTGGAGGCGGTTGTGGTAACTACTGAAGGTGGTGTGCCTGCTGTGATAAATACAGACAATGGCACTTTGCAATTGGTAGCCACTGTTACTCCTGCCGATGCTAACCAAAACGTTGTTTGGTCTATCGAAGCAGGTGAAGAATTTGCTACTATCAGCGAATCCGGTCTTTTGACCGCAGTTGATAACGGTGTAGTGACCGTGCGTGCTACTTCAGTATCCGATGAAGCGATTTATGGCGAAATCGAAGTAACCATTACCAACCAAGAGGAAGATATCGAAGTAGTTATTACGGTTGAGAATGGTGGAGCTGCTGAAATCACTACCAATGGTGGTACATTACAATTGATTGCTACTGTTACTCCTGCTACAGCCAGCCAAGAGGTTGAGTGGACAGTAACCTCCGGAGTGGAGTTTGCAATTGTTGATGAGAATGGTCTTGTAACTGCTCTTGCCAACGGAACAGCGGTTGTCCGCGCTACATCCTTAGTTGACGAAGATATCTATGATGAAATCGAAATCGTCATCACCGGTCAAGTGGTTGAGGTGGAGTCCATCACTGTTACAACACAAGGAGGAGCTTCTACAACATTGACCACTGAAGGGGCTACTGTACAACTCGTTGCTACAGTTCTTCCTGCGGAAGCTGATCAAAACGTTGTTTGGTCTGTTCAGTCCGGTACCGATGTTGTAACCGTGAGCAATGCAGGTTTGGTGACAGCTGTTGCCAACGGTACTGCAGTTGTGAGAGCTACTTCTGCTTCAAACAACACGGTATTTGGCGAAATCACTATCACCGTGGACATTATCAACAGCGTGAACGAAGTTGAAGGTGCTGCTTTGGTGGTTTATCCTAACCCAACATCAGGTCTTGTGTTCCTAGCTGATGCAACTACAGCTGATATCACTGTTTACAACGCACAAGGTCAGTTGATTCTTTCAGCTAACAACCAACGCACTATTGACTTGTCAGGCTTTGAAAACGGCATCTACACCGTTAGAATTGAAGCCAATGGTCACAATGTTGTAAAACGCATCGTGAAATTCTGATAAAGTATCAAATCAAAATAGAAAAGCCGTTCCTGGTTTCGGGAGCGGCTTTTTTTCGATTTAAAGTTGCGCTGCAGGCATAGCGATTTTAGCATTACAAACTAGTAACTTTGCGCGCCCTGGATTTTCGGGGGAACTTGGAACACACACATGAAGAATATTCGCAACTTTTGCATCATCGCCCACATTGACCATGGAAAGAGCACATTGGCTGACCGCCTGTTGCAGGTGACCGGTGCGGTTGATAACCGCAAACTGGTGGCTCAAACCTTGGATGACATGGACCTTGAGCGCGAAAAGGGGATTACCATCAAAGCCCACGCGATCCAGATGAACTACACGCACAAAGGAGAAAACTATGTGCTGAACCTCATTGATACACCCGGCCACGTGGACTTCTCTTATGAGGTATCTCGCTCCATTGCCGCTTGTGAAGGTGCCTTGCTCATTGTGGATTCAACCCAGGGAATTCAGGCACAAACCATTTCCAACCTCTATCTCGCACTAGAGCACGATTTGGAAATCATTCCGGTGTTGAATAAACTCGATTTGCCCAATGCCGAGCCGGAAGTGGTGAAAGACCAAATTGTGGACCTCATAGGCTGCAAACGCGAAGAAATCATCCATGCCAGCGGTAAGACCGGTCAAGGTGTGGATGAAATCCTGCAAGCTATTTGCGAACGCATTCCTGCACCAAAAGGAGATGAAAACGCACCGCTGCAGGCCATGATTTTTGACTCTGTATTCAACTCATTCCGTGGTATCATCGCCTATTACCGCATGCTCAACGGTACCATCCGCAAGGGCGATAAGGTAAAATTCATGAACACCAATACCATCTATGAAGCCGATGAAGTAGGTGTGATGGGATTGGATTTGCAGCCGCGCAATGAAGTTAAAGCCGGTAACATCGGTTATATCATCTCCGGGATTAAGAAGGCAACAGAAGTAAAAGTGGGTGATACAATTACTCACGTGGATCGCCCATGTGCTGAGCCGGCCAAAGGTTTTGAAGAGGTGAAACCAATGGTGTTTGCCGGTGTTTATCCTGTGGATACAGAGGACTATGAAGACCTCCGCGCCTCCATGGAGAAGCTCCAACTCAACGATGCCTCATTGGTTTTTGAGCCTGAAAGCTCTCAAGCACTGGGCTTCGGTTTCCGTTGCGGATTCCTAGGCATGTTACACATGGAGATCATCCAAGAGCGTCTAGAGCGCGAGTTCAACATGACTGTGATTACCACAGTACCCAACGTATCCTACTACGCTTATACCACAAAAGGTGAAAAGATAGAAATCCACAACCCATCGGAATTGCCTGATTCAAACCGTTTGGATTATGTGGAAGAGCCATATATCAAAGCACAAGTCATTACCAAAGCAGACTATGTGGGTCCGGTGATGACGCTTTGTATTGAAAAACGAGGCACCATCGTGGGTCAGACCTATCTCACCTCGGACCGTGTGGAACTCAATTTCGAAATGCCGTTGGCCGAAATCGTCTTTGACTTCTATGACCGATTGAAAACCATTTCACGTGGTTATGCTTCGTTTGATTACCACCCGATAGGCTACAGACAAAGTGATTTGGTAAAGATGGACATCCTGCTCAATGGAGATCAGGTGGATGCTTTATCTGCATTGATTCACCGCGATCATGCGTTTGATTTGGGTAAGAAGATTTGTATCAAACTCAAAGAGTTGATTCCACGCCAGCAATTTGAAATTGCATTGCAGGCCGCTATCGGTTCCAAGATTATTGCACGTGAAACCATCAGCGCATTGCGTAAGGACGTTACGGCAAAATGTTATGGTGGTGATATCTCTCGTAAGCGTAAACTTCTTGAAAAGCAGAAAGAAGGTAAGAAACGCATGCGTCAGGTGGGTTCAGTAGAAGTTCCACAAGAAGCGTTCTTAGCGGTGTTGAAGCTTAATTCATAAAAAAGAGATAGCTTCTATTTGAAATGAAGTCATAAAAAAAGCGAGGAAATTGCCTCGCTTTTATATTTTCATTGGATTCCTTCTTGATTACTGTGGTGTGTACTCCACCGCATTATCCAAGATATAGTTCATTTGGTACACATCCGTTGCGTTCAGTCTTAGGCGGCCTTTAAAAGTGAGTCGCTCATCTGTTTTATAGCGTCTGTTTTTGCCGCTGAAACGAAGATCTACAACGCTCTCAGGGCCCGCTCCACCGCAGAAGAAACACTGTGCATAAGGATAACGAGACACCACATAAAAGTTCTCGTCCAGATCAACCGGAATCACATAACCGGTGATATACACTTCCTTGCCTTCGAGGGCTTTTACACTCGCACCAAAGGTTGGTTTCCAGTAATACATGTCCAAATCCGGAACATATTGTTCTTTGAAGCTCACATCGGTTAAGGTGTGCCAAGTGAGCTCTACAACCTTACCTTCCTCATAATGAGGAATGACTTTCACACTGCGTCCGCTGGTCCATTCAATCATTTTCATTGCTTTCGCAGGTTTTTCTTGCTTGGTAGCGGTTTCATCGGTTGCAATAAATCCATATGTCGCTACCGCAATAGCAATTCCTAAAACCAAAAAAACAATCTTCTTAACCATTTGCCAGTGTTTTTGAAATGTCCATTCTTAATGCTCTGAGTGCAGGCAATAATGAGGCCACAATTCCGATCAGCAAAGTTAATGCGAACAAATACACTTCATTCACGGTGATTCCGAGCTTATCAAAACTGTAGTTAAAATTCTCACTCATCGCTGAGCTCAGTATCAGCAGTCCTATACGGCTCAAGACGAGACCGAGTGCAAAACCGAGCACCACGAGTATCAATCCTTCTTGCAGTATAAGTGTGAAGAGCGTTCTGCGCGTGCCACCCATGGTGCGCATGAGCGCGAGCTCGTACTTGCGCTCTTTCATTGAGTTATAAAGTGAGATGAAAATGCTCACGAAGGAGAGAATCATGATGGCCACGGCTATGGCTGTAATGGTGCTCATTCCTAAACCGAAATTGTCTATGAGACGAGAGTTCTCAACAGCCACGTTGGCAAGCTGCATTGTGGTTTCTTGAGTGAGTCGCGAGAGCAAACCGAAGGCGCCCTTGTTTCTTTTTTTGATGAGATAAGCTGTTACTTCTTTGCCTTCATCCGGGTCGTGTTCTTCGCCCTCTGCATGCACGTGCTCTTCTTCTCCATGACCATGGTCATGCACCAGCCAAATGGATTCAACGGGCGTGAGGATGAGGTTATCAATCACACTACCACTTTCTTCAAAGATGCCGACTACGGTAAACGGTCTGTCGTGATGGTGTGCATCGGGGTCACCGTCTTGTGCGTGGTCAAAACCGTGTACGCTGGTGAAGGTGCTTCCGAGCTTCAATCCGGTTTGCTTGGCCACGCGTGAACCAATCGTTGCTTCAAAAGGTCTTTCAAATAAAACACCTTCCTTCAACGTGCATCCATAGTGCTCTGAATATTTGTGATTGGTACCTACAATGCGGAATTTTTCATAGTTATCACCATATGCCAGAGGTATGGCATCCAATACCATCGGGTTGCGGAAGATCTTCTTTGCTTCGGTGATTTTAATGTTGCCCGTAGGTGCATCCACGTGGTACACGTTCGC